>JAILMS010000050.1 GCA_024692385.1 Prevotella sp. | reverse complement strand
AACGAGCTGCTGGCTCACCAATACAGAAAGGCTTTTGACCAGCTGCACGAACACCACATTCTAACAGAAGAGCAACTGCTGGCCTATAAAGACCAGTGGGCAGGCATGTACCAGCACAACCAGGCTCTGCTCGACTCTATCATGAACGTGAACCCCATGCTGTCTCGTAAATTCGAAGACTTCCATCGCTTGGGCGACATCGCCACCACTGCCGAGGAAGTGATGCAGAGCAGTCTCTATGCAGAAGGCGGTAAGCTGCCGCAGGCCGTCAAGGACTATGTCGACTCACTGCTGTGGCCCAACATCATCAAGCCCTACACCATCGCCCGAGAGATGAGCTTTCTGCTCTACTACTATTCTAGCGATGCTGAGCATGGCAGCAGCAAGTACAAGCAGAGCGTAACCATCGACAGCAATAGCCTCTTGCAGATGGAGAAAGACGGCTTCATCAAGTTCTCCGAAGCAGACAGGGCGCTCCTCAAGCGTTTTCAAGACCTGACAAATCAGTTCAAGCAGGCTAAAGAGGAAGACTACGAAGCTATCAACGAGAAGAATAAGGAACTGATAGAACAGATTGGCGAATTTATGCAAAGGAGTGACGTAGAGACAGCCATCGACGAGAGCATCGACCCCATACTGACTGAGGTGGCGATATCTGATTCTATCTATCCCGACGCCTTGCTGCGCGACTTCTCCAGAGCGCAGAAGCTGTACGAGCGTCTGGACCATAATCGCAAGCCACTCAACCGCACCCAAATGGCTGTCCTCAACCAGATACAGCTGCCTGCCGTGAGAAGCACCTTGCTGGCAGAGAACGACAAATTCATTAACATGCAGAAGGCCGAGGTGGCCAACGCAGAGTGTCTGCGCCCCTCATCAGATGTGGAGGGACTGACTGACGGCGAGGCCATCCTCCGCAAGATTCTGGAGCCCTTCAAAGGCCGCATCGTCTATCTCGACATCTGGGGCACCTGGTGCGGTCCCTGCAAGGACAAACTGAAGGAGTCGCACTTCGTGAAGGAGCAACTGAAGGACTTCGACATCGTCTATCTCTACATGGCCAACACCAGTCCAGAGGAGTCGTGGAAGAATGTCATCAAGGAGTACAAGCTCACGGGGCCCAACTGCGTACACTACAACCTGCCCAAAGCGCAGCAGCGTGCCGTGGAGCAGTTCCTCAAAGTAGAGTCCTTCCCCACCTACAAGCTCATCGACAAGCAGGGCAACATCCACGACCTGCACTGGCTGCACACTGAGGACATGAAGACCTTCAAAGAAACCATCTCGAAACTCAACTGAGCCCTCATCGTTATGAAAAAACTACTATCAACCATGCTGCTGACCCTCATCAGTGTAGTAGGGCAGGGGCAGACCACCGTCAAGGGCCACGTCGTCAATGAGCGCGGCGAGTGCGTAGAATATGTCACGATAGGCTTCGAGGACGACACTGCCGAAGAGGCCTCGTCTGCAGTAGGCACCATCTCTGATGCCCAGGGCGGCTTCCTGCTCACCATCCCCAAGGGCCAACGCAAGGAGCTCGTCTTCACCCACGTGTCCTACCTCCCCACCGTGCTCCCCTACAAGGACTATGCCAGTGGCCAGGAACTCACCATCGTCCTGAAGGATAAGGTCGTCGAACTCGCTGAGGTCGTGGTCGGTAAGAAGAACAAACCCAAGACCATCGTTGGCAAGGGCATGCCAGCCCCTGGCGTCGTGGGCTATGGCGGACCTAAGGAGAAGCAGTCGGCCGACTCCCCCGAGGGTGGCGTACTCTTCTCGCCCAACAAAGACTATGTCATCAGCGATATCCTCCTCACTGTCTCCGGCTGCCAGTTCAACCAGTGCACCGTCAGCTTCAACCTCTATGAGAAGCAGGGCAAGCGGTATGTCAACATCCTGCAGAAGCCCATCTACGAGGTCATCAAGAAGAGCGAGGGCAAGCACACCATCGATGTGCGCCCTGAGGAGACCCTGCTGGTGAAGCGTAAGAAAGACTACTATATCAGTGTCCGTGTCGTAGACAGCGATACCGATGGCTACCTCTTCATGAAGGCCTACCTCAAGAAGGGCGTCTACCGCCGCCATGTCGTCGGCAAGGAGCGCCGCTATCCCATCTGTCCTGCCATCCGGGTCAAGGGCTACGAGGTGGCGAAGTGAGAGCAGGCTATCCCAGCTCCGTATCAGGCTGATACAGTTCCGTATTAGGCTGGCCCGCGCGCGTATTAGGCTGTCCCAGATGCGGCTTAGCTGTTCTTTCTGATTGACAATGCGAAGGTACAAAGAAAAAGCGGGCTGCGCAAATTTTTCCCTCAAAAACCGCCATTTTTGAGGGGTGTTTTTTGCCCTAATTTTGCAAAAAAATCCCAGACGCTCCTGCGAGGGTTATGCTAACCTGAATCGATGATGGATGGGGTACCTCGGAACTTGACGTTCTGACTTCTGACTTCTGACGTTTTGGTGATTTTATATTCACGGACGATTATCAATAATAATATAATATTATAATATTATATTATTATTGAACTATTATATATGATTTTCTCTTTCTTATCGTTTTCATTAAAATTTTGGGAAAACGTCAGAAGTCAGAAATCAGAACGTCAGAATCGATCTGCTACGAAATAGTCCTTTTGTTAAAAACATATAATTCTATGCAAAAACTTGGTACTTTGTAATGCAAGGTACTGTATTTTTATATATCTTTGCACCCAGAAACCAATAAATGGGTGAGATATGAACATAGAAAATGCAAAGTCACAGATGAGGAAGGGCATGCTGGAGTACTGCGTACTGCTGCTCTTGAAGCATAGTCCCTCGTATGCCAGTGACATCATTCAGCGACTGAAGGACGCTGAGTTGCTGGTGGTGGAGGGTACGCTCTATCCGTTGCTGACCCGCCTGAAGAACGACGGGTTGCTGGTGTATCAGTGGCAAGAGTCGACACAAGGTCCGCCACGTAAGTACTACGCGCTCAGTGAAGAAGGTGAGATATTCTTGGAAGGTCTCGATGGTGCCTGGATGGAACTGTCGAATACGGTGAACTACCTGAAAGAATTAGATAATTAGAAAATTATAAAATTAGAAAATCAATCAGTATGAAAAAGAATATTACCATTAACCTGTGCGGGCGCCTCTTCCAGATTGATGAGGATGCCTACGAGATGTTGCAGCACTACACGGAGTCGCTGCGTGCCTCCTTCGGTAAGGAAGAGGGTGGAGAAGAGATTGCCAACGATATCGAAGAGCGTATCGCTGAGTTGTTTGACGAACTGAAGGCTTCTGGCGTTGAGGCTATCACCATCAACCATGTGAAGGACATCATTACCCGTATCGGTGAGCCTGAACAGCTGAAGGGTGAGGATGAGGAGCAGAACAGCGGTCATCGCTACGACTCGTTCCGCTCTGCTGCTGAGGGCGTATATGATAATGTACGCACACGTACGGCTGGCAAGCGCCTCTATCGTAATCCTAACGACAGAATGGTGGCTGGCGTGATGTCGGGTCTGGCAGCCTATACGGATACCGACGTTACTTGGTGGCGTCTGGGCATCGTGCTGCTGGTGCTGTTCTATGGCTTTGGCATCTTGGCTTATATCATCCTTGCCATTGTGCTGCCACAGGCTAATACGCCTGAAGAGCGCCTGCAGATGGAGGGTAAGGAGGTGACACCGCAGAACTTGGCCAATGTGGTGGTGGAGAACGGACAGGAACCTGTAAGGCGTAACGGCTGTGTGGGCACGTTTGTATCACTCATCGCTACGCTGGTGGCCGCCTTCTTTGTGGGCATCGCCATCATTGTGGGACTGGTGCTGCTGGTCTGCCTGTTCTCGGTAGTGATATCGTATATCATCGCCTTCACCGTGCCTGCAGCCGTGCATATGAGCCTGCCTTTCAACATTGGCTTCCTGGAACTGCCCCAACTGATTACTTTGTATCCTTGGGCGGTGGTTGCCTTTATGGTTGGTCTGCTGCTAACGCTCCTAATACCGCTCTATGCCATTGTACATATGCTCTTCTCCAGAGCGGGTAAGCTACAGCCTATGGGCATTGGACAGCGCATCACATGGGTGGTGCTGTGGGTAGCTGCCCTGTGCAGCATGATACC
>JAILMS010000031.1 GCA_024692385.1 Prevotella sp. | reverse complement strand
TATTTTTTCATGCTATCGGTGCTCTGCTTCATGACGGAGACGGCCTGTGCGCAAGTGCAAAAAATCAAAGAACTGCACAAGGTGAAGCGCAAGGAGACGATCTTTGGCATAGCCCGTGATAACGGCTTGACCATTGATGAGCTGATAAACGCCAACCCGGAGATGAAGGCGCCAGGCTATGAATTGCGCAAAGGTGACTACATCAAGATTCCCTTTCCGCCCGATCATCCTGAGCTGGAGAGCGACAAGCAGCCTCAGGTGGCTGCCAAGCCCGCTGCGGATCGTGATATGCGCAACAGAGAGATTAGGGTGGGCGTGATGCTGCCTCTGCATAATGATAACGGCGACGGCAAGCGCATGACAGAATATTATCGCGGTGTGTTGATGGCGTGTGACAGCCTGCGCATCAGCGGTATCTCTACTGATATTCGTGCATGGAACGTAGCTGAACAGACTGATATCCAGAAGGTGCTGAAAGACCCGAAGGCTGCCGAGTGCGACCTGATTATCGGTCCGCTATATACCAAGCAGGTGAAGGCGCTGGGCGACTTTGCCGAGAGAAACGACATCCGTGTGCTGATACCCTTCTCTATTAATAGCAATGAGGTGTTTGACAATGGAAGCATCTTCCAGGTGTTCCAGAACGGCAACCAGACAAATAACAGTTATGTGTACCGCTTCTATCAGCGCTTCAAGGATTGTCATGTAGTCATCATCGACTGTAATGACTCGACCAGCACGAAGGGTAGCTTTACTACTGTGCTGCGCCGTAAGCTGGACCAGGAGAATGGCACCTATTCCATTACCAATCTGAAATCAAGCGAGGCAAAGTTCAAGCAGAGCTTCTCAACGACCAAGCATAATGTGGTAGTGCTGAATACCAGCCGCTCACAGGAGCTGATTGTGGCATTTGCCAAGTTGAACGGCCTTTTGATGACTACGCCCTCGCTGAAGATCTCCATGTTCGGATATCCTGAATGGCTGATGTATAACCGCCAGCACATGGACAACTTCTATAAGTTCGATACCTATATCCCGTCGACATACTATATGAGTCCGCTGTCGCATCGTGGTGAGCACTTCAAGAAGAAATACCGCTGGAACTTCCATCAGGATATGCAACCTTATCATCAGCGCTATGCCGTAACGGGCTTTGACCAGGCATACTTTATGATTAAGGGACTGCACATGTATGGTACTCACTTTACAGGAGCCTCTGGTATGGTAGGCTACACGCCGCTACAGACTCCGTTGCACTTTGAGCGCATCGGCAATGGCGGTATGCAGAACCGTGCTATCCTGTTTGTTCACTATACGAAGGATAACAAGATTGAAACGATTAATTTCTAAAATTATAAAATTAAAAAATTATAAAATTATAAAATTAGAAATTAGAAAATTAGAAAATTATAAAATTAAAAAATCAAGAATTAGAAAATGTAAGAATGCAATAATTATGAAGCGTTTGTTTTTCATTTTTTCATTTTTCCATTTTTTCATTGCGACGGCAGTGGCTCAGGTGGGTGACTATCGCACCGACTTGGCTGTGGGTGGTAGTGCCGGTTATGTGTTGAGTAATGTGGGCTTTGTGCCCGACGTGCCACAAGGACTGTTGCCTGGCTATACGGCTGGTCTGTCGGTACGTTATACTTGTGAGAAATATTTCAGTAGCATCTGCTCCATCGTAGGAGAGGTGAACGTCATTCAGACGGGATGGAAAGAGGATATCCGTGATGCCAATGACAATCCCGTATACTATGCTGTGGACAAGGATAAAGTCAATCCTTTGAGTTATGAGCGCAAGATTACCTATCTGCAGATACCCTTTATGGCACGTCTGGGATGGGGACGTGAGCGCAAAGGTCTGCAGGCCTTCTTCCAGGCTGGTCCTCAGATAGGTGTATATCTCAGTGAATCTACTAAATCAAATATACAATTAGGTAAGCCATTGGCTAATGACCGTGCCTCACAGGTGGTTGCTCAGGATACGCTGGCCGTACAGAATAAGTTCGACTATGGTATTGCGGCTGGTGCTGGTGTGGAACTGTCACTGCCTAAAGTGGGACACCTTATTCTGGAGGGTCGCTACTATTATGGTCTGGGTAACATTTTCAAGAATTCGAAGAGCGACTACTTCGGCAAGTCTAACTACGGACAGATTGTGATTAAGGCCACCTATCTCTTTGATATCGTAAGAACACGAAATCCTAAAATTAAGTAAGTATAATTATGTTTGAAAATCAACCGAAAGGACTTTTTGCGTTGGCATTGGCCAACACTGGCGAGCGCTTTGGTTATTATACCATGCTGGCTGTCTTCGCCCTGTTTCTGAGAGCTAATTACGGATTGTCGCCCGCTATGGCAGGAACGATCTATAGTGCGTTCCTCATGTTAGTGTATTTCTTCCCACTCATCGGTGGTATGATGGCCGATAAGTTCGGTTTTGGAAAGATGGTAACAACGGGTATCATGATTATGTTTGCAGGCTATCTGCTGCTGTCTGTACCCTTGGGTGGCGACAGCGTGGCACTGGTCGTGATGCTGGCAGCCCTGTTGCTGATCGGTTTTGGTACTGGCCTCTTCAAGGGTAACCTGCAGGTGATGGTGGGCGACCTCTATAACGATCCGCAGTATAAGGACAAGCGCGATGCCGGTTTCTCTATCTTCTACATGGCTATCAACATCGGTGCCTTGTTCGCACCTACTGCTGCCATTAAGATTAAGGAGTATGCTGAGACTTCGCTGGGGTATAGCAGCAACGATGCTTACCACTTCTCGTTTGCAGTGGCTTGTGTTTCGCTGATTCTGTCTATCGCCATCTATTACCTCTTCCGTAGCACGTTCCGTCATACGGAGGGTGGAGCGAAGAAGGATGCTAAGGCAGCCGATGCCGCACCCGTAGAAGAGCTGTCAAAGGAAGAAACCAAGCAGCGTATTGTGGCACTCTGCCTCGTATTTGCCGTTGTTATCTTCTTCTGGATGGCCTTCCACCAGAACGGTCTGTCGCTGACCTACTTTGCTGATGAGTTTACCGCTCAGTCTGCCGAGGGCTTGCAGGCCATGTGCTTCAACGTGTGGAACCTGGTAGGTGTCATCTTCATCGTATATGGTCTGTTCTCACTGTTCCAGTCGAAGACTGGCAAGGGTAAGGCTGCTTCAGCCGCGCTTGTTCTCGCTACAGCGGCTTTCCTCTGTCTGTCATACGATGCTGATGGCAGCATTACGGTTTCTGCACCTATCTTCCAGCAGTTTAACCCCTTCTATGTGGTTGCTCTGACTCCTGTATCAATGGCTATCTTCGGTTCGCTGGCAGCCAAGGGCAAAGAGCCTTCTGCTCCACGTAAGATTGCATACGGTATGATTGTGGCTGCTATCGCCTATGCACTGATGGCATTTGCCTCATTTGGCTTGCCTATGCCTCAGACCGAGGTAGGCGCCGATGGCAATCCTGTAGCTGTTCATGTGGCTGACGTAACACCTAATCTGCTGATTAGCGTTTATCTTATCCTTACCTTTGGTGAGTTGTTGCTGTCGCCCATGGGTATCTCATTTGTATCTAAGGTAGCTCCTCCCAAATATAAAGGTATGATGATGGGTGGTTGGTTCGTGGCTACTGCCATTGGTAACCAGCTCGTCGTAGTAGGTGGTCTGCTCTGGGGTGCTGTTCCCCTCTGGGTATGCTGGAGCGTATTCCTGGGCGTCTGCCTGGTAGCAGCCATCTTCATGTTCGCTATGATGAAGCGCCTGGAGAAGGTATGCTAAGTTTTATCCCATTCCTCGTACTGATAGGACTCGTCACGTGTTGCATTGCCGTTTTTGGCAATGCAACGCTTGATGGTGCCTCGCAGGTGTCACTGTTGGTGGCGTCTGCCGTGAGTGTGCTGATAGGACATTTCTCGAAGCGACTGGAGTGGGAGAGTCTGGAAAATGAAATTTCCGAAAAGATAGCCAGCTGTACGCCGGCTATCATTATTCTTCTGCTTATCGGTGCCATTGGTGGCACATGGATGGTGGCTGGTATCGTGCCGACCATGATCTATTACGGTATGCAGATTATACAGCCCGAAATCTTTCTGGTTAGCAGTAGCTTGTTATGTGCTTTGGTGAGTCTGATGATAGGCTCGTCATGGACAACTGTGGCTACCATTGGTCTGGCACTGATGGGTATCGGTAAGGCTCATGGCTTTGACGACGGTTGGATAGCTGGCTCTATCATTACCGGTGCTTATTTCGGTGATAAGCTGTCGCCACTTTCTGATACTACTGTGCTGGCATCGAGCGTGTCTGGTACACCACTGTTTACGCATATCCGCTATATGCTCTATACCACCGTGCCGACGTTCTGCATCTCGCTGACTATCTTCCTGATTGCCGGTCTTACGATGAATGTCTCTGGACATGGCAATGTGGCAGAGTTTATGGAAGGTTTGCAGAATACCTTTGTCATCTCTCCATGGCTGCTTATCGTCCCCGTGTTGACGGGTGTGATGATAGCACGTCGGTGGCCGTCGATGGTGGTATTGTTTATGGCCATCCTGCTGGCTGTCGTAGTGGCCTTGTTGGTACAGTCTGAGCTGGTGCTTCGCATCGCTGGTGACGGACAAGGATTGTTGACCTCGTATAAAGGAATGATGCGTGTGTGCTATGGCAGCACAGACATAGAGACGGGCAATCAAGTGCTGAACGAATTAGTGCATACCAGTGGTATGTCGGGCATGATGCCTACCATTTGGCTGATTATCTGTGCACAGACCTTTGGTGGTGCACTGACGGCTACAGGTCAGCTGAAAGACCTGATGCGCCTGATGCTGCGCTTTGTCCGTGGTACTGCGTCGCTGGTGGCATCAACGGTAGGTACCGCCTTGTTCTGTAATATCGCCACGGCAGACCAGTATCTGTCTATCATGCTTTCCAGTTCGGTATTTAAGGATTCCTATCGTGAGCGTGGCTACGAGCCACAACTGCTGAGCCGCTCATGTGAGGATGGCGCCACAGTGACTTCCGTACTCGTACCTTGGAATACTTGTGGACTGACGCAAAGCACCGTACTTGGTGTGGCCACACTGACCTATCTGCCCTATTGTTTCTTTAACTACCTGTCGCCACTGATGAGTATCTTCATCGCTTCGATAGGGTGGAAAATCAAGCGAACATGTTCTTAAGTCTGTTGTTAACGGGCTTTCTAACCCTCGTAGAACTGAACTGTGAGAATCTTTTTGACTGCAAGCACGATACGCTGAAGCAGGATACTGAGTGGCTGCCAGATGGGAAAAGACGCTGGTCGCCCGCTCGCTATTGGCGAAAACTAAATCATATAGGTCAAGAAATTCTATCGTGTCAAGAGGAAGGTGTACCCGACCTTGTGGCCTTGGTGGAAGTGGAGAATGATAGCGTGCTCTTCGACCTGACACACCGCTCTCTTCTCCGTGGTGCTGGTTATGAGTATCTGATGACGCAGTCACCTGATGTACGAGGCATCGATGTCGCTCTGCTCTATCAGCCTATGACGTTCCGTCCTATCTGTTATGACTACCTTGATATAATTCCTTTAGCTGGAATGCGACCGACTCGTGACATTCTATACGTTCAAGGGGAGACATTGAAGGGCGATACACTGCATGTCTTTGTGGTGCATGCACCCAGCCGTTATGGCGGTGACAAGCAGACACATCCTAATCGTCGGCTGATAGCTGAGCGCTTGATAGGTGCTATTAGGCAGTTGCCTGCTGATGCTAAGGTTATTATTGCTGGTGACTTTAATGATGAGGCTACCGACCCTGCCTTACGCTTCTTGGAAGACAACGGCCTGCATAATGTTACCGCCAAGGCAACAGGCTCGCATGGCGCGAAGGCTACCTACCGCTATCAGGGACTGTGGCAGAGCATTGACCATGTCTTTGTCAGTGGTGTGTTGCTCGATTCCGTTGAGCGTTCCTTTATCAATGATGCTCCTTTCCTATTGGAAGAGGACAAAAAATACGGAGGAGTAAAACCCCTCCGTACTTATAACGGTTATCGCTATCAGCGCGGCTTTAGCGATCACTTGCCACTAATAGTCCGCTTTCACAATTAGAATGCCGGCATATCGGCAACGTCCTGTTTCTTGATAGCTATACATTCCATTTCTATGAGCCAGCCAGCACGGCATACTGGTGCGTGGACGATGATGTGTGGATGGTTGGGGAAACGCTCGTCATACATGCGGCAGACAGTGCCATAGTCGGCAACATCACGCAGATAGACAATCATTACGCCAACATCCTCAAATCCGCAGTCAGCCTCATGGAGCAGGGCTTCCACATTGTCCCACATACGCTGTGTCTGTTTGACAATATTCTTCGGATGCTCTATCTGTCCTTTGTTATTGATGCTGGCTGTACCAGAGATGATGACATGGCGGCGATCAGCATAGTCAACATAGGTGCCACGCTCAAAGCTGACACCATAGTCGCTGGTACGGTTCAGATGGGTTGGCGCATATAAATAATGTACCTGTTCTTTCTTAATGCCAGCTATGGCATAGTTATCCATCTGTGTCATCACCTGTGGGTCTTGAGCACGTCCGCCAATGCCCGTTGATGCAATATAGTGGGTATCTTCTGTCAGTCCCTGTGTGAAGAATAGCTTGTTGCGAGCTGTTACCACACCGGCATAGTTGACGTCGACATCATTGACGAAGAGCCATGTGCGGATGCAGTTGTCAGCCAGCGTACATCCCTCTTGAGCCAGTTGCATGACATACTCGTTGAAGAGTAGGCGTGTCTGGTATTCAGAGTTCTGTGCGGTGTTATGGGCTGAAGCATTCCATAGGTGACGGAACTCACCGTGAGAAACTTCATAGAGTCCACTGGGCAACTGACGACTGCTGACATTTGTCATTAGGTATACCCACAGTCCAACTTTGGAGCCATCGAGAGGCGCCTGTCCAATGATGCTTTTAGCACAGTCGCTGGTATCGGCTAGCAGTACGTCGTCGGCTTGATTAGCAATATCACTGAGGAAGTAGCGCTTCAGCACTGCTGTAGCGCCATTCAATTCAGTGGCTTTTAGCTGCTCGTAGCTGTCGAGCACGGCGTCCAACTGCTGTTGGAACGTCAGCCCGTCAGCCTTAGCATGTATCATGACGTGGTATTCTTTTACCTCGCCATTGCTTGTGAAGCTGAATATTTCAGCTTGTGCGTTATTGGTATTAATGGTCTTGTTCACCTGATTACTTAATATTTGGTTCTTCCAATCCGAGTCCTTTCTTCTTATCAACAGCCTTCAATACAAGACCGAGCACCAGAGCGGCAACACCTAATGATGCCAGCATGATGAGCGGAGCTGTATAGTCAAGTTGTGTCTGGTCGGTAACACCAGGATTCGTGTTGTCGAGTACTTTACCAATAAGCAGTGGGAACAGCCACAAACCGATATTCTGAATCCAGAAAATCAATGCATAGGCAGAACCAATAACCTTGGCGTCTACCAACTTGGGCACTGAAGGCCACAACGATGCGGGAACCAGTGAGAAGCTGGAGCCGAGCACCAGGATGGTAACGTAGGCAATGATAACACCACCAACGGTAGAATCCTTAAACAAGGGAAGAACGAAGGCAAAGGTCAGGTGACAGAAAATCAGCAGCAATGAACCCAGAATCAGCATAGATGCTGCCTTACCCTTGTGGTCTACATACGAACCGAGGATAGGAGTGATAAGCACTGCCAACAGAGGGAATACAGCGAAGATAGATTCTGCAGACTGACGCATATAACCCATATAACAATAGGTAATCAAGGCCAGAATACTGATGCCCAGCAAGGTAAACTTATTAGCGCTCTTCTTCTGGAAATTAGAAGCGAAACCTGTACCGGCAACCAACAGCATAATGATGTACTGTACATAAGTCACTGTATCGGCTGCCCAGAAAGAGTTGGCGTCGGGTGCAACCAGTGTCAGGTTACACTGCAACATGTTAACAGCATACTTCTGGAAGGGGAAGATAGCGCTGTAGTAGAGTACGCAAAGCAGAGCTACCAACCAGAAACCACTGGAGGTAAGAATCTGGCCGAGGTCGCTAATCTTGAAAGGATCGTCCTTCTCTTCTGCCTCACCAGTCTGTGCGTCGAGTTTCTGATCCATTACGAAATAAACGATGGTCATGATGAGTGCGATGCACATCAGTACTACACCGAAGGCTACTGAACGGCTTACGCTGACAACACCACCCAGACGGGCAAAGAATGGTGAGAAAATCATGCAGGTGGCTACACCCAGACGGGCTAAAGCCATCTCAGAACCCATAGCCAAAGCCATCTCGCGGCCCTTGAACCACTTCACGATACCACGGCTTACGGTGATACCTGCCATCTCACAGCCACAACCGAAGATCATGAATCCGCAGGCAGCAAACTTAGCAGAGGCGGGCATACCCTGATAGAAGGGGCTGACACCCAGTTCGTCAAAGACGGGGATGTAGTTGAGGTTGTTGGTAAACCAATCCTCCAGACCGCTACCCATAAAACCTTCGCTGACAGCATACCACTTGATACAAGCACCAATGAGCATGACAGCAGCGCTGAGAATAGCAGTGAAGCGAACTCCCATCTTGTCGAGGATGATACCTGCGAAGATGAGGAAGAAGGCAAATACGTTAAGGAATACCTCTGAGCCCTGCATAGTACCGAAGGCTGTAGAGTCCCATCCACGGGTTTCCTGCATGAGGTCCTTGATGGGTGAGAGGATATCCATAAAGATATAGCTGCAGAACATAGCCATAGCCAGCAGCAGCAAAGCGGTCCAGCGCATAGCAGCGCTGTCGCGAAGTGTTTTTTGAATCTGTTCAGTCATTTTTTTATTGTATTATTTCGATATTTCGATGGTTTGATGGTTCGATTTATTTCTTCAACCACTTGTCCAAGAAGTCAAAGAATGTGCGCTGCCATAAGACACCGTTCTGTGGCTTCAGTACCCAGTGGTTCTCATCGGGGAAGATGAGCAACTCAGCAGGGATACCCTTCATGCGGGCAGCATTGAAGGCTGACATTCCCTGTGTGGCATTGATGCGATAGTCCTTTTCACCATGGATGCAGAGGATGGGGGTATCCCACTTCTCAACCATCTTGTGTGGTGAGTTCTCGTAAGTCTTCTTGGCACGAGGCATCTGTGGCTTATGCCAGTAGCTTTCGTCGTATTCCCAGTTAGAGAACCAGTTCTCTTCTGTCTCAGTGTACATGGCATCAAGGTTGAAAGCACCGTCGTGGGCGATAAAAGCCTTGAAACGCTTCTCGTGGATGCCTGCCAGATAGTAGACAGAGAAACCACCGAACGAAGCACCGACAGCACCTAAGCGGTTACGGTCTACGAAGGGGAGTGAGTCTGCGGCAAAATCAATAGCATTCAGGTAGTCCTGCATGCACTGACCTGTCCAGTCACCGCTAATCTGCTCCTTCCACTCCTGTCCGAAACCGGGCAGACCGTGGCGGTTTGGTGCAATGACAACGTAGCCGTTGGCTGCCATCATCTGGAAGTTCCAGCGGTAGCTCCAGAACTGTGACACAGGGCTCTGGGGACCACCTTCGCAGAAGAGCAGGGTAGGATACTTCTTACCTTTCTTGTAATTAGCGGGCAGCATGACCCATACCAGCTCCTTCTTACCATCGGTAGTAGGTACCCAGTACTGCTGCATCTCACCAAACTGTAGCTGTGAGAGAATATGGTCGTTCTCGCGAGTAATCTGCTTTATCTGTGTAGCCTGTTTCTTAGCGGGAGGAGTTACCAGATAGAGGTCGGTAGGATGGCTGAGACTCTGACGGGTTGCCAGTATCTGCTGTCCGTTGTTGGCCATCTGAATGCCTGTCCAGTCGTCCCATGTCTCAGTGAGCTGAGTGATTTCACGCTTCTGGCTGGCCATATACATGTTGCAGCATCCGTTCCATACGCTAAGGAAGTAGAACTGCGGGTCAGTAGACTTTACTTTCTTGCTGTTTGCGGCAGGTGCCCAGCAGAAGGCATCAACATCGCTCTTCCAATTCAGGTACCATTTCGCACCAGTCTCAATGTTGCATACGCACAGACGGTTGAGGTCTGCCTCATAGCCGTCGCGCTCCATAGACTGCCATGCAATGTATTTGCCGTCAGGTGAGAACTGTGGGTTCTGGTCATAGCCCACATTGTTCTTCAGATTCTCGGGAGCATTGACAGCCTGGATGGCTAGCGTACGTGTGGGGTCTACAGCAGGTGCCTTGTAGTCGGCAGGCTTGCAGAGATTACGCGTGGTCTTGGTAGCGACATCATAGAGGAAAATGTCGGAGTCGGTAGAGATAGAATACTCCAGTCCGGTCTTCTTACGGCATGTGTAGGCAATCGTCTTTGAGTTGGGACTCCATGCCAGCTGCTCCATACCACCGAAGGGCTCCATGGGGCACTCATAGGGTTCACCCTCAAGAATGTCTGTACCCTTACCTGCGATGGCTAAACCATCACCCACAGTATAGACGAAGGGATGCTGTATGCTCTCTACATAGTGATCCCAGTGACGGTACATCAAATCTGTAACGCGGCGACCAGTTGCTTTAGGAAGGTCGTCGGGATTCTTCTTGATAACCTCATGGAAAGGCAGCGACTTCAGGATGATAACCTTGCTGCGGTCAGGGGAGAACTGGAAGCCCTCTACGCTGCCGTTAGTCTTAGACAACTGGCGACGCTCACTGCCGTCCAGCTTCATAGCCCAGACTTCTCCACCAGTGATGAAGGCCAATGTCTCGTTATCCAACCACTGAGGATCGGTCTCGTTCTTTGCACCTTTGGTCAGCAACTGCTGGCCACTACCGTCAGGATTCATCATGTAGAGCACCTGATGGCTCTTGTTCTGCTTGACACTGTAGTAACCCACCTGATAGACGATATGTTTACCGTCGGGGGCAGCCTGATAACTGCCAATGCGTCCCATGGCCCATAGTGCCTCGGGAGTCATCATCTTACTACTTAACTTGATGTTACTCTTTCCAATCACTTGTGCTTCTTGTGCTTTTGCACTGCTCAGCATGGTTAGTGCTAAAACAGCCAGAATTAGTGTTCTTTTCATGTCTAGTTACAATTTGGATGCAAAGTTACGAAAAAACGAGAGAAATACAAAAGGAAAGCAAGCTTTTCTTTTTATTTCCGAGTGCCAAGTAAGTTCGGCGAAGCCAGAGGTAATAAAAATCAAGGGAAATGCCAAATTAAATGAGGGCAAAGTAAAGCCCCGATTTGGAGTGTCCAAATCAGGGCTCTATCATGGTAGTAATTATTTACTTACTTACTTGTTTACCTGGAACTTAGTGTCACCATCCTTGAAGAAAGCGTTAATCTGCTTGGCAGCAGCGATACCAGCGTTGATGTTGGCCTCTGCAGTCTGAGCGCCCATCTTCTTGGGAGTAGAGAAGTAACGACCTTCGAACTTCTGGAACTCATCATTGGCATCGGGCATGATGTCGGTAACGAATTTTAGGTCCTCGCGCTCAGCCATCAGTTTGATGAGGCCGGCTTCGTCAATAACTTCCTTACGAGCGGTGTTCACCAGGATACCACCCTTCTTCATCTTACCAACGAGAGCGTAGTTGATGCTCTGCTTGGTCTCAGGAGTAGCAGGGATATGCAGTGAAACAACGTCGCAGGTCTCGAACAGCTTTTCCTGGCAGCAAACAGCGTGAACACCAGCCTTCTCAATAACCTCTGCAGGGCAGAAAGCGTCGAAGGCATAAACATCCATGCCGAAGCCCTTGGCAATACGGGCAACATTACGGCCAACATTTCCGAAAGCCAAAATGCCTAACTTCTTGCCTAACAGCTCACTACCACTCTTGCCGTTGTAGAATCCACGAACAGCCATAACCAACAAACCGAATACCAATTCAGCAACGGCGTTAGCGTTCTGACCAGGAGTGTTCTCGGCTACTACATTGTGTGCAGTAGCAGCGGCAAGGTCGATGTTGTCGTAACCAGCACCAGCGCGAACTACAATCTTCAACTGCTTAGCAGCGTCGAGTACCTCAGCGTCTACCTTATCCGAACGGATAATCAGTGCGTCAGCATCCTTTACAGCGTCCAACAGCTGTGCTTTGTCAGTATATTTTTCCAGCAGGGCCAGCTCATTGCCTGCGGCCTCTACTTCTGCTTTGATACCATTAACAGCAGCTGCTGCGAATGGCTTCTCTGTTGCAACTAATACTTTCATAACTATATACTATGAATTATGAACTTTGAACGATTAGCGGTTAGCTTCAAATTCCTTCATGCATGCTACGAGAGCGTTAACACCCTCGATGGTCTGTGCGTTGTAGCAAGAAGCACGGAAACCACCAACGTCGCGGTGACCCTTAACACCAACCATACCCTTTGATACGGCGAAGTCGAGGAAGTCTTTCTCCA
This sequence comes from Prevotella sp., assembly GCA_024692385.1. Lineage (GTDB taxonomy): Bacteria > Bacteroidota > Bacteroidia > Bacteroidales > Bacteroidaceae > Prevotella. The sequence continues at coordinate 5,454 of JAILMS010000031.1, read as the reverse complement.
GCTCCTTGTACTCGTCAGCCATCACGAAGCAGATGTTCATTACTGAGCGGTCTTCCTCAACAGCTGTTCCACGGAACATCTTGTTGCGGTCAATCTCACCGTAAACAATCTCTGCACGCTGCTGAGCCAGCTTGTCCATAGCCTCTACACCACCGTTCTTCTTAATCCAACGCAGGGTCTCCAGTGCTGAGTAGATGGGCACTACGGGAGGAGTATTGAACATAGAACCCTTTGAAACGTGGGTGCGATAGTCGAGCATGGTAGGAATTTCACGAGGAGCCTTGCCCAGTGCATCTTCCTTCAGGATGGCGATAGTTACACCAGCCATAGCGAGGTTCTTCTGAGCACCAGCATAGATGGCATCGTACTTCTTTACGTCGATAGGACGGCTGAAGATATCTGAAGACATATCAGCAATCAGGGGAACGTTGACATCAAGGTCCTTGCGAATCTCAGTACCATAGATGGTATTGTTCGTTGTGATGTGCAGGTAGTCAGCATCAGCGGGAACAGTCCAATCCTTTGGAATGAATGTATAGTTGGCATCGGCAGAAGAAGCAACTTCTACTACCTCACCAAACAGTTTGGCTTCCTTCATGGCCTTCTTAGCCCAAACACCTGTGTTGAGGTAGGCGGCCTTCTTAATCAGGAAGTTGTAAGGAATCATGCAGAACTCCAATGAGGCACCACCACCGAGGAAGATTACGGAGTAACCCTCAGGAACCTGAAGCAGCTCCTTTACCAGAGCTACGGCCTCGTCAACGACGGGCTGGAAATCCTTGGCACGATGGCTGATCTCCATCAGCGAGAGACCAGAACCGTTGAAGTCTAAACACTGCTGTGCGGTCTTCTCGATTACCTCACGAGGGAGCATCGAAGGACCGGCGTTAAAGTTGTACTTCTTCATTGTTGATTTAATTTTATTTGTGATACGTTTCTATGGTTTTTACTTTTGCGGTGCGAAATTACACTTTTTATTTGAATTAGGCAAATATTTGAGCATAAATTAAGTAAATTATATGCTTTTCCTTGCATTTTGTCAACTCGAAGTGGCAATTATCTCACTGCTTCGACGATTGTCTTGATACCTTTTATCTTTTCGCCGCGTGTCTGACGTAATACTTGTTGCAGCTTTTCGCGTTTGATGGCAGCGTATGTATAACGATCTTTGACGTCAATTCGTCCTATCATGTCTGCTGTCAGACCGCCAGCCTTACAAAGGAATCCAACGATATCGCCCTTGGAAATCTTATCCTTCTTGCCCTTACCGATATAGATGGTGGTCATGCGGGGAAGGGGAGGCTCTGTGTGTTGCGACTCCGTCGCAGCATACTCTTCAACGTCACCTTCGACATAGTCGGGGATATGTTCCTCACTATGGAGGATAAAGAACGAGCGTCCTTTGGCATCCCATCGGGCAGTACGTCCTACACGATGGATGTAGCCGTCCTCGCTCTCCGGTAGGTGATAATGGATGATATTCTCAATATTGGGAATGTCAAGACCGCGAGAAGCTAAGTCTGTGCTGACAAGTACGTTGGCAGAACCATTGCTAAAGCGATAAAGTGCCGCCTCACGTTCCTTCTGCTCCAGTCCGCCGTGGAAGCAACTGGTAGTAAACCCTTGCTCAACAAGATAGTTGTTGACACGCTCTACAGACTCGCGGTAGTTCAGAAATACAATGCTGCTGGCATCGTCAAAACTGAGCAGGAGTTGCTTGAGTGTCTCTAACTTATCTTTCTGGGGACTGCGCACTTCATAAAGCGTGATGCGCTCAGAGGTTTGTTCGTCGTCGGGCAGGAAATCTATCAGTGTACCTTTTCTCGACATGTTGACAAACTGAGGGATTTGCTCAAGGTTAGTAGCCGACAACAGAATACGGCGCTGCAGACCTGGCAGACTCTTGATGAGTTTCTGCATTTCGGCATGGAAACCCATCTCAAGGCATTTGTCAAACTCGTCGATGACAAGATAGCGAATGCCGTAGCGAGAGATGTTCTCCTTGTCCAAGTGGTCGTTCAGTCGTCCTGGTGTACCAAAAACAATCTGTGGTTTGACATCTTTCAGCACTTTATGCTCGTCCATGGCAGCACGTCCACCATAACAAGCGGTGGAGCGCAGTCCGCAGCCCATACTTTTCAGTACGTTGTCTGACTGCAATGCCAACTCACGACCAGGGGTGATGACCAATGCCTGTACTTGCTCACTGCTGCTATCCAGTAACTGTATGAGGGGTAGGAGATAGGCCAGTGTTTTACCTGTACCGGTAGGTGATAGTAAAACAACATCACCGTCGGAGCCTAAGATGGCTTCGGCGGCGTGTTGTTGCATCTCGTTCAGTTCAGTGATGCGGAGTTTCTCCAGTATTCTCTGAATATCCATGTCAAATGCCCCCTTCCTTTAGGAGGGGTTGGGGGGAGACTTCTTACTTCTTTTCTTCCTTCTTGGTCTCAGTCTTCAAGGTAGACTTGTAGCGCTTGTTCAGACCATTGATGACATCGTTAGTGATGTCGAAGCGCTTAGCTGCATACAGGATGTTATCACCCTGCTTGGTGAGGATGAGGTCGTACTTCTTATCCTTATTATATGCTGCAAGGAAGTGCTGCAGTGAATCGCGCAGACCCTCATTGTACTTGTTGGTTTCATTGGCAAGCTCTCCCTCCAGACGGGCTTGCAACTCCTGCAAGCTCTGCTGCTGGCGCTGGATGGCTGCCTGCTGGCTTTCGGCCTGCTCACGGCTGGTGAAGCCATTGTTCTGCAGCTTCTGCTGGAAGTTGGCAGCAGCATTCTGCAGAGTCTGACCTTTCTGGTTCAGTGTATTGCGTGCATTGGTACTCTTTTTCTGCAGAATCAGGGTGAACTCTTTGCAGAACTCATACTGAGTCATCAGTGAGTCAACCTCTACATAAGCAATCTTGACGTTACCAGTGCTTTCTCCTGCGGCGGCTGCAGCAGGCTGTTCGTCCATCTTAGGGCTTGCGTTGTTGCAAGAAGCCAGTGCTACTACTGCAGCAGCGGCCAAAAACATGTACTTTTTCATTGTTTACTATTATTTATTATTTTTTTTCGTGATTTCGGTGTTCTATTATTCTGATTTCTCAGCAACGGCAAATCTGCTCTTTCTACGCATCTCGCGGTCCTGGTCCATAACGCAGTGGATGCCACGGTCACGCATTGCCTGACTATCGTGAATATGCTGCGATGAAAAGGTACCATCCTTGCGAGAAAGTACTTTTACCAAGAAAAAAAGCATGCCTATAGCAATTATTAACGTGGTCAATAGCAGTATTTCCGTCATAAATTTGTAATTTTGCGGGTGCAAAGATACAAAGAAAGATTTGACATTAAAAATTAAATATTAAAATAATCATTAAATATGAATAAAAGTGAGTTAAAACCAGCTGTTGTCTTCGAACAATTTGCGAAGATTAACGAAATTCCACGTCCATCAAAGCGTGAAGAAAAGATGATTGCATACCTGAAAGAGTGGGGTGAAAGCCGCGGACTGGCTACCAACGTCGACGAGACGGGTAATGTCATCATCCGTAAACCTGCCACTCCTGGTATGGAGAATCGTAAGACAGTCATCCTTCAGAGTCACATGGATATGGTGTGTGACAAGTTGGTGGATGTAGAGTTTAATTTCGATACTGATCCCATCAAAACCTATATTGATGGTGAGTGGCTGACCGCCGAGGGTACTACGCTGGGTGCTGACGATGGTATCGGTTGTGCTATGGAGTTGGCCCTGCTGGAGAGCAATGATATAGAACATGGTCCTATCGAGTGTGTCTTCACTCGTGATGAGGAAACTGGTCTTTCTGGTGCTGAGGGTATGAAGGCTGGCTTTATGACTGGCGATTACCTCATCAACCTCGATTCTGAGGATGAGGGTGAGATTTTTGTTTCTTGCGCTGGTGGCCGTAATACTACCGCCAAGTTTACCTTCCAGCGTACAGAGGTTCCTGCAGGCTATTTCTTTATGCGTGCTCAGCTGAAGGGCTTGGTAGGTGGTCACTCTGGTGACGATATCAATAAGCAGCGTGCCAACGCTATCAAGTTGTTAGGTCGTTTCCTGTTCCAGACCATCAACCGCTATGAGGGTGTTCGTTTGGCTCAGTTCAATAGTGGTAAGATGCACAATGCCATTCCTCGTGATGGTATGTTTGTTATTGCTGTCCCCAATGCGCTGAAGGAGAATGTCAAGGCTGACTGGAATGTCTTTGCCGCTGAGGTGGAGGAAGAGTTCTGCGTTACCGATACACAGATGGTATGGACAATGGAGTCTACTGATGCCGAGCCTGTCATCGAGAATACGGTAGCCCGCAACTTCATCTTTGCTTTGCAGGCTGTTGATAATGGTATTTATGCTATCTGTCAGGATCCTGCGCTGAACGGTATGGTTGAGACCTCCAGCAATATTGCCAGCATTGAGACGAAAGACAATGAGATTGTCATCGTTTCTTCTCAGCGTTCTAATGTGATGTCAAATCTTGACAATATGTGTGCCACTATCCGTGCTACCTTCCAGCTGGCTGGTGCTGAGGCTGAGTCTGGCGATGGCTATCCCGCTTGGAAGATGCGCAGCCATAGCGACCTGCAGCGTATCGTCAAGGAGTCGTATGTCAAGCTGTTTAGCAAGGAGCCTGTCGTTCGTGGCATCCATGCTGGTTTGGAGTGTGGCTTATTCTCTGAGCGCTATCCTAACCTCGACATGGTATCGTTTGGTCCTACATTGCGCTTCGTGCATACTCCTGAGGAACGCCTGCTCATTCCTACTGTGCAGATGGTATGGGATCACCTGCTTGACGTACTTAAGAATATTCCACAGAAATGAAACGTCTTATATATATAATAGGTGTACTGCTGTTGTTGACCGCTTGTGGTCAGCAACAGCGTGCCAAGTCTGTCGTCAAGGACTTTATGGAGACGTATCAGAAGGGTGATGTCGACTACTTGGAATTCTCGGATTTAGATTCTACCAAGGTGCTGACTGACTCACTGATTAATGTGTTGCAGCAACAGGCCGGCAAGGATGTTACCTTCCAGAAGCGTATCTCTTCTACGCTGCTGCTCATCCGTGCTAAGTACCTTTTAGACGATGATACCTGTAGCACAACCTTCTACCTCGACCCCTCAACCATGGGCGTGGTAGCTTGCAAGCAGAACTGAATAATACGGAGCATGGGCTGTGCTCCGTATTTTTTTTGATTTTTTTTGCTATTGCTGCAATGTTTTGATAATTCTCGTCGTATATATAGACAGAGAACATAAAAAAGATGACACCTGAAACAGACATAAACCTCCTCCAGGGACTGCGTAAGCAAAGTCCCAAAGCACAACAGCAGACGCTCGAGCGCTATGGCCGTGATGTCTTTGCCCAAGTGGTAAGACTCATTCCCATTGTCGAGAATGCTGAGGAGGTCTATCAGGATGTGTTCATCAAGGTCTTTA
>JAILMS010000006.1 GCA_024692385.1 Prevotella sp. | reverse complement strand
TGTTCCGTCAGTGTGTCCAGTACTTTAAGCAAGAGATGAAGTAAAGTTTAGAGATTATAATTAAAAGAACCGGTTCAATCAGAGCCGGTTCTTTTCGTCGTTGCCAGCACCCGTGCCTTTATACTTCGAGCTGCTGACGTTGAAGTTATAGCTCAGCGTAAGACCTACCGACTCCGTATAGCTATAGTCGTTCTGCGAGGTCTGACCGATTCCGTAGTAAGTAGTTAGCTTGGTCCTGTTTGTACGGAAGATGTCGTTGGCAAACAGGGTGGCATTGAGGCGTCCCTGCCAGAAAGTTTTCTGCAGGCGGGCGTTCATGATGAAGTTGCTGTTGCGATACATGAAGGCCCAGTGGTTGCTGCCGGTATAGCTGGCATGCAGCAGTGCCTTGGTGGTGGAATTGATGACAAACCAGCTCTTCAGGTCGAAGCTGAACTCAGGCTTGTTCAGCTTCTTGGGAGCGCCATAGGTCTCGGCATCGAACATCTGCTGATAGTAGTGTAGCGTGGCCGTAGGTTGCCAGAAGCCCAGCTTGGGTGAGGCAACGAGCGTGGCATAGAGACGATCCTGATGGTCGAAATTCTGCATGCTGAAAATGGCTATCTCTTTTCCCTCATCATATACCTGTCCGATGTGGCTGAAGAGGTCGTTCTCGCGCGTGAAGCCAGCCACGAAAGTAAGCCAGGAATAAGTGAGATTGAAGTCGATGCTCTGGCGTACCGACGGGCGCAGCAGCGGGTTGCCGCCTTCGTAGAACATACGACTGTCATAGACTATCTGCGAACTGAGCATACTATAGGGCGGGCGAGTGATGCGCTTGCTGTAGCTCAGCTGGGCGCTCCACTTATTCTTCTGCCATGCTGCCGAGAGGTTGGGGAACCAGTCGTTGTAGGTGCGGCTGGGCTCTGACTGCCAAACATCAAACGAGCTGTAGTCGGTCTTAACATGCTCGAAGCGCAAACCGACATTAAAGTTGAAAGTTGAGAGTTTAGAGTTGAAAGTTAACTGGTATTCAGCAAAGCCGGCAATGTTTTTCTCTTTCATCTCGTTGTCGGCTTCTGGGATAATGTTCTCCAGCGTGTAGTTGTTGCCATGACTCTGTGTGGAGGTTGCCTCAGAGCCAGCACTGATAACGCCCTTCCAGACGGGATAGGTGAGTATCAGCTTACCAGCAGCCATGGTTCGCTTCTCGTGGTTGGTGGTGGTAATAATACGATTGTCCAACTCCTGACTATACTCCTGTTGGTGGAGATTGTCCTCCGATTCACGGCGTAGCACGGTGGCGTTCAGGTCGATGCCTAATTTACCCACCTTACCGGTATAATAGGTGTTCAGTTCCCATGTAGGCTTCAGCGTCTCTTCAGCCTGTGTCTTCAGCAAGATGTCGCCATAGAAGGCACCATTCTTCAGATAGTGCTGCGTCATGTCGCAGTTAAAATGCTGAAACAATCGCTTCTGCGACGAGAAGCTCAGTCCGACAGACTGGTCGGCGCTGAAGTCGTAGCTAAGGCCTGCCGTGTAGTGCAACTCTGCCCAGCGACTCCTTACGGGCGCATCAGCATGGGCATTAAACAAATCCTTGCTGATGTGAAGCTCCTGATTTACGTCCTGGTCGTTGCTGTAGTGCCCTAAGTCGTAGGCTACGTTGGTAAAGGCCTCCAGACCGCCAGTGCGATACTTCAGCGTCAGGTCTTCGTAGTTGCTCCAATTATTGTTCTTTACTGTCTGTGAGGTAACCATCAGGCTGAGGCCCTCGCCTTGTGGCTTCAGCGTCTTGATGCGGATAACGGCATTGACCTCAGCGTTGTATTGCGCTCCAGGAGCAGTAATCACGTCGATGCTCTTCACATCGCTTGACTTCAGCTGCTTCAGGTCGGCCATATTGCGCACCTTTTTATTATTGATATAGATTTCGGCTTCTCCCTTGGCCAGCACCTCATATTTGCCGTTGCCGCCTCTTATCAATGGAATCAGCGACAGCAGTTCGTCGGCATTGCCAATATCGTGGAGCAGCGAGTGCTGAACATCAACGGTCATACCACCGTTTACCATCTTGTATTGCGGTATCTCGCCCTTAACCTCCACGCCCTTTACCATATAGGTCTCAGGATGCAGGGTGATGGTGCCAATCTCGCCCACACTGATGCTGCGCTTCACGGTTTTGTAGCCCACGCACGTTACCTTGATGGTTACTCTCTTGGCATCGCAAGGAATAACGAAATCGCCATTCTCATTGCTCACGCTGCCGTTGATAAAGGTTCCTGCCGTCGCGGCGTCGCCCTGCCCTAAATTATTAACTGTTAAACTATTTGTGGTATTTGGCTTTACGGCATCGCTAAACAATGAGATGTTGGCGAATTCGATGGGTTGGCCTTTCTCGTTGATGACGCGGCCAATCACTTTTGTACTTATTTTCTGCGTGCACTCCACGAAGATACGCTCCTTGTCGTAGGTAACCTTCATGGGGTAGAAACCTATTACCTGACGGATGGCGTTGGTAATGGTCAGATTCTGAAAGCTGGTGGTAACGGTGAAGTCTTCCAGCTCGTCGTAGATGAAATAAATGGTTTTGTCTTTGGCGGCCGTGTTCAGGTCTTCGAGCACTTTCGAGAGCGACAGGTCCTGATAGTCGCGGCTAATCTTTTGTGCGTTGGCGCATAGTGCCAAGATACACAGCAGAACTGTGAGAATATATTTTTCCATTTTTGTGTTGGCTAAAGGTTATTCTACGATGAGTCTCTTGTTGTCGCGAGAGATGTGGAAACGCTCGAATTTGTTGAACGTCTCAATAAGCTCGTCGAGCGTAGCCGTCATATTCCACGTGAAGTAGAGACGCACATGCTTTACCTCTTCATTCTTATAGAGGGTTTCAAAGTGGTAATAGGTTGCAAGCTCACGGAGAATATCTTTCAGTTCTGCATCCTCATAGACATAGTGCTGTTGCACCGTGCTGTCTTGCGCGGCAGGAGTTGAGTGTTGAGTGTTGAGTGTTGAGTTTGCTACCGCTGTAGTTGCTTGCTGTTCCTTCTGTGTGCCGCCACTGATATAGTGAATGGTAGCGTAGGCAATGCCGCCCAGCATAAGGATACTGATAAACATGGCTGCTATCTTGAAGAAAGAAAGCCTCTTTCCACTTGCCTCCTTCCTCTTTCCACTAAAGTGTGTGGCTTCAAACTTTGTCCACTCCTCGTCTATGATGTCGCTGGTGTCGATGTCGTCGTGGAGGGATTCTTGTGCATACATCTTTTTCAGCAGCTCTTCCAGTTTTTCATTTGATTCCATAACCTAATGCTTTAAAGTGGTCTTTTAGTTTCTGTAGAGACTGCGACAGATGGTTGTGGACGGTGACCTCGCTGACTTGCAGTACCTTGGCAATTTCGCGGTACTTCAGTCCTTGCTGGTAGCGCAGGCGCAATATCTGTTGCGAGAGCTTGGGCATATGCTCATCGATGAAGCGATGCAGCATCTGCAGCTGTTCCTGTTCGCTGGTTCGCTCAGGGGAAATCATCTCTACCACGATGGCTTGTTGTAGCTGCTGTTCTTTCTGTTTGTGAACGAGTAGATTGATGCAACGGTTGCGCACGCTGGTGAGCAGAAAGGCCTGGAGCGTTTCCGAGCGGAGCTGGGTGCCGCTATGCAACAGATGGGCAAACACATCGCTCACCACATCTTTGCTTTCTGCGTCATCGCCCAGCATTCTCATGGCCAGTCGGTACATACCGTCGTAGTGGCTTCTGAAAACCTTTTCGAACTCTTGCCTGTCAGTCATGTCTCTTGCAGTCTTTTCTCATAATACAATCAACCCCTCCGTTTTCCTAAGCAAAGCTGCAATTTTTTTTAGACGATCTGTTATCTCACATTCACCTTTTTTTACCTCTGCCTGCAAAGTTACACTATTTTTCCTAAAAAACAATATATTCTCTACAAAAATAATTGTCGCCCTTTTTTTACGCTATAATTTTGGCAATGTAAAAAATAATGCCTAACTTTGTCGGTTGATAAATATTCAAGACAATGAAGAAGGTATTATTCATGGCGTTGGCACTGCTGGCAGTAGTGGCTATGGACGCTAAGAAACTGGATTTGAAAGAGATTACCCGCGGCATATTCCGTGGGGAGACGGTGAGTGACGTACAGCCATTGGCTGATGGCGAGAGCTATGCCCAGCTGAGCGCCGACGGCCGTCGTATTGTGCAGTATTCGTTTAAGACTGGCAAGGAGGTGGGCACGCTGTTTGACGTGGCTACCGTGAAGGGCGACAAGCTGCAGGACATTGATGGCTACATCATGAGCCCCGACGGCAAGCGCATCCTGATACAGACCAAGACGAAGCGCATCTACCGCCACTCGTTTACCGCCAACTATTATATCTATACCATTCATAACAACCGCATCGTGCCGCTGTCTCAGAAGGGTCCTCAGCAGACTCCGCTGTTCTCTCCCGATGGTGTGCAGATTGCCTTCGTGCGTGATGGCAATATCTTTATCGTGAAGCTGTTGTACGACAATGCCGAGATTCAGGTGACAAAGGATGGTAAGAAGAACGAGATTATCAATGGTATCCCTGACTGGGTGAACGAGGAGGAGTTCTCACACAGCCGCTCGATGGTGTTCTCGGCCGACAGCCGACAGATTGTATGGGTGCGCTACGACGAGCGTGCGGTGAAGGAGTGCTTCATCCCCAAGACCAATGGCGGCTTCAGCTATAAGTATCCTGTTGCCGGTGAGCAGAACTCTACCGTGAGCGTATGGAGCTACGACGTGCCCAGCCGACAGACCCGCCAGTTGCAGGTGCCCATCGAGAAGGATGGCTATGTATCCAGACTGGTAGCCACCAGCGACTCGTCGCAGATTGCCGTATTCACGCTGAATCGCCATCAGGACTGCCTGCGCATCTATATGGCCAATCCACTGACCACCGTCAGCAAGCTGGCTTTGGAGGACAAAGTCAATAAGTATGTGCGCGAGGAAACCTACAATAGCGCCATCCTTAGCAAGCGCCACATCCTGCTGCCCAGCGACCGTGACGGCAATATGCACCTATATCTTTATAACTTCAACGGTCAGCTGTTGCGCCAAGTGGAGCAGGGCGACTACGAGGTGAGCGAGGTCTATGGCTATGACGAGCAGACGGGTGCCGTGTATTATGCCTCGCACGAGAACGGTGCTACCGACCAGCGCGTGTGGGTGGCCTATGAGAACGGCAAGCGCGAGTGTCTGACGAAGAAGGCTGGCTGGAACAGTGCTGTATTTAGCAAGAATCTCCAGTACTTTATCAATACATGGAGTGATATCAATACTCCTAATGTCTGCGCCATCTATAATAATAAAGGTAAGAAGGTGGAGACGCTTGTGGACAACAAGGCGCTGCGCGACCAGTTGAAGAACTACAAGCTGGGTCAACGCGAGTTGTTTACGCTGACAACCTCTGAGGGTGTCACGCTGAATGGCTGGATGGTGAAGCCTGCCGACTTTGATGCCAAGCAGCGCTATCCGGTGGTGATGTATCAGTATGGTGGTCCTGGCAATCAGCAGGTTAAAGATGCCTGGGGTATCGGTATGGCCGGTCAGGGTGCTGCCCTGGAGCAGTATCTCTGTGAGCAGGGCTTTATCTGCGTATGCATTGACAATCGTGGAACGGGTGGCCGTGGTGCGGAGTTTGAGAAGTGTACCTATCTGAAGCTCGGTCAGCTGGAGTCAGTAGATCAGGTGGAGACTGCCCTGTGGCTGGGCCAGCAGTCGTATGTCGACAAGAAGCGCATCGCTATCTGGGGCTGGAGCTTTGGCGGCTTCAATACGCTGATGTCTATGTCAGAGGGGAGGGGCGTATTCTGCTGTGGTATCGCCATCGCCCCGCCTACCACATGGCGCTACTATGATACCATCTATACAGAGCGCTTCATGCGTACGCCGCAGGAGAATCCTGCCGGCTATGACGACAACCCACTGACTCGCGTGAACCGTCTGCAGGGCGACCTGATGATTGTTCACGGCTTGGCTGACGACAACGTGCACTATCGCAACACTGCTGAATACTGCGAGAAGCTAATCCAGGCTGACAAGGATTTCCGTCAGCAAATCTACGCTGACCGTAATCACAGTATCTATGGCGGAAACACACGCAATCACCTGTTCCGTCAGTGTGTCCAGTACTTTAAGCAAGAGATGAAGTAAAGTTTAGAGATTATAATTAAAAGAACCGGTTCAATCAGAGCCGGTTCTTTTCGTCGTTGCCAGCACCCGTGCCTTTATACTTCGAGCTGCTGACGTT
>JAILMS010000001.1 GCA_024692385.1 Prevotella sp. | reverse complement strand
CGTGAATGGCATCATCCCCGAGCAGGTGGGCTATGTCAATAAGGAAATCTCCAAGAAGAGTCTCCGCGATATCATCGCCGACGTGATCAACCACGTAGGTTTCGCTGAGGCCTGTGAGTTCCTCGACGGTATCAAGAACCTTGGTTACCGTATGGCTTACGAGGCCGGTCTGTCGTTCAACCTCGATGATATTATCATCCCTGAGGCCAAGAAAGACCTGGTTGAGAAGGGTAATGCCGAGGTACAGCAGATTACCGAGAACTACAATATGGGTTTCATCACCGACAACGAGCGTTACAATCAGGTTATTGATACCTGGACTCATATCAACAACGACCTCGGCAATGTGCTGATGAAGGAGATGACCGAGGCCGACCAGGGCTTCAACGCCGTCTTCATGATGCTCGACTCCGGTGCCCGTGGTAGTAAAGACCAGATTCGCCAGCTCTCCGGTATGCGTGGTCTGATGGCCAAGCCCCAGAAGGCCGGTGCTGAGGGAGCCCAGATTATTGAGAACCCCATTCTGTCTAACTTCAAGGAAGGTATGTCTGTGCTGGAGTACTTCATCTCCACCCACGGTGCCCGTAAGGGTCTTGCCGATACCGCTATGAAGACGGCCGATGCCGGTTACCTGACGCGTCGTCTGGTGGATGTCTCTCACGATGTCATCATCAACGAGGAGGACTGTGGTACTCTGCGTGGTCTCGTCTGCACCGCCCTGAAGAATGGCGATGAGGTTATCTCTACGCTGTATGAGCGCATCCTGGGTCGTGTCTCTGTACATGATATCATCCATCCTTCTACCGGTGAGCTCATCGTTGCCGCTGGTGAGGAGATTACCGAGCCTATTGCTCAGGCCATCGAAGACTCTCCTATCGAGAGCGTCGAGATTCGCTCAGTGCTCACCTGTGAGTCTAAGCATGGCGTCTGCATGAAGTGTTACGGCCGTAACCTTGCTACCCGTAAGATGGTACAGAAGGGTGAGGCTGTCGGCGTTATCGCTGCACAGGCTATCGGTGAGCCTGGTACTCAGCTGACTCTGCGTACGTTCCACGCCGGTGGTGTGGCTGCCAACGCAGCAGCAAATGCCAGCATCGTTGCTAAGAACGATTCTAAGATTGAGCTGGAAGAGGTTCGTACCGTTCCATTCGACGAGGATGGTCGCGAGTGCGAGATGGTTGTCAGCCGTCTTGGTGAAATGCGCTTCGTCGATAAGAATACCAACATCGTGCTGTCTACCGTTAACGTACCTTACGGTTCTTCACTGTACTTCAAGAATGGTGACACCGTTAAGAAGGGCGAGAAGATTGCCCAGTGGGATCCCTTCAACGCAGTTATCGTTACTGAGTATGCTGGTACGCTGAAGTTCCACGATGTTATCGAGGGTATCACCTTCCGTGCTGAGACCGACGAAACTACCGGCTTGACCGAGAAGATCGTTACTGAGTCTAAGGATAAGTCAAAGGTTCCTACCTGTGATATCATTGATGCTAATGGCGACGTCGTTGGTACCTATAACTTCCCTGTAGGTGGTCACGTAGTTGTTGAGGACGGCCAGACTGTTAAGACTGGTGAGACCCTCGTTAAGATTCCACGTGCTGCTGCCAAGGGTGGTGATATCACCGGTGGTCTGCCCCGTGTAACTGAGCTCTTCGAGGCTCGTAACCCATCTAACCCCGCTATCGTATCAGAAATCGACGGTGAGGTAACCATGGGTAAGGTTAAGCGTGGTAACCGTGAGATTATCGTTACCTCTAAGACTGGTGAGCAGCGCAAGTACCTCGTATCTCTGTCTAAGCAGATCCTGGTACAGGAGCACGACGCCGTACGTGCTGGTACGCCACTCTCTGATGGTGTTATCACTCCTGCTGACATCCTGGCCATCAAGGGTCCCACGGCTGTTCAGGAGTACATCGTCAACGAGGTACAGGACGTTTACCGTTTGCAGGGTGTGAAGATCAACGATAAGCACTTCGAGATCATCGTTCGTCAGATGATGCGTAAGGTAGAGATCAATGATCCAGGCGATACCACATTCCTCGAGCAGCAGATTGTCGACAAGCTCGACTTCGCTGAGGAGAACGACCGCATCTGGGGTAAGAAGGTTGTCGTTGACGCTGGTGACTCTGAGAACCTGCAGAAGGGTCAGATCGTTACTGCTCGCAAGTTGCGCGACGAGAACTCAAGCCTGAAGCGCCGCGACCTCCGTCTCGTACAGGTTCGTGATGCTGTGCCCGCTACTTCTACTCAGATCCTGCAGGGTATCACCCGTGCAGCTCTGCAGACCAAGTCGTTCATGTCGGCTGCTTCGTTCCAGGAGACCACTAAGGTCCTCAATGAGGCTGCTATCCGCGGTAAGAGCGACAACCTGGAGGGTATGAAGGAGAACGTTATTGCTGGTCACCTCATTCCTGCTGGTACTGGCCTCCGTGAGTTCGACAAGATTATCGTCGGCTCTAAGGAAGAGTATGAGCGCATGCAGGCCAATAAGAAGAATGTCCTCGACTTCGGTGAGGAGAACGTGATGGAATAATTTTTCATTCCTACTATACTTGAAAAACGCCCATCGTGCTGTATAGCATTGATGGGCGTTTTAATATGTTGTGATGAGTGTACGAAACGGTTATGTCGTTTCGCACACTTCTTATTTCTATTGTACGCTGTTGCAGCGGTTGGTAAAGAACTCCTTGAAGTCCTGCCAGCGGTAGTAGGGGTACTGGTCTGCAGGCAGTGGCAGCGTAGCCTCCTGTCCGTTCAGCAGGCACTTCACCAAGATGTCCTGTCCCTGCTTCTTGCCCTGATAGAAGATGAGCTGCAGGTTTGAGGCCTTACAGGTCTCCCAAGTCTGGTAGCAGTCTTTCACGTCGTAGGGATTCTCAGGGTCCTTGTCGGCACCATTGATGCCCATCAGTACGGTGAGCGGTCCCAGACAGGTGTCGTGACCAAAGCGCAGGTCGGCCAGTCGCTGTGTCTTGCCTGTGAGCACGTCGTCTGCCTTCTTGATGATATCCTGTAGAATAGGTATCATGTCATAGCGAGGTCCGAATACCCATGAGTAGCCACCCAGGTTCTCAGCCTCCCAGCGTGCTGCCAGCTCCTCGTCAGTGATGATACCCTCCATAATGCCCTCGTGGCCGATGCTGGGCAGTGAGGTGTAGAGGTTGATGAGATTGCTGCCGATGTGCTGAGGATTATCTGGCAGACCTTCTATGCTTGTAAACACGCGAGGTATGATTACCTCTCGTAGTGAGTCCTTACCCGTGAATTGGCTTCTGTTTTTCTCGAAACGTGGTCTTGAACGTGGGAAGCGCTTGCGTAGCGGGTTCTGCCTGTCGTCAGGCTTCACACCGTCCAGCACCTTGCGTGCCGACTCCTCTCTAATCTCAATCTTCGGGTTACACTGTGTCAGCTCCAGACAGAATGCCGCCATACTCATTACGCAGCGTCCCACCAGCGATGATACGGCATATACGTCGCCACCCTTCTTGAATATCTCGGGGAAACTGTTATACATGGTGCGGGCAATATACTGATGCTGTTCCCAACCTAGGTCGCTCAGCTCACTGACGCCAAGCGCCAGCTCAGCCTTGCAGGCATTGTATTTCTCGCGGAAGCGCTCGCCTACAGGTGTCAGCTGACCGAGATTGTGAGCCTTGGTGAGCACTGAGTCAATCTCGCGATACAATACGTCGTTCCAGTAGTAGCGCGAGCCGTGGCGACCATAGTGGCTGATGTAGAAAGCCTTGTAGCCGTTGGGAGCCTTTGTCAGTGCCACATTGTCATACGAGTAGGGGTAATCCGTGCCGTAGGCTTTTCTGGGGTCGCTCTTCAGTTGTTCCAAAGCGTTGTTACCTTGTGCCCATGATGTCAGCACAATGCCTAACAGCAGCAGGATCTGGCAGATTCTTTTCATTGTGTTGTGTTGTTGTTAAGTTAATAGTTAGTATTGAATTGTTAGAATTATTGCAAAGTTAACCATTTGGCGCGAATTGACCAAATGAAATAGACTAAAAGTTAGAATGATTGTTTGTTGTTAGCCTCTCTGTGTATACTTTTTTCTTAAAAAAGTTTAATCAATACTTGACATTTTGCTTTTTCTTCGTTATAAAGATGTATGAAACCAGAAACATTCACATCAATCGTCTCGCAGCTACGTCCCAGATTACTGAATCTGGCGTTGCAATTCGATGCTGATACTGATGCAGCAGAGGATGCAGTACAGGAGGCGTTGATGCGTTTATGGACTACTTGGGAGAAACTGCTTGAGGCTGCTGATGCTGAGCGACTGGCCATCCGTCTGACGAAACATGCCTGTATAGATGCTTATCGTAAGCGTCAGCAGACAGTAGCGTTGAAGGAGCATACAGCCACGACTAACGATGACGCTATCCAGGAGGTAGAACTGCAGAACGCTTTGGAACGAGTCGTAGCAACACTTCCATCTGCTGAGCGCAGACTGTGGACGATGTTTGCTGAAGCACAGATGGACAGTGCACAGATTGCTGCAGCCACAGGCATCACTATCCGTAGTGTGAGTACGATGCTGAGCAGTGCCCGTCATCATATTGTAGAATCTTTGAAGAAAGGAGGAGCGTTATGAATATGGAATCAAAAATGAATAAAGAAGAATTGTTAGAACAATATTTGGCTGGAAAGGCACCTCTGCATACTGACCACCTGAATCTTCCCAGCGAAGAAGAACTGGATGCAGCAGAAGCTGCTTTCGACAAGATGGTAGCTGAGCACAAACAGCCAGCCCGTCGTATTGCTCTTTGGACTTGGCCCATAAGCATCGCTGCTGCGGTGGCTATTGCAGTAGTGATTGCAAAAGGTTCGCTCTTTTCATCGTCCTCTGAGACAGAAGCCTCTCAGTCTGCTCTCAACAATACTGAGATGGACAGAAGAGGTGCCTTCGTGTCTTACGAAGAAACCGTAGCAGAGATAGAACGGAGTGGACAACAACTGCAGTTAGCCATTGCCGAGATGCAGAAATAAATAATGAAGACGTCTTACAGCTATTATAATCAATGAACCTCAAAAACAAAAAGAAATGAAACATAACATCTTTTTCTTTTCGCTGCTTTGCAGTCTGATGGTAGCTTGTACTACAGATAAGAAATCTCCTACAGGAAATCCCATAGAGAATCTGGTTGCTTATTTGGCGGAGCAAAATGTTAGCCAAACACATGCAGAACTCGTCTACGAAGGTGGCGAGGTGCTGAAGACTAGCAAGCGCTTTTGGATGCTGGCGTCAACGCCCCATTCTGTAGAGAAATTGCAGAAAGAAGGTAAGTATCATGGCGACTTGAAAGCAAACACCCAGAATCTTCAGATGATAGATTCCTGTCTGAGTGCTTTCCGTTGGGGATGCTCCGCTGCCAGTCATTGTTATCATAAAGAGAATCACGTCAAGGGTAACGACTCTATCATCTATGCCCTTGCCTTTGAGCCTTTAGACGGTGAGGAGATAGCATTGCAAGATGATGATAGTCACATCGTGATGGGCGCCAACTACAAAGCTGCAAAAGCCGCCACGCTGCGTTATACCGGCGATGAAAGATACTCAATGGTGGGGGTTGAGTATGTGAATCGTGAAGCAAAGGGTAAGAAGGAGCCTTTTGATGAACGCCCACTGAAAGACTTCGTCAAATGGGTTAAGGAAAAGATTGCTGGTGTAAAGGTCTATGAAACCTCCTACGAGTATTCTTTCGAAGACTATGCTTCGAATCCAGCCCTTGTAATTGGACTACCTGTTGAAGAAACCGGCTCTTTTGAGGGTAAGACTACTGGCCACCTCTATGTCGTCCCAGAAGCTCGTGCGCAGCAGGTATTCGATGCTTTGAAAACCAAAGTGGAGACCTACTATGTGAGCGAGCATCCTAATCAGAAATTCTATCTAACCATAGAGGAAAAGGAGATCAATGTAGACGAAAGGTTAGATGGCTACAGTGGCACACAACCCTATTGTCATAAAGGTCTGCAGGGTAAGCTCTCTGTCGATGGACATTTCTACATTCTTGTTCTCGACCAAACTATCGGAGCCTTTGGCTATCCCTTCGACTGGCACCACACCCTTCGTGTGAAAGACCATCAAGCAACACTCCTTCCCAATGCTCACAAGCCTAATAAAGAAGGTTGGATAGATTAATAGCACAGAGTTTCAGCTATTACGGAGCTGTATCAGCCTAAGACGCGCGCGTATCAGCCTGTCCTGTGTCTGTATCAGCCTGTCCTGTGTCTGTATCAGGCTGTCTCTGATCTGTATTAGCTGTATAAATAGAAAGAGGACCTCACCGAAGTGAAGTCCTCTTATGATTTTTTCTTAACAAGAATTACTTGTTGACAGCCTCAGCGAGCTCAGCGCCAGCCTTAAACTTAGCAACCTTCTTAGCAGCAATCTTAATCTTCTGCTTGGTAGCGGGGTTGATACCCTCACGAGCAGGCTTCTTAGTTACTGCGAAAGTACCGAAACCAACGAGCTGGATCTTGTCACCCTTAGCGAGCGCACCCTTAATAGCTGCTACAGTGGCGTCGAGAGCCTTCTTTGCGTCAACTTTTGTCAGACCAGCCTTTGCTGCAATCTGATCGATTAATTCTGTTTTGTTCATAATTTTGTTGTTTTAAAGTGAATGATAAATAGTTTTATGTCGAATTCTGAACGCAAATATAGGATAAAGTTGGGAAAAAACAAACAAAAATGCAAAAAAAATTGCTATTTTGCTAAAAAAAAGTGTCTATTGCCCTGTTTTAGTGCCAAAAACCAGATATTTTTCGTAATTTTGTGGCCATAAGTGGCACGCTTGTTGCTACATGAGAAATTAGTAATTGGTTAATCGAAAAACAGAGAATATATAAGATGTACAATATGCCGACCATGACCAAGAATCTGTTGGTCATTAACATTCTGGCCTATCTGGCCTCTTGGGTATTGCAGCGTAGTGGGGTAGACCTGAATGCGCTATTGGGCCTTCACTTTTTCCTGGCCAGCGACTTCCGTGTCTATCAGTTCCTGACCTACATGTTCCTGCATGGCAGTTTCACGCATATTCTTTTTAATATGTTTGCCCTGTGGATGTTTGGCTCGGTGATAGAGCGCGTGTGGGGTCCGAAGAAATTCCTTTTTTATTACATTGTCTGTGGCGTCGGTGCCGGTATCGTACAGGAATTGGTACAGTATGGCAACTATCTGGCACAGGGATTGGCAGCCTATCAGTATGTGAATATGGGCGGTGCTCAGATATCCATGGACAGCTATATTAACCTGTGGACTACGATTGGTGCGTCGGGTGCCGTCTATGGCATCCTGTTGGCCTTTGGTATGATATTCCCCAACGAGCGCCTGTTTATCATTCCGTTCCCGTTCCCCATTAAGGCAAAGTGGCTCATTGTGGGATATATCGTCATTGAACTGGTTTCTGCGATGAGTGGTCCTGGTGACGGCGTGGCTCACATGGCTCACCTGGGTGGTATGCTCTTCGGCTTCCTGCTGATTCGCTATTGGCAGAAGCATCCGGGCTCCAGTCAGCGCTATGGCCGTAGCTATGGCAAGGAATTCTTCGATAACCTGATACGCAAGCATGAGGAGTATCAGCGTAATCGCCACATGCATGCCGAGCGTACGGATTCGGCTCGTCGTGAGACTGACGAGGAGTATAACGAGCGTCAGCGCAAGAATCAGGAGGAGGTTGACGCCATTCTCGACAAGATCCGCAAGAGCGGCTACGACAGCCTGACCAAGGAGGAGAAACAGAAGTTGTTTGACCAGAAACGCCCATCGTGATTAGTAAGCTGAAGAAGTGGACCGTGCAGTTGATGACGGGAGCCAACGTGGCTACCGTTGTCGTGATGTTGCTGCTGGGCTATAGCGACCGCATCCATCCGGCCGACCATCCACTGGTGTCAACTCTCGGCATGGCGTTCCCCATTTTGCTGGTTATCAATATGGCTTTCTTGCTGTTCTGGCTCATCTTCAAATGGACTAGAGCGTGGGTGCCAGTTGTAGGCTTCATCTTAGCGTACGTACCTATTTCTATATATATGCCCATCAATGTCAGCCAGTCGCCTCCTGAAGGGGCGCTGAAACTGGTGTCGTATAATGTGTGCAGCTATGGAGGCAACTACAAGTACGAACAGGGCTTTGAGAAGGTGCGCGACTATCTGGTTGACGAGCAGGCCGACATCGTTTGTCTGCAGGAAGACAACGATACGTGGCGTCGCTACTGCTTTCTGCAGTATGAGGATAAGGGACTGGCATATAACGATACGGTAGTGCTGTGTCATGATTCCCAGCGCTTCAACTGCTTAGGCATTCATACCCGTTTCCCTATTATCCGTCGTGAACAGATACAGTATTCCACTGCCAGCAATAATGGCAGCGTGGCATGGTGGCTGCAGGTGGACAAGGACACCGTTGTCGTAGTCAATAACCACTTCGAGAGCTGTCATCTGAACCAGGAAGACCGCGAGCAGTATCGCCAGTTGCTGAAAGGCGAGATGGCCCGCGACTCTGTGCGCGCTGAGTCGCAGCTGCTGATGGTGAAGCTGGCTGAGGCTAACGCTAAGCGCTCCCAACAGATTGAGGCCGTCTGCGAGTATGTAGATCAATATATAGGAACTTATCCTGTCATCGTCTGTGGCGACTTCAACGACAATCCTATCTCTTTCTCGTGCCACATGATGGCCAAACGCCTGCAAGACTGTTTCGTAGAGACAGGCAGAGGCATCGGCTTGTCTTATAATCAGAAGGCATTCTCCTTCCGTATAGACCATATTTTCTGTTCATCAGATATAACCCCCTACCAGTGCTATGTGGACTCAAAAATGGACGCCAGCGACCATTTTCCCATGGTCTGTTGGCTAAAAATTGGTGTAAAATAGTGAAAATCACACGAAATTTTCAAATAAATTTCCGTAAGTGGAGAAAAATGTGTATATTTGCGGGCTAAAAATGCGAAAACATTAAATAAAACAATAAAATTAACAATGCAAAACAAAGGAATTGTAAAATTTATCGCAATCGTCTTGATTCTCGTTTGCTGCTTCTACCTTTCCTTCACCTTTGTAACTCGCCACTACGAGAGTAAGGCGGCTGCCATGGGTGAGAAGGCTGGTCAGGAGTACCTCGACTCAATCATGAACGAGAAAGTGTACTGCGGAATCTACTCTTTCAAGCAGTGCCGCGAGTTGGAGATGGGCCTGGGTCTTGACCTGAAAGGCGGTATGAACGTTATTCTTGAGGTATCAGTACCCGATGTTATCGACGTGCTGGCTGACCACAAGACCGACGCTGCCTACAAGAAGTCAATGGAAGAGGCTAAGAAGGAAGAAGAGACTAGTCAGAACGACTTTATCTCGCTGTTCATCAAGTACTGGAAGCAGAACTCAAACGGTCGCCCCTTGGCAGCTGTGTTCGCTACCCAGCAGATGAAAGGCAAGGTAAGCACTCAGTCAAGCGACTCAGAGGTTGAGCGCGCTCTGCGTGCTGAGGTACAGTCGGCTGTAGATAACTCATTTAATGTTGTTCGCAACCGTATCGATAAGTTCGGTGTCGTACAGCCCAACATCCAGAAGCTGGAAGGTCAGTCAGGCCGTATCATGGTTGAGATGCCTGGTGTAAAGGAGCCTGAGCGCGTACGTAAGTTGCTGCAGGGTTCTGCCAACCTCGAGTTCTGGGAGACCTACAACACTCAGGAGATTGTTCCTATGCTGGCTCAGCTGAATCAGAAGTATGCCCTCACCAATGGCGCTGCTGAGGAGGTTGCTGATACTACCGCTGCTGAGGCTGCTGCCGACACTACTGCTGCCGCTACTTCTGACCTGGCTGCTAAGCTGACCAAGAAGGACGCTAAGGCTGACGACAAGGCTGTTGCTGAGGCTAAGAAGCAGAACCCACTGTTCAGCGTGTTCCAGCCCGTACAGGGTCAGGGACTGGCTATCGTTGGTTATGCTAATGCCCGCGATACTGCTGAGGTTGACAAGATTATCTATTCTGAGATTGCCGCCCAGGTGCTGCCTGCTGAGTGTAAGCTGCGCTGGGGTGCTAAGCCTGAGGATTTCGGTGGTCAGAACACCAAGGGTGACATCTTCGCTCTGTATGCTCTGAAGGTTACCGAGCCTAACGGTCGTGC
>JAILMS010000168.1 GCA_024692385.1 Prevotella sp. | reverse complement strand
AAATAAATAGGGTGATTTCAGTATAAGAAAGGTGTCAACCAAATCAGGAAAGTGTCAACTAAATCAGGAAACTGTCAACCAAAATCAGGAAAAGACAAAGACATTGGAATCGGACAACTGGACAACTGGACATCGGACGTTAAGCTAAAATTTTAGTAGAAAAACGGAAAGAAAGGAAGAGATTAGAAATTATAACAATTATTATTCAAAGGTAATATAATATTATATTACATTTGCTATAAGTGTCTGCGCAATCAAAAATCACCATAACGTCCGATGTCCAGTTGTCCAGTTGTCCAGTTCGAGCCCCGAATGGGTGTAGTATCAGGTAGCAAAACCCTCGCAGGAGCGACCTCGGATTTTTCGTGAAAATTAAGGCGAAAAATACCCCTCAAAAATGGCAGTTTTCGGGCGAAATATTTGGATAGTGCTGATAATCTTTGTAACTTTGCAATGTCAAATCGGGAAGAACAGCTAAGCCGCTCACAAGACAGCCTGGTACGCGCCCAGGACAGTCTAATACAGAGCTGTATCAGCCTGATAAATGACACCTACAGACTATACTTTAACATTAAAAAATGATGAGAAAACAACTATTAACCTTGCTTTGTGTGATGACTACCGTTGGGACGCAGGCACAGATTCAGACCAATGCTGGTGTACAGTATCTGCAATGTATGCCGAAGGACATGTCTACAGACTTCAGCGACTTGAGCAACACGTATTTCCTGGCCGACTCGCTGGTGGCATTCGACAAGGAGAAAGGCGAAGGACTGGTGCAATGGAAGCGCTATCGCCTGTCGCCACGCCAAGCCTTCAACCTGAATGGCTACTGGCCTGTGAGGATGCAGATGCTGGACTTCCCTGATGCTGCCTACGACAACGACCCTGCACTGCGGATGAGCATCGAGTTTATGTCGCCCAGAACGGCACGTATCCGCCTGCTTACGACGCCTGTAGTGCCTAAGGATACGGATGCTGACGACCCGATGTTGGCCCTCTCCCCCAGCCTCTCGAAAAGGAAAGGTGAGGTGAAGAGAACAGAGACAGCTAACGCCATCACCTACAAATCGGACTTCGGCAGTATCGAGGTTCAGCGCTTCCCCTTCCGTCTGGTGCTGAAGGATGCGCAGGGCAAGATTATGACACAGACACGTCATCTCATCGACAATGACTCTACGCAGGTGAAGCTGTTGCCCTTCTCGTTCATTAAGCGTGGCAGCGACAACTCGCGCTCTACCAATCCCGTCTTCCTGCTGTCGCCTGGCGAGCGCATCTACGGCTGTGGCGAGTCGTTCACCTCTTTAAATAAGGTGGGACAGAAGGTGCACCTCAGCGTCACCGACCCACAAGGTCCTGAGACGGACGGCATGTACAAGCCCGTGCCCTTCTACTTCTCGAATCGTGGCTATGGCATCTTCATGCACACCTCGGCACCCGTTACTGCCGACTTCGGAGCGTCGTATATCGGTGCACAGCGCCTGTTTATGGCCGACGAGCAGATAGACCTCTTCGTATTCTTTGGTGAGCCTAAGGACATCCTCGACGAATATACCAACATTACGGGTAAGAGCCCCATGCCTCCCCTGTGGAGCTTTGGCACATGGATGAGCCGCATCACCTATTTCTCGCAGGAGGAAGGACTCGACATTGCCAAGAAGCTGCGCGACAACCGCATACCTGCTGATGTCATTCACTTCGATACGGGTTGGTTTGGCATCGACTGGCAGTGTGACTATGAGTTTGCGCGCGACCGCTTCCCATCGCCCGAGAAGATGCTGAAACAGCTGGCCAAGGACGGCTTCCACACCTGTCTGTGGCAGTTGCCATACTTCACGCCCAAGAACCGCTTCTTCCCAGAAATCATTGAGAAGGGGCTGCATGTAAAGAATGCCACAGGAGGCATGCCCGTAGAGGATGCCATCCTTGACTTCACCAATCCAGAGACGGTGGGCTGGTATCAGTCGAAGATTACGAATCTGCTGAAGCAGGGTGTCTCTACCATCAAGTGTGACTTCGGCGAGGCTGCTCCCTACAACGGTTTCTACCACAATGGTCATGGCGGCCTCTACGAGCACAACCTCTATCCGCTGCGCTACAACAAGGCACTATGGGAGGCTGTAGAGCGCCAGTATCCGGGCGAAGGCATCATCTGGGCACGCTCGGCATGGGCGGGGTCACAGCGCTATGCCCTGCACTGGGGTGGCGACGCGGCGACTAACAACATCGGTATGCTGGGCGACCTGCGCGGCGGCCTCTCCTTCGGACTCAGCGGCTTCTCGTTCTGGAGTCACGACATGGGCGGCTTCGTCACAGCCTCACCAGAGGACATCTATCGCCGTTGGCTGCCCTTCGGATTCTTGTCGAGTCACACCCGTGCACATGGTGCACCACCCACAGAGCCCTGGCTCATCAGCGAGAGCTTTACCAATGCTTTCCGTGAATGTGCAGAGATGAAATACAGGCTGATGCCCTACGTCTATGCCCAGGCCAAAGACTGCTCTGAGCGCGGCCTGCCTATGGTACGTGCCTTGTTGGTTGAGTTCCCTCACGATCCGGGTGCATGGCTCGTGGAAGACGAGTATATGTTTGGCTCGCAGATGCTCGTGGCACCACTCATGGAGAGTGGCAACAGCCGCATGGTCTATCTGCCCAAAGGCAAGTGGATTGACTATCAGACGGGCAAGGTGTATGACGGTGGCTATCAAACCATTGAGGCTGGCCACATTCCTGCCATCATACTCATCCGCGATGGCAGCATCATCCCTCATGCTCCCTTGGCACAGCGCACTGACAAGATTGACTGGAATGCCATCGAGCTGAAGGAGTATAAGGCAGCAACCACTCGTTGCACGGGCCTGCTCTTCAAGCCTGGCGATGCCAAGATTGAGAATATAGAGAAATAAAGCTGACTACGCATTTATTGCGCCACAGTGGGGGCAAGTACCTTTCTGCTTCATCTTACCACCACACTGTCCGCAACGGTAGTGGTAGTGGGGATGGCGCTGGTAGCACCAGATGGCGAAGGCGATATAGGCTATCAGCAGGAGATAACCGATATAATAGAGGGTGAAGATGCTGAAAACGACGTAGTCGATGGCACAGACGGCGGCAAGGCCAGAGAGATATAGCAGGGCATCGAAGGTGGGCAGCTGGTGGCGCACTTCGTCGAGCACGGCGACAGCGACAATGATGATAGCCCAGACAGAGGCTACGAAGAGTCCCAGGTGCATCGGCAGTGCAAAGGGATTGAGCGAGGGATGGAAATAGTAATGACGCCACGACTCGGCACCAAACATCTGGATGGAGGCATAGAGCGTGGCAGACATGGCGATGAGCATGCACAGCGCAGTGGGATACAACGAGTCGATATCGTGGAAATGGACGATATAGGCCTTGCGACGCAACAGCTTACGCATGGCATAGGCACTGCCTACCATGACGAGGATAGCCATAAAGACGAGCAGGTGGGTGTCGGAGAAGATATCGATGAACTGTGAGATGGGATCATCGGGCGAGACGCCTTGCAGCAACTCACTCTCACGAATCCAGCCTTGCGTAATCTGGTCGTGGGCCACCTTTACCCATACGGAGTCGATGGTGTCATTGGGTACCTTATGAATGTCGGCCACCACGACGCGATCACCACGAACAACGTACAGGGTATCGAAAGCCATATCGGGCAGTGCATCAGCCAGCGGCAAGCGATTGGCTGTCACCATGAAGTTATAGTTCTGCGTATAGTGGTGGGTGGTAGAGAAGGAGATGGAGTCTATCTGCTGTTCTGTGAGGTCCCAGGCATCAGGTGACTGCTGGCCACGATTATAGCATGCTGTCAGGAACAGCAGACAAAACACGATATATAACAGCCCCTTACTCCGCATAGACATTCATCTGACAGTGTTTACAATCAAACTCCAAACGGAAGCGGCGACCATCGCCCAAGCGCAGATAGAGAGGATACTTATAGGTGGGTTTCTGTCCGCCATGCTTGACACAATAGCCCATAGCATACTGCAGACAGTGGCGGCACTGCATCAGAGGACCATCGCCTCCATGTAGCTCATAGGCCGTAGGTTCCTTGACACCATAGAACTGTTGTGCCTGGCGGTTGGCGATGTTATAGAGGTAAGGATAGTCGTAGTGAGGAGCAGGGAGAGCGGGATTGCTTGTTTTGCTGGTAGCTCCGGTAGGATTAGGGGAACTTGTCACACTATTTACTGCCTCTACCCACTGGCGACGCAGATCGACCAGCAGACTGCTGGGGATGAAGTAGTTGAAATCGGCAGGCATCTCTACCCCACTACACTCGTAGGGCGTGCCGCCCAACTTAGACAGCTGGCGGACGATATTGTCGCGCTGTGGCTTCTCGGCCTGCTGGTGTTCGCAGGCAATAGAGGCTGTGGCACCCAACGCGGAGAGGGAGAAGCCATCAGGCGTTGCGGCAAGTGTCATAGTGACGGGAATCTTGCGCACACTACTCTGACGCGACAGCAGGCGCTCAAACTCCATATCATTGTTGCGATAGAGCGCTGTTCCCGGGCGCAGGTTGCGAGGCATTTGCTGGGGGAAGAGGCGGTTGCCCTCGGCACGATTCACACGAAAGCCCTCCAACTCATGCTCCTGATTGATGAAGCAGAGGCCGTCACCATTGGCAAAGGCTGCCGTACCAGCCACATTGAACGAGTCGCGACGCAACTCCTTGACAGTACCCACAAACTCACCCATAGCCTTGGGGGTATCGGGCGAGAAGATGTCGGGCTGGCGACCATGCAGGAAATAGGTGGTGAAGCCGCGATTGAACGTCTTCTTGAGATTGGGCGTAAAGGTATAGGTGCAACGGCCCTTGGAGGCACGGCAATAGTCATCAGGATGCTTGGCAATGATGCTGTCGAGGCGCTGACTATAGGCTGCCACGACATTCTTCACATAGGTGGCATCCTTCAGGCGTCCCTCAATCTTAAAGGATACAGCACCTGCCTGGATGAGTTCCTCGAGGTGGGCCGACTGGTTCAAATCCTTCAACGACAACAGATGGCGCTGGTGTTCCAGCTCACGACCATCGGCATCGAGGAGGTCGAACTTCATGCGGCAGACCTGTGCACAGGCACCACGATTGGCAGAACGGCCAAAGCAATACTGCGAGGCATAGCACAAGCCGCTATAGCTGACACAGAGGGCACCATGAACGAAGACTTCCAACTCTACGTCAGGTACTTCGCGGTGGATGGCGGCAATCTCTTCAACAGAAAGCTCACGCGCCAAGACAACACGACGGAAACCCAGAGAGCGCAGCCAGCGCACCTTCTCGGCAGTGCGGTTGTCCGTCTGCGTTGAGGCATGAAAGTTGACAGTTGACAGTTGACAGTTGAAAGTTGAAAGTTGACAGGTGAGGAGCCCCATATCCTGTACAAGGATGGCGTCTACCCCAGCCTCTTGGAGTTCAAGAATCAGCTGCTCGGTAGCTTTCAGTTCGTCGTCATAGATAATGGTATTGACCGTTACATAGACCTTGGCAGCGAACTGGTGGGCATAGTGGCACAGCTGGCGGATGTCGTCGACGCTATTGCCTGCCGCTACTCTGGCACCAAACTTGGCAGCACCAATATATACGGCATCAGCGCCATGGTCAATGGCTGCGATACCGCACTCAAGGTTCTTGGCAGGTGCCAGCAATTCTAGCGATCTCATCTTTCAGCTATCACCCAATCTGGTTAATATCGTATGGTGTCTCCTGGTAGACGTAGTAGTTGATCCAGTTGCTATACAGCAAGTTAGCATGTGCACGCCACGTCACCTTAGGCCCTTGTGAGGGGTCGTCGTTCTTATAATAGTTGATGGGCATATCGACATCGTCGCGCGTATCCTTGTCGCGACGGTATTCCTTATCCAGCGTATCGGGGGCATACTCCAAATGGCCCGTAATGAAGAACTCACGACCACCACGAGCCATCACGATGCTGACACCACACTCGGGCGACTCAGCAATCAGCTCAAGGTCGGGATTGGCCAGAATATCCTCACGGTGCAACTCGGTATGGCGGCTATGAGGCATCTGGAAGACATCGTCGAAGCCACGGAAGATGGGCAACTGCGGATTCAGCGTGTACTGAGGGAAGATGCCGAACATCTTCTTGGGCAGCGGATATTTGGGAATGCCATAGTGGTAATACAATCCTGCCTGAGCAGCCCAACAAATATATAAGGTACTTGTTACGTGCGTGCGCGCCCATGCGAAGATATCGGAGACTTCAGCCCAATAGCTGACATCTTCGTACTCTAACTGCTCAACAGGAGCACCCGTAATAATCATTCCGTCATACTTCTCATGGCGCATCTCCTCGAAATCACGATAGAACATCATCATGTGTTCGATGGGCGTATTCTTGGGCGTATGACTCTTTAGCTTCATAAAGCTCACCTCCAACTGCAGGGGGGTGTTAGACAAAAGACGTATCAAATCCGTCTCTGTAGTAATCTTCAACGGCATGAGGTTGAGGATGGCTATCTTCAGCGGACGGATATCCTGCATGTGAGCACGCGAGTCGTCCATCACGAAGATGTTCTCGTGCTTCAGCAGTTCTATTGCTGGTAATCTATCTGGTAATCTTAAAGGCATCCGAAAACTATAATCTTTTAACTATAATCTACTCTACACGAAGGACACAGACAGAAACATTGTCAAAGCCTCCGGCATTGATGGCTTCCTCACAGAGTGCGTTGGCTGTGGCGCCATTCATCAACATATCACGAATGATATCATCAGGAACCATATCGTTCAGACCATCTGTGCAGAGCACATAGGTATCGCCTGGCTGGAAATCACTCGTAAACTCTATCATATCTATAAAGGTATCGTCACAGCCGGCACCAATGCAGTTGGTGATATAGTTGGAGTGTTTCTTCTCACCGTTCTCGTTAATCAGCGAGTGGTCTGTCGTGAGCTGCTTCAGCTGTCCGTTACGAAGACGATACAGACGACTGTCGCCACAGTTGAGCCAGAAGAAGCGCTCGCCATAGTACAACAAGGCTACCAGCGTGGTACCCATGTCAGACAGCGCCTTATTGCTACGACCTCGCGCATTGACGGTCTGGTGGATAGACTGCAGCCATTCGTTCATCACCTCTTCCAGTTCACCGGAAGCCAGTCCCTTGGGAAGGTCGTTGATGTAGAACTTCAGATTCTGCATGACCAGTTCACTGGCCACCTCACCGGCATTATGTCCGCCCATACCGTCGGCAACAGCAATAATAAAGCGGTCGAGATTATCTGGCGCCAATTCTGTCTGATAGATATCGCTTCTGACAAAGGTGTCGTAAGCCAATATCATATCTTCATTATTACTTCTGACACAGCCTACGCGACTTGCGGCTGTCAAAACAATCTTGCTCATGAATGATTCTCCTTCTTTTTAAGAAATACTAACCTGTAAATTAATATTTGCCAGCGTCACAATATCGCCAGACTTCAGCGACATCGGAACATCGGGCAATAAATCACGCTGGTTGAGTTTCGTGCCGTTCGAGGAATGCTTATCAATTATGCACCACCCTGTATCTGGCTTATAGATTAGCTGGGCATGCAATCCTGATATATACATATTATCTACGAACAACGACGTATATGGGCCTTGCTTACGACCTATCACCGCACCATTAACACCGACCATACGGATATCTAATGTGGGATTATAGAGCGTCAAGGTAGGTATACCACTCATCACCGGCATATCGTGACCCTCTGGCTTTCGTTGAGAATGCTGAAGATCGTTCACGAGGGAGATGGCGAGGTCGTTGGCACGTACAGATACAGATACCTGGCGAGATGCCTGCATCTTCTGCTGTACCTCCTCAGCACTGGCCATCAGGCCGCCACACTGCGTACAGCGACGGCCAAGGCCTACCCTTCCACAACTGCTACAGTATACTAATTCCTGTCCACACTGGTCGCAATAGTGTGAATGATCTTCTATCTCTTCTCTGCAACTTGGACAAATAATCATAATTCTTCTTTAATATCTTCTGGCATAATCAACTGATAGGTCTCCTGAGTGATGGCATCCTGAGGAAGACCACTTACCCTCATAGACAACTGCTGGATGGTAGCATCGAGCATGTTGCGCATCTCACGGGCATTACCAAACGATTCATTCTTATTGATAACCTTGCGACCGATGACATCCATCAGCTTGAACTCAGCCTCTGGCGACAACATGTAGTTGTCCTTGGCTGCCATCTTCTTATAGATAGACAACAGCTCATCCTCGGTATAGTCATCAATGTGCATCTTATGCGTGAAGCGGCTGGCCAAACCTGGGTTCACAGCCAGGAAGGTTTCCATCTCATCCTTATAGCCAGCAGCAATGACCACGAACTTGCCGCGGTCGTCCTCCATGCGCTTCATCAATGTGTCAATAGCTTCCTTGCCATACATATCGTTGTCTGACGACAGCGTGTAGGCCTCGTCGATAAAGAGGATGCCACCCATCGCCTTGTCGCACATACTGTTGACAATCTTTGGTGTCTCACCCATATATTTACCCACGAGAGTGGCACGGCTGGCCTCGATGACACGACTGGTAGGCAGGATATCCATTGCCTGCAGTATCTCACCCATCTTGCGGGCCACACTGGTCTTACCCGTACCAGGATTACCCGTAAGGATGAAGTTCATAGACATCTGCTGAACGCTGCCTGCACCCATCTCGGCACGCTGTTTCATGAACATGCTCTGAACAGCCAGACGACGTATCATATCCTTCACGGTACGCATACCGATGAACTCATCGAGCTCGTTGAGTACCACATCGAGTGGACGCGACTTAGCAGCAGCCTCGATGGCGAGGTCTGCAGAGGTAATGCGGAACATATCCTCTTCCTTGAAGTCGCGAGTACCCATGATGGTAATCAGGCGCTGGCTCTGCTTCTCGATAGCCTGGTCGAAGATGCGACGTGCCTCACGGGCATTGCCGAAGTTCTTGTCGCGACGCAGGTAGAGCTGCTCAAACTGACGATGGATAGTAGCCTTGGTTTCCTCATCAACAGTAAAGTTCTTGCCTTTTGCAAGATTGAGGAATATCTCGGTCAACTCGTCAGGTGTATAGTCATCGAAATGAATGGTCTGCGTAAAGCGGCTCTTCAGACCTGGGTTCGTATCAATGAAGTCGTGCATGTTGTCAGTATATCCGGCAACGATACAGATGAACTTACCACGATCATCTTCCAGACGCTTCAACAGCGTATCGATAGCCTCAGCGCCAAATGAATCCTGGTCGCTGGACTTCAGGGTGTAAGCCTCATCAATGAAGAGCACACCACCCATTGCGGAGTCAATCAACTGGTTGGTCTTGATAGCTGTCTGACCAGCAAAGCCTGCCACCAATTTAGAGCGGTCGGCCTCTATCAGCTGGCCACGCGACAGGATACCCAGCGAGCGGAAGACATCAGCCATGATACGAGCCACGGTGGTCTTACCAGTACCGGGATTACCCGTAAAGACGTAGTGCTTGCCCTGGAATGTATTGGTCTCGCCACGACGTATCTGCAGATTAAGGAATGCTGCCAGATTGCTGATTTCTTTCTTGACACCAGCCAGACCCACCATACCATTGAGCTTGGAGAGACACTCTGTATAGTCGACAGCCTGCGGAGCGTTGTAAGGAATATCCTTGACGTCAATCATCATCAACTCCTCATTAGAGAGCGTCGAGATGTCAACATGCTGCAGACGCTCTGCCTGCTTGGCACATATCTTATCGAAGAGCTGGCGCATGGTACGTCCGTTGGCAAAGTCCTTGTCGCGCGAATTGTACAACTCGGTCACCATCTTCTGCGTCAACTCCTGAGCTTCCTGCGTAAACTGGTACTTCTTCTCCTTGGCGAAGACCATCATAATCTGGAACAGCTGGTCAGGCGTGTAGTCGTCGATATTGAGGAAGTAGCTGAAGCGACTGCGTACACCTGGGTTGA
Source organism: Prevotella sp. (assembly GCA_024692385.1). Lineage (GTDB taxonomy): Bacteria > Bacteroidota > Bacteroidia > Bacteroidales > Bacteroidaceae > Prevotella. The sequence goes on along the minus strand of JAILMS010000168.1, from coordinate 33,620 downwards.
TGCGGAACAGGTTCTCCATCTCCTGACGATAACCTGCTGCGATGACCACAAACTTGCCGCGGTCGTCCTCCATACGCTTCATCAGCTGCTCCAAGGCCTGCGTACCCTGTTGGTCCTTATCGCCACCACTGCTTACAGGTGCAAGCGTGTAGGCCTCGTCGACAAACAAGATGCCGCCCATAGCCTTGTCGCACAGGCGGTCGACGAGCTTCGGTGTCTCGCCCTGATAGGGACTTACCATCTTAGAGCGGTCTACCTCGACAACATGGCCGCTGTCCAGATAGCCTATCGACTCCAATATCTCACCTAACTTACGGGCGATGGTGGTCTTACCAGTACCGGGGTTACCCGTCAGTACGATATGAATGCCCACCTTCTCTTGTTCACCCAGTCCGCGCTGTGCACGCTGTATATTATTATGTACGGTGAAGGCAATCTCCTTGACAGCCGACTTGACTTCGTCCATACCAATGTAACGGTCGAGGTCGCTGAGGATATCCTCCAACGTGCGCTCCTCTGGTACATAGCCCTTGATATCATGCTCTTCAACCATCACTGCCGCAGAACCACGACTGATGAATGAGGTGAAGATATCCTCTGCCGTCTTGATGGCGAGATGGGCGTAACCAAAGGTGTCGTCCTTGATTTTTACCTGATACTGGAACAGGCGTAGCAGTTTACGATCTGCTTCTGGCGAGAATGCTGTAAGGCCATACTTGGCGCGCAGCTCCATCTTACAGATATCACACAGTTCCTGATAACCTGGTGTCGGCAGGCGGAAGGTGTATTTGAAGCGGTTCTGTGCTGCAGGGTTAGCAGCCAAGAAGTCGTCTAAGCCCTTCGGCAGACCAGCCATCACAACGATGGGGTCTTCGTCCCATTTGTCCATCTCGACAAACAGCTTATCCAGTGGATTAACCTGATTGGAATAGCGGTCGGGAAGCAACTTCTGTACGTTATCGAAGAAGAGTATTCCACCTTTGGCGTTCTCTACGTTCTCGTCCCACTTTTCCACGAAGCGCTGATAGTCGACGGCATCGACCATCGTCAGCTTAGGTTTCTGTATGATTTTATGCTGATGGAAATAATCTCGTAATACCTCTGCCAGAGCGGTTTTACCAGTACCCGTCTCACCGATAATAATAGTATTCACGCTAAGACGTACATTCACTACGTCTCGGCGCGAATGGAGATAGGTATAGGTGTCGACGACTGTTTTCAGCTGCTGCTTCACGTCGTCGAGTCCGACCAAACGGTCTAAGATGTTCTGTGATATCAGTGGATGTCCACACCACTTACAGAACTTGGCTATCGAGCGGTTTTCCTTTTGACAATGCTCACAAACCATATTTATTCAACGTCCTTTTGTAATTGTTCAATGACTTTATTAGGAGAAAGAGTGATTTTGTCTCTATCTGGAATCTTATAATTCATCAGCTTGGGGTTGAAGAGAATCATCTCTGCCAGCAGCAGAACGATCATCATCGTCCATACTCTATAGTGCAGCACAGACTCACCACTGATAGAGCGCACCTGATTGGTGACATCATCAAGCATAGAGAACTTAGAGCCCTTGAACTTAAAGGACTTCTGCTTGAAGGTATATACCAATGGTTCCATCAAACTTGTCTTCACATCATCCTCCATTACCTCACTAATGAACTTATTCTCCATCTTGGAATCTCGGTGATAATCCGTGAGATGACAGATAAGCATATAAATCAGTGTCAGGAGAATAATCGTTGGCACAAACATGCCGGGATGCGAGTTATAGACATACTTCATCGTGATAATGGGTATCATCGCCGACAGTAATCCCAGAAGGCCCCATAGTGCACTTAATACGACACCATAGCCTCTGAAGAATGCTCTCAGTCCGACAATGATAGCAGAGACGCCACCCACGGGGAGCATAATCGTCAGCGCGGTATGCGTCATCACATCTTCACGATTGCTTATGCCGAATATCACTAACAAGGCAAGCCACAGACCACAGAGTCCATAGAATGTGGTGCGCCAACGGTGTTCCTTACGCTTGGCACTGGTATATTCCTTTTTGACACTCTTGTATTTGCGAGTGGTCTCCTCTTTGGCATTGACGAGACGCTTGTAGTACATCTGGTTCTGGTCAACCTCACCAAGACTCATCACCCACTCTTCCAGCCTACGCTCATAGCTATAAGGCTCTTCGAAGTTCTGATGCGGATCTTCGTGGTAGAAGACAGACATCCACTGACTCAGCGCTCCGCGACGCATAGCACCCAGCAAGATGGGGCGACGCGTCTGCTTCTCGAAATTAGTACCATCGGTCAGTTCTGTACCGTCCTCTAATACATAGACAGGGATAGCGCCCAAGAACCGGCAGAAGCGATAGGCAGCAGTACGCAGGTCATAAGCACCCAAACGCTCTTTATTCTCTTCGCTGGTCAGCTCGAAACAAGACTTGGCCTGTGCCAGTTGTTCATACCATCCGTGCAACTGAGCGAAATAGTAGAAGCGTCCGTTAGGATCGGCAAACTCGCCCACCTGTTCCTCAAACTCCTCTGGTGTGAGGTCCTGCCACGTTTTGAGCTCATCACGCATGATAACACCCACCTTATAGGGGTTGTCAGCATCGCGAAGGTCGTAGGCTGCATCACGGTCGAGGTTGTAAAGCACCTTATAACCTAATGAGCGCGTAGGAGTCTGTCCTTCAGTCATGATACGCAGAGCCTCACAGGCCATCATGTCCTCATGGCTATACATCCACGACAGCAGGCGTCCGTCGCTCAGGCTCACCCACTCATCCTCTGAACAGTCTTCATAACCGAAGGAGTGGACAATATCCTGTATGTTGCCTGACGGGAATTTTACCAAGAACGGAATATCCGGATCAATCTCATAGACCAGTCGCAGGATAGCCACACGTTGTGTCAGTGCGCTGTCTGCTGCGAAATAGCTACGCAGGCGGGCTATATCTGCTTTCGTATGAGACTCGATATATAGGAATACATTGTCGTTGGGGTTTCTCAAGACGATGGCATATTCCTCCATATAACTCAGTATGGAGATAGCTACGCTATGGATGTCGTCACACTTATTGCCTCGCAGGTCGATATAAGGATAGGTCGGCTCCATGACATAGACAGAAGCCATCAGACCCGCACGCTGGTCGGCAGGATAACGATTGACAATGATATCTTTGACGGCTGAGCTTAACTTCACGTTACCACACTGCTCCAACCATCCTGGTATGCGACCGTTATAAAGATAGCTGGTAGCCAGACGCTCGTTGTCCATCAACAGAGGAATCAACTCGTGGACATTATCAGCTACGAGGTTGCGCTCTGGGTCAACGATGAAGCTACGATACTTCAGCAATGGTGAAGAGATATCCACATGGACATCTTCTCCCAAGAACCAACGCTCTACCTCATCATATCCCCAACGGCTGGCGGGGTTTACAGCGGTAAGACCCTGCACAATCATCTTCACGCGGTCAGGCAACTCGTTGATGCGTGGCAAACGACCCTCGTTCTTCTTACGCATCATGACACGCTCATTCTGGCTCAGCGGGTTCTCACCCAGCCAGAGCGTCATCAGCGTGATACCCAACGAATAGAAGTCGACAGCAGGCGTAATCTCTACCTCACCATCGATGACGTCGTTGTACATCTCAGGAGCGGCATATACTGGAGTACGAGCCTGTGTGGTCTTATGCAGACGGCCCTCTTCCTCCATGATACTGGAGATACCGAAGTCTCCCAGCACAATTTCCTTGTGTGCGGCATCGCGGAAGAAGTAGTTGCCTGGCTTGATATCCTTATGGATAATATTGTTATTGTGACAGTAGGCCAGTGCGGCAGCAGCTTGCAGAGCGATACGGCGGAACTGGTTATAGTCGCCATTGAGGTCGTAGTCGGCCAGCGTACCGCCACGGAGATACTCCATGAGCTCGTAGTCGCGATTCTTACCCTCCACATAGGTCTTGCCATAGTCGGTAATCTTGACGATCATCTCTAGATTGAAGTTCTGGATGATGCGCATCAGACCCTTCTTAATGGTAAAGTTGGGGTAGTACACTTTCAGTACTCGCTCGCCCTCGTCGCCTTCTACCAAGAACACCTGTGCCTCACCTGAGTTATCACTCAAGCACTTGATGCCACGATATAATCTGCCTTTCAGCACGAAATCGCCATCTTGGAAGTCATCGTCGCCGGTATCCTGCATCTTAGCACCTGGTCTGACAGTAACGTCAGAAGCACCAGCTTGTGCTGCCTGCGGAGAACCTACTCTGATGGTAGCTTCTGTATTGATGGGGGCTGACTGTCGATTGGTCACATCCATGTTTATTTATCGTCTTTAATTTCGTCAGTACTATTCTTTCCTAAAATCACCCATTTTCCACCCAGATGAGGCTTAGCACATCCGCAAGGACTGCTATGCATAGCATGCTTATAGTTACAAACCCATGCTAATCTGACGCCTACGGGCTTACTTGCCATAGCGAAGTTACGCGCCTGAACGGGCGATGTCGTTGGTGGCACAGCGAGCTTATCGAGGATGGCTGACAGCATCTTAATCTTGACGGACTTCATCTCCTCAAGTTCCTCACGAGTCATACGCTTTGACTCCACCTTAGGAACTACAGGAACTTCTACGCCCTCATCTTTCTGCAACAGCGAGAGTACTCGTTCGCGCAATTTGGCATTAGCCTGTTCTCTCACGATGTCACGCTCAGAGTTGTAGGGCAGCGCATTCTCCAGATTGGAGTAGTCTCTGACGATTTCCAGCAACTGCTGGTAGTCTGGATTCAGCTGCAACTGCTTTACCAGCATGCGTGCCTCCTTGGTCAGTGCAGAACCGCACTTCTTACAGAAAGCGAAGTCGTTCAGCGTATGACAGGTAGGACACACCATACCGCCTCGTGGACTTCCACACTCAGGACAGTAGGCCTCGTTGCCTTCCAGATGGGCGCCGCAATAAGAGCAGACGTCCTTCTTGATATAGTGATGGCAGACCTCACAGAAGTCTGCGTCTGGATCAATCTCAGAACTACAATGCGGGCATCTCATCTTGCTAATGGGCTGTCCACACTGAGCACAGAACATCGCCTCGGCATCGTTGATAGCTCCACAGTAGGGACAAGCCTTTCCTGTAGCCTGACGCTGTTGACTTTGCTGCATGACTTGCTGAGGGGCAAACGACTGTTGTGGCTGTTGCTGCTCCATCGTCATATTCAGCTGTTGCTGAGGTCTTACGGTGCGTTGCATATCACCTGATAGGGGGTTGTTTTCGTCAATCATCATGCTGTAGTTAAAATAGTCAGTTGCAAAGATAGTAAAAAATATATAAACGCACAAAAAAAACCGCCGTAAATTTATATTTACGACGGCATTTTTCTCATTTTGGTCTATAACATCACCACAGAGGCAGTCTTTCAGCCTTCGGAATAAACATTTTATCACCTTCTTTCACACCAAATGCCTCATACCATGCATCCACGTGAGGTAGTGCACCATTTACGCGCCAGCGACCCAGTGAGTGAGGGTCAGACTTCGTGCGATTACGGATTTCAGCCTCCGTAATATTACCTGCCCACACACCAGCATAGGCAATGAAGAAACGCTGCTCAGGTGTCAAACCGTCGATGACAGACAGTGGCTTACGCTTTGTAGTCTCCTTGAAAGCAGTATAAGCTACTTGCAGACCACCGTGGTCGGCCAAGTTCTCACCAAGTGTCAGCTGACCATTGGCATTCAGGTCAGGAAGTACCTTGATATTTGAGAAGAAGTCAGCAAATTTCTGCGTTCTTTCTGTAAATTTCTTTCCATCCTCTTCAGTCCACCAATCGCACAGATTTCCAACCTTATCGTAGCGACGTCCCTGGTCGTCAAAACCGTGGGTCATTTCATGACCGATTACGACACCGATAGCGCCATAGTTAAAGGCATCATCAGCCTCGGGATCAAAGAATGGAACTTGCAGAATACCAGCAGGGAAGCAAATTTCGTTCGTGGTAGGATTATAGTAAGCGTTCACCGTTTGAGGAGTCATAAACCAGTCATCACGGTCAACAGGTTTTCCGGCTGTGTGATCAATCTGCCAAGCCTGCCAGAAACGAGAGCACTCCATCATGTTCTCATAGTAAGATTTTTTCGCATCAATCTTTAGATTGGTGAGGTCTGTCCAACGGTCGGGATAACCAATCTTTACATAGAAGGTATTCAGCTTCAACAGTGCGTTAACCTTCGTTGAGTCATCCATCCAGTCCTGAGCAGCAATACGCTCACCAAGAGCAACACGCAGATTCTCTACGAGTGTCTTCATGCGCTCCTTAGACGATGCAGGGAAGTACTTCTTGACATAGATTCTGCCCAGTGCCTCGCCCATAACGCCCTGTACCTGATTGGTAGAACGGCGCCACAAGGGATGGTCTTCCTTACGTCCAGACATTACCTTGCCATAGAATTCGAAGTTAGCAGCACGAACAGCATCATTCAGATAGCCTGTGCTTCCGTCTATCAGTCCCCACTCCATCACGTCGCGATACTCAGCAGCCGTCATCGAGGCAAACAGCTTGTCAGCAACCTCCATAAAGGCAGGCTGACCAACTATCAGTTCCTGAATATACTGGCTCTTGATACCCTTGGCATTCATCTGCTTCTCCAGCTGCAGATGAGGATACTTCTTCTGGAAGTCACTGAGAGTCATCTTGTTGTAGTTGGCAATAGGATCACGCATCTCCGTACGAGACTTAGAAGCCTTGGCCAATGCCATCTCCACCTTCATTACATTCTTCATCTTCTTCTCAGCAGCGCCCTTGCTATAGCCAAAGAGCTGGAACATACGAACAACGTGCTTCTTGAAGGCCTCACGAATCTTCACGGTAGCCTCGTCGTTCTCCAGATAGTAGTCCTTCTGGCCAAGTGTCAAGCCACCCTGACGGACTGTCAGAATGTTCTTCATGGCATCCATCTCATCAGCACCGATGTAAGCGCCAAACAGCTCTGACTCGCCATAGGCCATCATCTCCAGCTGGATAGCAAAGAGCTGTTCCTTAGTCTTTGCAGCCTCCAGACGCTTGATGATAGGCATCACGGGAGCCAAGCCCTCCTTCTCTCTGCGCGCAGAGTCCATCGCCAGTTTATACAGGTCGCTGAGTTTCTGCTCTACCGTTCCTGCTGGATACGTGTTCTCCTGCAGTTCCTTCAGGATACCATTGATGCGCTTGTTGTTATCCTCGGCCAAGCGGTCGAAGCTGCCGTAGCGCGAATAAGCGGCAGGTAGCGGATTGGCTTTCATCCATCCGCCACAGGCATACTCATAGAAGTCGTCAGCAGGGCGCACAGTAGTATTCAGATCCTTCAGGTTGATACCTGACTTGAGCTGTGCCGATGCTGAAGCGGTCATCATTGCTAATGCCATCATTACAAATACTTTTTTCATAGTTTTATCAATTGATAGTGTCTAGTTCTTCTGAAAGACGCTCCCAGCGCTCCACCTCATCGTCGAGTGCTTTCTTGGTCGTCGTATATTCTGTGACGAGTGTCATGTCTGCTGCATTCTCGGGAATCATCAACAGCTCATCCAGTTCCTTCAAGCGGCGCTCCATATCGCTGATTCTACGCTCCGACTCCTCTACAGCCTTCTCAGCCTTACGCAAGCGCTTCTGCTGTTCTTTGTGGGCGGCATAGTCGTTCTTCGTGGGGTTAATGGGCTTAGTGGGCATAATGGGCCCATTAGACTCATTCAACCCATTAGCCCCATTGGTCCCATTACTAATCTGCGCCTCATGCTCCTTTCTCAGCCATTCGTAGATGCCTCCCAGGTGCTCTCTCACCTTACCACCGCCAAACTCATAGACCTTGCTGACCAAGCCATCCAAGAATTCACGGTCGTGGCTGACGATGATAGCAGTACCGTCGAACGCACGGATGGCCTCCTTCAGCACATCCTTCGACGGCATATCCAAGTGGTTGGTAGGCTCATCGAGAATCAGCAGGTTGACGGGTTCCAAGAGCAGGCGAATCATAGCCAGACGACTACGCTCACCACCGCTGAGCACCTTGACTTTCTTGTCTGATGCCTCGCCGCCAAACATAAAGGCTCCCAATATGTCGTTAATTCTCAGGCGTATCTCGCCTTTAGCCACATTATCGATGGTCTGGAATACGGTCAGTTCCTCATCGAGCAACTGTGCCTGGTTCTGTGCGAAATAGCCTATCTGGATATTGTGTCCCACCTTCAGGTGTCCGTCGAAAGGAATCTCGCCCATGATACACTTCACCAGCGTAGACTTACCCTCACCGTTCTTACCCACAAAGGCCACCTTCTCGCCACGCTTGATGGTGAGGTTGACATTCGAGAATACGGTATGGGATCCATAATCCTTGCGGACATCCTCACAGATAATGGGATAGTCGCCACTACGCAGACAGGGCGGGAATTTCAGGCGCAGTGCAGAGTTGTCAACCTCATCGACCTCGATGGGTACAATCTTCTCCAACTGCTTCACCTTCTGCTGTACCTGTACGGCCTTGGTGGCCTGATAGCGGAAGCGCTCAATAAACTGGCGCATCTCCTGAATCTCCTTCTGCTGGTTCTCATAGGCGCGCAACTGCTGTTCGCGACGCTCTTTGCGAAGTACGACATACTCATCGTACTTCACCTTGTAGTCAACAATCTGACCACACGAAATCTCCAGCGTACGGTTGGTGACATTATTGATGAAAGCACGGTCGTGACTGACCAGTACCACAGCCTTTGCCGACTGTGCCAGCCACTGCTCCAGCCATTGTATTGACTCGATATCCAGATGGTTGGTAGGCTCGTCGAGCAACAAGACATCGGGTTTCTGCAACAGGATTTTGGCCAGCTCGATACGCATGCGCCAACCTCCAGAGAACTCGCTAGTGGGGCGCTCCAGATCTGAACGCTCAAAGCCCAAACCCATCAGGGTACGCTCCAGTTCTGCCTCGCAGTTGTCGGCACCCATCATCATATAACGCTCATGCTCCAAGGTAAATTTCTCGACCAGCGCCAGATAGCTTTCACTCTCATAGTCGGTGCGTTCAGCCAACTGCTGGTTCAGCACATCCACCTTCTTCTTCAGTTCTGTAATATTCGAGAAAGCTTTCTGAGCCTCTTGGCGTACGGTGGTATCATCCTGCAGAATCATCACCTGTGGCAGATAGCCTATCGTCGTTTCATTGGGAATGCTGACCACGCCACTGGTAGGTTTCTGCTGTCCACAGAGTATTTTGAGCAGGGTAGATTTTCCTGCTCCATTCTTACCCACCAAAGCAATGCGGTCGCGGTCGTTTACTACGAAACTGGCATCTGCGAATAACGGCTTCACTCCAAATTCCACGTGCAGTGATTCTACTGATATCATGTCTTCTCTTTGTCTGCTAATATAGATACAGCATGCAAAGGTACGAAGAATTTTTCACTTATAGTGGTTTTTATGCAGAAAAATTACTTTTCGAAATGCTGGTAGTCTTTCAGCGAGCGCCACGCCCCACCCCAGCGGAATCCGTGCTGAATGAAAAGGCGATAGCAGAGGTCTTGCTGTGTAATCTTGTATTTAAACGTTTTCGATCGGTCTGTATAGGGTTTGCCCGTTGCCGGCTGAATAAGCAGCGTGCCGTCTTTCTTACGCTTTACACAGGGGTTATACAGCGGATTGATATCGATGGCCAATCCCTGAGCATGCTTCGACAACTTCGTGCTGCCTTCCACCACGCGATAGCAGTAGCACGACGTATTGTTGGCACGCATGGAGCGCTCGTCATCGTTGCCATATTCCGAGATGGGGCGGATGCGCTCAATAGGATATTTCGCCTTGTAAAGTTCGGCAAATATCTCGCGCAAATCCTTTGCTATCGTCTTGTTACAAATGATGACGCCTTGTTGCGTATGGCCATTGCCGTCGACATGTTGCACCTGCAAGGTATCGAGTTCGACAGCCTGCAGGCTGATGGCAGCCATTGCCAGCATACATAATATCGTTAGTCTTTTCATCTTCTGCTACGTTGAATCATTGTTTTCAGTTTTCTATTAAATCGCTCAGCAGCAATCAGTTGCTCAATAGTAACGTGCATGCGATACTGCCAACGGTTATAGGGGTCGCTGGGCGTATTGATGCGCTCCTGCTGAGAATTCTTCGAGCGCAGTTCTGAGTCCATAGACAGCCAGTCTTGCAACTGCAGGATACATAGCATCGAGGGACAATACAGATGGCGCGCAATAATCTCCTCGGCCAAGTGGGCAGGCAACTGCTCAGGCGCTCTACCCTCTTTCTGCAACATGGTGACGTAGTAGCGCTGGCGACGCTCGGGCTGCTCCTGCCACCACTGGCGCAGCGGTGCCATATCGTGGGTAGAGATGGTGCAGACGCTACGGACGGGATTGGCCTCTAAGTGAGCGTATTCAAAGCCTTGCTGCTTGGGCATCTGCTGGATTTCAAGCGTCAGGATGCGCAACTGGTCGAGCACAGGCTCTACGCAGTCGGGCAGCATACCCAAATCCTCGGCACAGAACAGCATGCGCGAGTCGCCCATGATGGCGGGCAGTCGTTTCAGTGCCTGCTGTCCCCAATAGAATGAGTGGCGCTGATAATAGTAGTTGTTATACAGGCGCAGATAGGCATCCTTCTCCTCACTGGTCAGCGCCTCGAAGACGGGCTCCTGCATGGCTCCCACTCGTGGATGATACATCTCTGCCTGTCGGGGGTCTTCTACAAAGAGTACATTAGCCACCAGGCGCATCAGTCCGTCACGAATCCACAGGCTGTTCTCGTCACGACGCCCACTGAAGGCCTCAGCCACCTGTCGCTGCGTGCTATACTGCTCCTTCAGGTCATAGAGGTTGTAAGCCTTGCGCACCAGATAGTTGTCGCGAACATAGGCGGCATGGATGCCAAACAAGCGGTCGATGATACGGTCGTTGATGAAGGGACGGGTGTATAGTTCCTTGCGGAATGGCAATCCGAAATACTCTATCTCGTCGACGGTCAGTGGCAGAGAGGGAGAGAAATGACCCAGCACACCATCAACAGCCTCGGCTGGAATCTCCCAGATGCGGAAGTAACCCAACACATGGTCAATGCGCAGGGCATCGAAATACTGCGACAGACGGCGCAGGCGCAACCGCTGCATCTGGTATAGCGGCTCATCCCAGTGATAGGTGGGGAACCCCCAGTTAGCGCCCTGTCGCCAATGACTGTCGGGGATTGCTCCTGCCTGCGTATTAGCGTGGAAGAGCTCAGGATGCAGACGCATCTCCATCCCGTCAGGATGTACACCAATGGGCAAGTCGCCTTTCAGCACTACCCCATTCTCACGGGCATAGTCGGCAGCAGCCTTTAACTGCTGATGCAACAGAAACTGCTCGTAGAATATGAAATGAAGAGCATCCGCCAATTTCTCATTATCTCCATTTCTCAATTTCGCATACGCTGTCAGCCAGTCTTTATTCGCCTCTACGAAAGCCTTGAAATCTTTCGACTCCAGCACTTTCTTGCCCTGTTCTGCGAAGAGTTCATGAAGATATTCCGACTTCACGCGGTCTACTGCCTCGTAGTCACTATAGGGCAGTGCGTTGAGTTCCTGACGTCGGCGCAGATACTGCGTCATCTTCTGTTTGGAGCGCAACGTGCCAGCTGCCTCAAGGTCGATATAGTGTGGATGAAGGGCAAAGAAACTGACGATATTATATGGGCAAGAGTCGCCCCAATGATGGTTTGTAGAGGTATCGTTGACGGGCAGTAACTGTATGATACCCATACCGGTAGCCTTCGCCCAATCAACCATTCGTCGAAGGTCTCCAAAATCGCCCACGCCATAGCTATGTTCTGAACGCAACGAGAAGACGGGAATCGACACACCAGCCAGCCGCCAAGACTGTTCACAGAGGCGCAAGGCATCATGATAGAGCACCAGCACCTCGCCATCGGTCAACTCATCGGTAATCACGCGGTTGTCACCCTCCTCCCAAGCCACCAGTGCATGGCTCTCAGCGTCTATCACCACATATTTATATTCTACGGGCATCAGCCAGCCCATGGCATCTACCGAGAGCAGCCACTCGCCATTGCCCACATAGTGCATGGGCAGATAGCGCGACGTATTCCACGAACCGATAGACGGATGACTGCCGCAGACGGCCACGGCCTGTCCTTCCTGTAGCTGGGGAGCCGAGACGCGGAATAGTACGGTACGACGGAACAAAGGCACACGGGCAGCCTCTACCTCCTCGCCTCGACGAGTGTGCATGCTGGTATGATAGGCATCGCTGTAGAGATGGTAGGCCAGCGGACGATCGCGCCACTGATCAGGGAACACGTAGTCTTTCGACTCATCGAAATAGTATCTTCTCGGCACTAACGCCCACTCACGGCGCAGCACCTCACCCTCCTCTCTTTCTACCTGATAGTAGTATTCTATATACGACAGCGGATGATGTCTGCTGACCAGCGCCGCCGTCTCCAGCGTCCACTGCTGACCATCCTCGGTCTGCATTGTCAGATTCTGCTGCCTACTGCTTCCGTCTTGGCTGTGGTAGCCGATAACCACGTGCACAGACTCGCCCCAAGCAGTATTAAATTGTATTGTAAATTTCAGTTTCATGGCCCTCGTAATATCTGATGCAAAGATACAAAAAAAATCTGAAACTACCAAGATTTAGAATAGTTTTTATTTGACCAAAAAATCTTACAACCTTACAACCTTACAACCTTACACAGTATGCTTCCCTATGGAGGAATGTATGTCTAATAATAATATATATTATAATATATATTATTATTAGAATATTTCGTCAGCCTACGGAAACGCACAATGTAAGAATGTAAGGTTGTAAGATTGTAAGAAATGGTCGCGCATTGCATTGGTCGAGCCACCGCTGAGACAGCCTAAGCCGACGCCATATCAGCTGTATAATCGCCCGTATTAGCCTGATAACCGCCCGTATCAGCCTGATAGCGCCTCGTAATAGCCGTAAAAAATTCGTGAGAATATTTGGCAGTTCGCTCGGTTTACACTACCTTTGCACCCGATTAAACACACACAGAAAGATGAAAAAACTCGATTCGCGAACCTATTTATACATTGCACTGGCAGGACTGGTGCTCATACTGGTGCTGACCGTAACCTACATGCTGACGCCCGTTTCTAAAGCCGACACGACGCAGTATGTGTATATCGACGAGGACGACACGCAAGACTCGGTAATTGCCAAGGTGGGAGCCTTCGGACACACGGCTGGCATGACAGGACTGGCTACCCTGATACGCCACAGCAACTACGCTGACCACATCCGCACGGGCCGCTACGCCATAGAACCCAGCGAGGGAGCCTTCATGGTGTTCCGCCACCTGAAGAGTGGCCGACAGACCAGCATGATGCTGACCATCCCCGAGGTGCGCACGATGGACCGACTGGCTGCCGTACTCTCACAGAAGCTGATGCTCGACTCAGCCACCATCGCCACAGCCCTCTACGACCAAGAAACCTGTCAGAAATACGGTTATGACACCTGCACCATTGCCGCCATGTTCGTACCCAACAGCTACGACATCTACTGGAATGTCAGCCTCGACAAGTTCCTGTTGCGCATGCAGCGCGAGCATGACCGCTTCTGGAAGGGCGACCGCGAGCAGAAGGCCGCACAGATGCAGCTGACACCCAACGAGGTATGCACTCTGGCCAGCATCATCGACGAGGAGACGGCCAACAACGCTGAGAAGCCCATGATAGCCGGCATGTATCTGAATAGACTGCACGAGCCCATGCCCCTGCAGGCCGATCCTACTATCAAGTTTGCCCTGAAGCAGTTTGAACTGAAGCGCATCTACAACAAACTACTCAACGTAGACAGTCCCTACAACACCTATCGCAACGAGGGACTGCCCCCAGGACCTATCAAGGTGGCTTCAGTAAAGGGCATCGATGCCGTACTCAACTATGTACGCCACGACTATCTCTATATGTGTGCAAAAGAGGATTTCTCAGGTACTCACAACTTTGCGCGTACCTACAAGGAGCATCTGCAGAATGCTGCAAAATACACAAAAGCACTGAATGAGCGAGGCATAGAATAACTGTCAACTGTCATTGCAAAGCCACACTTTGACCTTCAGGTCAAAGAACTATCAACTAAAAAAGAAAATGCCCCCTACTTCACAGTGGAGAGCATCCTATCTCATTTAGGTATTAGTCTTTTTAAGGTAAAAAGATTGTATTCAGGATAACGTTGGCAAAGATAATTGATTTATGTCAATCTTCCAAGCGTTTTTATAATTTTAACACTAAAAAATCGAAAAAAATTAAATACAATCCACTATCAGTCGGCAAAACAAGAAGAAAAACCGACAATTTATTTGGATTTTCCTCCGACATTTAGTACCTTTGCGCTGAAAATTGATACATTATATATAATATGGAAGAAAAAATCACGAACAACGGCGAGGAAAAGAAAAGCCTCAGCTTTGTAGAACAGTTTGTAAAAGAAGACTTAGAGGCAGGTAAAAACGGCGGAAGACTACAGACCCGTTTCCCACCAGAACCCAACGGATATATTCACATCGGACACGCCAAGGCCATCTGCATGGACTTCGGTGTAGCTGAGGAATTCGGCGGTGTCTGCAACCTGCGTTTCGACGATACCAACCCCACCAAAGAGAATACAGAGTATGTAGAGAACATCATGAGCGACATCAAGTGGCTCGGATTCAAATGGGGTAACATCTACTACGCCTCTGACTATTTCGACAAGCTGTGGGATTTTGCCACATGGCTCATCAAGAAGGGCTTGGCATACGTTGACGAGCAGACCTCTGAGCAGATTGCCGAGCAGAAGGGTACGCCCACACAGCCCGGTGTGGCCAGTCCTTATCGCGACCGCCCCATCGAGGAGAACCTGCGCCTGTTTGAGCAGATGAACACTCCCGAGGCTGTAGAGGGAAGCATGGTACTGCGTGCTAAGCTGGATATGGCTAACCCCAACATGCACTTCCGCGACCCCATCATCTACCGCATCATTCAGATTCCCCACCACCGCACAGGTACTAAGTGGCACGCATACCCCATGTACGACTTTGCCCACGGACAGTCAGACTATTTCGAGGGTGTCACCCACTCTATCTGTACGCTGGAGTTCGTGCCTCACCGTCCGCTCTACGACAAGTTCGTAGAACTGCTGCGTGAGTATATCAAGGAGCAGAAAGCCGAGGGCAAGGGTGGCGACTTCAATCCCGACATTGTGAAGGATACTTACGACGGCACCCGTCAGATTGAGTTCAACCGCCTGAACCTGACCTACAACGTGATGTCGAAGCGCAAGCTGAAGGCACTGGTTGACGAGAAGCTGGTCAGCGGATGGGACGACCCCCGTATGCCAACCGTATGCGGTATGCGCCGTCGCGGCTACTCATCACAGAGCCTCCGCAACTTCATCGACTCTATCGGTTACACCAAGTTTGACGCACTGAACGACTACGCTCTGCTGGAGGCCAGCGTGCGCGACGACCTGAACAAGAAGGCTACCCGCGTATCTGCTGTGCTCGACCCCATCAAGCTGGTCATCACCAACTATCCCGAGGACAAGAGCGAGGAGCTGACAGCCGTCAACAACCCTGAGAACGAGGCCGACGGCACACACACCATCACCTTCTCTCGTGAGCTGTGGATTGAGCGCGACGACTTCATGGAGGTGGCTGAGAAGAAGTTCCAGCGACTGGCTCCTGGCAAGGAGGTGCGCCTGAAGAACGCCTATATCATCAAGTGTGACGAAGAGCACGCCTGCGACAAGGATGCCGAGGGCAACGTTACCACCGTATATGCTACCTACGACCCTGAGACACGCAGCGGACTGCCTGGTGCCGACCGCAAGATCAAGGGTAAGACACTGCACTGGGTTGACAGCAAGACAGCTGTACCTGCAGAGGTACGCCTCTACGACCGTCTCTTCGCTATCGAGAACCCTGCTGCCGACGAGCGCGACTTCCGTGAGCTGCTGAATCCGCAGTCACTCATCGTTCGCAACAACTGCTATGTGGAGCCATACCTCAAAGAGAAGAAGGCTGGCGACTTCCTGCAGTTCCAGCGCATCGGCTACTTCACCATTGACCTCGATTCTACCGCTGACCATCTGGTGTTCAACAAGACCGTAGGCCTGAAGGACTCGTGGAAGAAGTAAATGCAATATAACGAAGACTATTTTAATTCAGAAGAATTCAAGGAACTGCTCGAGAACTACGAGGCAGCAATGCAAGTAGGCGAGCAGCCCTTCCTGGACGCCGACGACCTTGTCGACCTTGCTGACTACTACAACTTTACGGGCGAGGGCGACAAGGCCGTTGAGGCGATAGACCATGCCTTGGAGTTATACCCAGAAGCCACGCTGCCCAACGTATTCAAAGCGCGACAGGCACTGACAGAGGGCGACTTCGAAACGGCACGCCGCTATGCTGACACCATAGGCGACAAAGACGACCCCGACTACCACTATCTGACGGCAGAAATCATGGTGGCTGAGGGACATATTGAGAAGGCCGACCTCTACCTGCGCCGCTATGCCAAGAGCGTGGACGAGGACGAGTGGGAAGACTTCGTCAAAGACTGTGCCAACCTCTACGTCGACTATGGCATCAACGACAAAGCCTACCAATGGATGATGCGCTCAAAGGGCGACGACAGCACCGACTTCAAGGAGCTCATGGCGCGCACACTCTTCGGACTGGGCAAATATAAAGACTCAGAGCGACTCTTCAACGAGCTCATCGACCTCAACCCCTACTCTACACACTATTGGAATGCACTGGCTTCCGCACAGCTGATGAACGAGGACTACTCGAATGCCATCACCAGTTCGGAATATGCCATTGCCATCGACCCTAACGACCCTGACGGCCTGGCCAGCAAGGCCAACGGACTATTCCGTCTGGGCAACTACGAAGACGCACTGGAATACTTCAGACGCTTGGAGAAGATAGTGCCCGACGACGAACTCGTACTATTAAACGAGGGCGTCTGTCTGGTCAATATGAACCGCCACCAAGAGGCTGTTCCCTATCTGGAACGGGCACTGGAGATAGCCGATGAGGAATCAGAAATACTACCCCAGATTTATCTGGAGCTGGCTTTCTGCTATAGCAGCATGAAACAAGCGGCAAAGGCGCTGGAGATGATTGACGTGGCGATGGAACTGCCTGGCGACACTACCGACCTACTGGTAATTCGTGGTCATATCCTGCTGGAAAACGGTATGTTGGAGGAGGCAGAGGAAACCTTCAAGAAAGCCATCCGACAGTCAGACAACTCACCGTCTATCCTGTTGCGCATCATCGTATCACTCTACGACAACCGTTATGTCAACAGCAGCTACGAGATGTTCAAGAAGTTCTTCGACGTAGTCAACGACCTTGCGCCCGACTTCAACAAGGGCCATGCCTATATGGCGCTGTGCTGCTACGACTTAGGCAAGAGCGACGAATTTCTGGAGTATCTGCAAAAGAGCGTGGAGATAAATCCGCGCGAGGCAAAGCTCGTATTAGGATTCCTCTTCCCAGAAGGTATGGAGACCAGCGAGTATGTTTCGTTCATGGAACGAAAATTGAGAAAATGAGAGATTGAGAAAATGAGAGATTGAAAAATTGAGAAAATGAGATATTGAGATATGAATTTCATCACTTCCCTATTAGGCAACCTGAACTACGGCACCATCCTCTTCCTGATGTTGCTGGAGAGCACCGTAGTACCCGTACCCTCTGAGTTTGTCGTAACACCAGCAGCCTATCATGCTGCCAGCGGACAACTCGACCTGTGGCTCGTCATCCTCTTTGCCACCATCGGTGCCGACCTTGGCGCCTCTATCAACTATGTAGTGGCTTACTACGTAGGACGCCCCGTTATCTACCGCTTCGCCAACAGCAAGTGGGGCAAGATGTGTCTGCTCAACCAAGAGAAGGTGGAGAAGTCAGAGCGCTACTTCGACGACCACGGCATTGCAGCCACACTGACAGGACGACTCATCCCCGGCATCCGTCACCTCATCTCCATCCCTGCTGGACTGGCAAAGATGAACTACTGGAAGTTCCTATTATACACCACGATAGGTGCTGGTTGCTGGCATGCTATCCTCGCAGGACTGGGCTGGTATCTGCACACCATCGTGCCAGAGGAACAGCTCAACGACAAGATTGAGGAATATGCCGAATATATCAAGATTATCATCGTGGCACTGGTCATTGCAGCCATCGTATGGTTTGCCGTCAGACACCTGATGAAGAAAAAAATGACACAAAATTAGCATAATTTAAAATTATTCTATATCTTTGCAAGAGAAAAGCTTTTTGAACTAAACAATATGGCAAGAATCAATAATCACTTGGTTATCATGGCAGGCGGTGTCGGTAGCCGCTTCTGGCCAATGAGTACGACAGAAAAGCCCAAGCAGTTTATCGACGTGATGGGCGTAGGAAAGTCGTTGCTGCAGCTCACCGTAGAGCGCTTTGCAGGTATTGTAGACGCAGAGAATGTATGGGTAGTCACCAATAAGAACTATGCCGCTACTGTTGCTGAACAGTTGCCCGACATGCCAGCAGATCATATCCTCTGCGAGCCTTGCCGTCGCAATACGGCACCATGTATCGCTTATGTATCATGGCGCATCAAGTCGCGCGACCCCAAAGCTAACATCGTGGTATCGCCCAGCGACCATGTGGTATTAAACGTAGAAGAATTCCGTCGTGTCATCACGGACTGCATGAAGTTCACCAGCGACAGCGATGCCATCGTAACGCTGGGTATGAAGCCCACACGTCCTGAGACAGGCTACGGATATATTGAGGCCAACCTCTCGGCCAATTCATTGCGCAACAAGGGCATCTTCCGTGTTGACTCATTCCGCGAGAAACCTGACCTGGAGACCGCCCTGCGCTACATTCAGAAGAACAACTACTTCTGGAATGCAGGTATCTTCATCTGGAACGTAAACACTATCGTCAATGCCTTCCGCATCTATCAGCCCGCTATGTCGAAGATTTTCGAGGGACTGCTGCCCGTTTACGGCACACCTGAGGAGCAAGAGAAGATTGACAAGCTGTTCCCAGAATGTGAGAATATCAGCGTAGACTATGCCATCATGGAGAAAGCGGAAGAGATTTTCGTATGTCCTGCCGACTTCGGATGGAGTGACCTGGGCACATGGGGCTCACTGCTGCAGCAGTCGAAGAAAGACCTCTACGGCAACGCTTGCATCGGACAGGAGATCTCGCTCTTTGAGACAACAAACTGTATCGTACACACCACACAGGAGAAGAAGGTGGTCATTCAGGGACTCGACGGATATATCGTCGCAGAGAATGACGACACCCTGCTGATTTGCAAACTCTCAGAAGAACAGCGCATCAAGCAGTTCTCCGGACAAGATAAATAACCAATCATATGAAGAACATAGCACTCATCACAGGCATCACTGGTCAGGACGGCTCGTATCTGGCTGAGTTTCTATTGGAGAAAGGCTACGAGGTGCACGGCACCATTCGTCGCTCGTCGGTAGACTTCCGTGAGCGCATTGCCCATCTCGAGGGTAAACCTCATTTCCACTTGCACTATGCCGATCTGGGCGACTCAATGTCAATACTGGGCGTCATCGGCAAGGTGCGCCCCACAGAGATCTATAACCTCGCCGCACAGAGTCACGTACAGGTGAGCTTCGACTCTCCTGAGTTTACGGCTGACGTTGATGCTGTGGGAGTACTGCGCATCCTGGAGGCTGTGCGCCAGCTGGGAATGACAGAGAACTGCCGCATCTATCAGGCATCAACCTCAGAACTATATGGTAAGGTAGAGGAAGTTCCTCAGAACGAGAACACGCCCTTCCACCCCTACTCTCCCTATGCTGTTGCCAAGCAGTATGGCTTCTGGATTGTTAAGGAGTATCGTGAGGCATACAATATGTATTGCTGCTCAGGTATCTTGTTCAACCACGAGAGTGAGCGTCGCGGTGAGACCTTCGTAACACGCAAGATTTCGCTGGCTGCCGCACGCATCAAGCAGGGCAAGCAGGATAAGCTTTATCTGGGCAACCTCTCGTCACTGCGCGATTGGGGCTACGCTAAGGACTATGTAGAGTGTATGTGGCTCATCCTGCAACAGCCAGAGCCCGACGACTTCGTTATCGCTACGGGTGTACAGCACTCTGTCCGTGAGTTCTGCTACCATGCCTTCAAGCGTGTAGGCATCGAGCTGGAGTTCAAGGGCGAAGGAGCTGATGAGAAAGGTATCGACAAGGCTACAGGTCGCGTACTCGTTGAGGTTAGTCCTGACTTCTACCGTCCTACTGACGTTGTCAACCTGTGGGGCGATCCCACCAAGGCGAAGGCTAAGCTCGGCTGGAATCCCAATAAGACCAGCTTCGAGGAACTCGTCAATCTGATGGTTGACCACGATATGGCAAAGGTGGCCTCTGAAGGTGCCGCAGAGAAGGTTCGCACCAATCTGGCAGAATACTTAGAGAAAGGAATTGTAAAGTAATGGAGAAAAATAGTAAGATATACGTCGCTGGTCATCGTGGTATGGTAGGTAGCGCCATTGTGCGCGAGCTACAGCGTCAGGAATATACCAATATTATTACGCGCACGCACAAGGAACTCGACCTCACCCGTCAGGAGGCTGTAGAGAAGTTCTTTGCTGAGGAGAAGCCTGAATATGTGTTCCTCGCAGCCGCTAAGGTGGGGGGCATCATCGCCAACCAGAGCGCTTTAGCTGATTTCATGTACGACAACATGATTCTGGAGATGAATGTCATCCATGCTGCCTGGAAGAATGGCTGTAAGAAGCTGGAGTTTCTGGGTTCAAGCTGTATCTACCCTCGTATGGCACCACAGCCGATGCCTGAGAGCTGCTTGCTGACAAGTGAGTTGGAGAAGACCAACGAGGCGTATGCGCTGGCAAAGATTAGCGGACTGAAATACTGCGAGTTCCTGAACCGTCAGTATGGTACCGACTACATCTCCGTTATGCCCACCAACCTCTATGGTCCCAACGACAACTATCATCCTGAGCACAGTCACGTACTGCCCGCCCTCATCCGTCGTTTCCACGAGGCTAAAGAGGCCGGACTGGAGAGCGTTACCTGTTGGGGCGACGGCTCACCACTGCGTGAGTTTCTCTATGTTGACGACCTGGCCAACCTCTGCGTCTTCCTGATGAACAACTATTCAGGCAACGAGACGGTGAACGCTGGCACTGGTAAAGAATTGACTATCAAAGCACTGACTGAGCTGGTAGCGAAAGTGGTTGGATACACAGGACGCATAGAATGGGATACCACTCGTCCTAATGGTACGCCACGCAAGCTACTCGACGTCAGCAAGGCCGCCAAGCTGGGATGGACCTACAAGACAGAATTGGAGGACGGCATCCGACTGGCATATGAAGACTTTCTGAACAACCCGATGCGTGCCGAAAGGTAGCATCGGGCCAACAGAAAACCAAACATAACTAAAAATCAATACTATGAAACCAATCAGAACACTTAACGACATGATCGTCTTCCTGCAAGAACGGGGAGACCGGAAACGTGTTGCCGTAGTATGTGCCAACGACGCCAGTACGCGCTACGCAGTAGAAAAAGGTAAGGAGATGGGATTTATCGAGCCTATCTACGTTGATGGCGACGACAAGGACGAGTGTGCCCGTCGTGCCGTAGCACTGTGTAAGAGCGGTGAGGCTGATATCCTGATGAAGGGACTCATCAACACTGATGTCTTGCTGCGCGCCATTCTCGACAAGGAAAAAGGCATTCTCCGTTCTGGTCATGTGTTGACACATGTGGCGATGGCTGAGATTCCCAAATACGAGAAGCTGCTGTTCTTTACTGATGCTGCCGTCATTCCCGTACCTACCCCAGCCCAGCGTCGCCAACAGATTCGCTATATGAACTACGTTTGTCATGCACTGGGTATTGAGGAACCACGCATCTCGCTCATCCATTGTGCTGAGAAGGTTAGCACCAAGGCGTTCCCTTATACTGCCGACTACCTCGACATTATTGCTGAAGCACAGATGGGAGCCTTCGGGCGTTGCATCATCGATGGTCCGTTAGACCTGAAGACATCGCTCGACAGCGTATCACTACACGAGAAAGGCATCAATAGCGTGATTGACGGACAGGCTGACGCACTTATCTTCCCAGATATTGTGGCAGGCAACGTGTTCTACAAGACACTGACGCTCTTCGGCTATGCTAAGACGGCTGGTGTTCTGCAAGGTACAGAATGCTGCTGCGTGTTGCCTTCACGAGCCGACAGTCCTGACTCAAAATACTATTCACTCGCGCTTGCTGCTATATGAAAATTCTTGTCATCAATCCAGGTTCCACATCAACAAAGATGGCCGTCTATGAAGATGAGAAGCCCATCCTGTTGCGTAACATCACACATACTGCTGAGGAGTTAGCCCCCTTCGATGCTATTACTGAACAGCAGGATTTCCGTCGACAGCTGGTACTCGACGAGTTGGCTGCTGCCGATATCCCCTTGGAGTTTGATGCTGTCATCGGACGTGGTGGACTGGTGAAACCTATTGCTGGTGGAGTATACGAAATAAACCAACAAATGATTGATGACACTCTGCACGGTTGTGTAATGCATAACCATGCCTGCAACCTCGGCTGTCTGATTGCTCACGAGATAGCTGAAGAAATCAACAGCCAACAACCATCACCCGACACGCAACACCCACGCTGTCGCTCGTTTATAGCTGACCCTGGTGTTGTCGACGAGTTGTCGCCTCTGGCACGTATCAGCGGATCGCCCCTCATGCCTCGCATCGCTATTTGGCACGCCCTCAACCAGCGAGCCATTGCCCGTCGCTATGCACGAGGCATAGGCAAGGAATATGAAGACCTGAACCTGATCATCTGTCATTTGGGAGGAGGCATCTCTGTAGCAGCCCACGAACACGGCAGAGCCATTGATGCCAACAACGCACTCGATGGCGAGGGGCCTTTCTCACCAGAACGTGCTGGTAGTCTTCCTGCTGCCGACCTCATCCGCCTCTGCTTCAGTGGGAAATACTCTGAGAAGCAACTGCTAAAGCGCATCGCTGGTAAGGCTGGACTCAACGCTCATCTGGGTACCAACAACATGCGTGAGATTCTGCAACGCATCAAAGAGGGCGACGAGCATGCTCAACTCATCGTCGAGGCAATGCTCTATCATGTGGCCAAGAATATTGCCGCTGAAGCCGCTGTGCTCTGCGGAAAGATTGATGCTATCCTGCTCACGGGAGGTATGGCTCACAGCGAGTATATCGTCGGTGAACTACGTCGCCGCATCGGTTTCTTGGCCCCTGTCTACACCTTCCCTGGTGAGGACGAGATGGAGGCACTGGCGCTCAACGCCCTTGCCGTATTGCAAGGCAAGCGCGACGTGAAAGTATATAATTAGCATCGAAATATCGAAACATCGCCTCCCAAAAACCAAATTCTGTTAAAAAAACAGCCGCCCATTCCATTTATTTGTTTTTTCTTCGTAACTTTGAGGGCGTATTGTATACCTATGGCATACGATATCCCTGTGACGACAGAAATAAAAGAACAACATAAATGCAATTTAAATGGAATTACGAACCACTGACACAAGAAAGACAGCAAGCAGCTAAAGAGCTGGCCGAGAAGATCGGGATGAGTCCCGTGATGGCTGGGCTCCTTATACAGCGTGGCATCAAGACGGAAAGTGCAGCAAAGCGCTTCTTCCGCCCTATGCTGAACGAGCTGATTGACCCGTTCCTGATGAACGACATGGACGTGGCAGTGGACAGACTGAACGATGCCATGGGGCGCAAAGAGCGTATCATGGTGTATGGCGACTACGACGTCGACGGCTGTACAGCCGTAGCGCTAGTCTACAAGTTCCTGCAGCAGTTCTATTCCAACATCGACTACTATATCCCCAATCGCGAGGAAGAGGGCTATGGTGTCAGCAAGAAAGGAATAGACTTTGCCGCAGAGACAGGGGTTAAACTAATTATCGTACTCGACTGCGGTATTAAGGCAGTTGAGGAGATAGCGTATGCTAAAGAGCAGGGTATCGACTTCATCATCTGCGACCACCATGTGCCCGACGAGGTGATGCCCCCTGCCGTAGCGATCCTCAATCCCAAGCGTGAAGACTCCACCTATCCCTTTAAGCATCTTTGTGGATGTGGTGTAGGCTTCAAGTTCATGCAGGCTTTTGCCAAAAACAACGGCATTCCCTTCTCGCGCCTCATTCCCCTACTCGACTTCTGTGCCGTCAGCATCGCTGCCGACCTCGTGCCTGTAGAGGGTGAGAACCGCACGCTGGCCTTTCATGGTCTTAAGCAGCTCAACCAGTCGCCCAGTATTGGTCTGAAGGCTATCATCGAGATTTGCGGCTTGACCAATCGCGAGCTGACCATGAGTGATATTGTCTTTAAGATTGGTCCGCGCATTAATGCTTCTGGCCGTATGATGAACGGTCGCGAGGCTGTCGACCTGTTGGTTGAGCGCGACTTGCAGCGAGGACTGACGATGGCCACGCGCATCAACGAGTACAACGAGCAGCGCAAGGATGTAGACAAACAGATGACCGTCGAGGCCAATGAGATTGTAGAGCGCCTCGAGAGTCAGCAACACCTGCAGTCTATCGTGCTCTACGACGAAGGATGGAAGAAAGGTGTGGTAGGCATTGTGGCCTCACGCCTCACCGAACTTTATTTCCGTCCTACCGTAGTGCTTACCATTATCGATGGTATGGCGTCAGGTTCCGCCCGCTCTGTGGCTGGCTTCGACGTATACGATGCTGTTAAGTCGTGTCGCGACCTGCTGGAGAACTTCGGTGGTCACACCTATGCCGTAGGTCTCACCATGCGTCAGGAGAACATCCTTGAGTTCCGTCGCCGCTTCCAAGAGTATGTCGACCACCATATTCTGCCCGAACAGACACAGCAGACACTCGACATCGATATGGAGCTCGACTTCCAGCAAATCAATAAGCGACTGCTCAACGAGTTGAAGCGTCTGGCTCCTCACGGACCAGGCAATAGCAAACCGCTCTTCATCACGCGTAACGTCTTCGACTATGGCACCTCCAAGGTGGTAGGTCGTCATCAGGAGCATATCAAGCTGGAACTCGTCGATTCCAAGTCGGCAGTAGTCATGAATGGTATCGCCTTCGGACAGTCTGCAGCAGCCCGCTACATCAAGTCTAAGCGCTCATTCGACATTGTCTACACCATCGAAGAGAACACCTACAAGCGTGGCGAGGTACAACTGCAGATAGAGGGCATCAGGCCGTCTGAGGATGAGTAATTACAAGGAGATACTCAAACGCTATTGGGGCTATGATGACTTCCGTGGCGTCCAGCAACAGATTATCGAGTCGATAGGCTTAGGACGCGACACGCTGGGACTCATGCCTACGGGAGGTGGAAAGTCGCTAACCTTCCAAGTACCTGCTATGGCACTTGAAGGAGTGTGCATCGTCGTCACCCCACTCATCGCCTTGATGAAAGACCAAGTGCACCATCTTCATCAGAAGGGCATCTTGGCAGCTGCTGTCTATAGCGGTATGCAGCACGATGACATTCTCCGCGTCTTGGAGAACTGCATCCTTGGTCGTACCAAGTTTCTCTATGTGTCGCCAGAGCGCCTTTCTAGTGAACTCTTCGTCACCAAGCTGCGCCACATGCGTGTGTCATTCATCACTGTCGACGAGGCACACTGCATCTCTCAGTGGGGCTATGACTTCCGTCCATCCTATCTGGAGATAGCCAAGATACGCACCCTCCTACCCGATGTCCCCGTGCTGGCATTGACTGCCACCGCCACACCTCAGGTTGTAGAGGATATCTGCGCTAAATTGTCTAGTCCAAATAGTTCTACTAGTAATACGACTCCTACTAGAGATACTAGTTTCAGCGTATTCCGCATGTCCTTCGAGCGCAAGAACCTTACCTATCTGGTAAAGAACGCTACCGACAAGCTTCAGGAACTCATCCACACCTTCACCCATACCAGCGGCTCGGCCATTGTCTATGTGCGCAGTCGTCGACGTGCCAGGGAACTGGCTCAAGAGCTCTGCAATGCTGGTCTCAGTGCCTCCTTCTATCATGCAGGTTTGGAGCACGAGGTAAAAGATCAGCGCCAGCGCGACTGGCAGAATGACCGCACACGCATCATCGTAGCCACCAATGCTTTTGGTATGGGTATTGACAAACCTGACGTACGACTTGTTATGCACTACGACTGCCCTGACTCTATCGAAGCCTACTTTCAAGAGGCAGGCCGTGCTGGTCGTGACGGACTGCCAGCACAGGCAATTCTGCTCTATAACAACAGTGACAATACTAAGCTCACCAAGCGCATCGACGACACTTTTCCACCCAAAGAAGAGATTCGGCAGGTCTACGAACACCTTGCCTATTTCTTCCAGATAGCTACAGGCGACGGCTTCGGTGTTACGCGCGAGTTCAATATAGATATGTTCTGCCAGCGATTCCACCACTTCCCCGTGCGTGTTCATTCCGCTCTGCAGATACTGCAGCGTGCTGGCTATATAGAATATGATGCCGCTCCCGACCAGCAGACACGAGTACGCTTCCTTCTGGAACGCCAGGATCTCTATCAGTTGGAGAACCTTACAGACAATGAAGACCGCCTCATCGTAACATTGCTACGTAACTATGGCGGACTCTTTGCTGACTTCGGATATATCGATGAGGCCCTTATCAGTCAGCAGTGCGGACTGCGCCCCATTGAGCTACTCGAAGTGTTCAAATCGCTATCTAACAAACATATCATCCAGTATATCCCGCACCGCCAGGTGCCCACCATCCATTATTTACAGCGTCGCGACGACCCAGAACACCTCCAGTTCTCAGCAGACATCTACGAGCACCGCTTGGAACAGTATCGCCAGCGCATCCTTGCCATGCTCAACTACATGCAGGACACAGACCACTGTCGCTCGCGCCTCCTACTGGAATATTTTGGTGAAACCAATACCCACGACTGCGGACAGTGCGACATCTGTCTCGACCGCCAGAACAATACCATAGCCAGCCAACTGTCGTCATCAGCCTCTGAGGCCATCCTCCAGTTGCTCAGCGACGGTCATCGCCACCATCTGACAGAGCTTCACCGCCTATCTTTCCCTACAGAAGCCATTGATGCAGCCCTACGCCAACTGCTGGCTGAAGAGCAGATTCACCATAACGACGGTTTTATCACACACCCATGATTAAGACATTACTCACCATCAGCCTACTGCAGCTAACCATTAGCCTCACAGCACAGACCTATCATCTGGAAACTGTCAACACCCTGGAAAGCAATGAGCGTTACGTCTTCCTGCAAGACGGCAACGTTATGGATAATACCCTTGTAAATAAAGCTCTACAGACCACCGCCGACTATCAAAGCGAACAGTTGACAGGTCAAGAGAGCTATGTATGGCGACTTGTCAGCGCCAGTGCCAGCAAGCCGCTTTACACCCTACAGAATTGCTCCTTAGAAAGTAGTAGCTATCTATCGTATAGCAGCAATGGACTATCATTCTCCACTAGCAGCAAAGCCTCACAATGGCATTTCAACATTCTTAATGACGGCAGGTTGGTCATCCTTACCAAGGACCTGAACCACTGTCTCGCTTATACTAGTGCCACCAATCGTCAATATAAGATCTATAGTGCCACTATAGACTGCCTGCCCTACGATGAGAATCCTGGCTACATCACCATCTACCAACTTGTCAGCGATACTCCAGTGGATGGCATCACCTCTATCACCTCCCATCAAGATACCCCAAAAAACTATTTCGACCTCCAAGGTCGTCAGGTATCTCGCCCCACTCGAGGTCTCTACATTATGAACGGCCGTAAAATCATCGTCAAGTAACCTTGTACAATAACAGTATTCTGTTACTTGTTGCACTCTATCCTTTGTTTATTCCCCCTACAACATCGCTATTGTCTATACTATGTTCCGTCTTCTTTACGCTCGACTTAAGCGAGCCGAAACGCCACGATACTGAGAGCGCAAACGAGCGATTTCGATTCCAAGAACGCTCATGGCCAAGGAAGTCACCATTGACAGTCTCGGCATCCATCACCCAATACCTATCAAATGGTGCGTTGGCCGTAAGACGAACAGTAAGTTTGTCACCCTTCAGGAACGAGCGCTGCAGCGAGGCGTAATAGTCGAAATAGGAGTGTTGTATAGCATAGACATTAGCAGGACTATGCCCTATCTTGCCGTAGGCGCTGAAACTGAATAGAAGTTTGAAAGGCAGACGTTGCTGCAAGCTAAGACTATAGCTATCTGACCATCCAAAATTGCGATAGCCTAAGTTTGGATTCTCGTAGTGCTCGTAGCGCATATTATTGTTCGCCACCAGTGTAGTAGCATCGAAGGGTTTCCACTGCACATACTGCTCAACTGAGAAACGACGATAGCGCAGGATATTTTCATAAGTAGAATAGCGCACATCGTCCTTGGCCGACACCACTGAGGCAATGCCATGGTTATAGGTGTTATAGCCTGGAGCCAACTGCAGCGTGAGGTTGGGCATGATATACGTATAAATAAGGTACATGCGTTGGGTGTGCGAGCTGGAGAGCTGAGCATTTCCCTGACTGACAGATGTGGGCGACGTGGTGACAGCGGGATTGAGATAAGAGATGCCAGGGCGATTAATACTGGTGGTGTATTCGAGCTTGAGCGACTGTGCATCAGTGAGTTGGTATTTGAGGCTGGCCTGTGGCACCCAGTCGCCTAGATGCTTAGAGAACGAAATGTGTTTGCCGTCAGGATAACTACCACACATGTAGCTGTACTCATAGCGTAAGCCTGCACGGGCCGAGAAGCTGCTGGCACGGAAAATATAGTCGGCATAGACGGCCAGCACGCGTGTGGTGTGCTGGAGCTCGTCAGAGCTGCTAGCATCAATGCCATAGAAGGTCTGCGTGCTGTGGCTGTTGTTATAGCGATCGATGTACTTGGCACCAACCTCCAGCTGATGACCTCGACCAAGAGGACGCAGCCAATCAACTTGAAAGGTGTGCTCAGTAAATCGCTCACGCTCATTCATCAGTGAACCAGTATAGGGGAAAGACACATTCTGTAGTTCGGTATAGGTATTCTCCTGATCAGTGTGTTGGCGCGTAAGAGCCAACATATACGACAACGTGAAGCGCTCGCCATCGAGGTGGGTTTTGCGCTGGTAGTCGAATCGTCCATTCCACGAGTGATGCATATAGCCTGGCATCCAATAGTTGTTGTTATAGCTATAGAGCTGCTGGCCAGCAATATTAAACAGTTGGTTGTAGCCAGCACCCTGTACGTTGAGCTTATAAAAATAGCCACCAAACGAGGCGGAGAGCAGATTGAGTGAGTCGATATCGTAACTGGCATCGATATCGGTAAAATGAATATAACCAGGATTAGAGCCCTCAGAGCCAGAAAGAGACGTATTGCCCGTATCAAGATAGGTACGCGAATGCTCTACACGATTATAGCTATCACGCTTAGTCTGAGCATTATAGCCATAGTCTACAGAGAGCATAAGCTTGTTCATCTGTCCTGTTACAGACGAATAGAAGTTAAGATGGTCCAACGTATTGACAGAGCTTGACACCACACCTGTTACACCTTGCAGCTTGGTGTTGGTAAGCGTTACGATGTTGAGGATGGCCTCTACGCCCTCAGCATCCTCGCGAGCACCAGGATCAGTAATCACCTCAATGCGCTTAACCATCGAAGCAGACATGGACTTAAACACCTCTTTGGCATTTTTCGTCAAGCTGGGGTCGGGATGGCCATTCTTATACACTTTATAGTTGCTATTACCCTTTACCTGAATGTTATCCTGACCATCGACAGTTACCATAGGCACTTTGCGCAACAAATCCATAACAGTCAGAGTCTTCGAATCTTCATCGGCCTGCACATCGTAGGCAATGCGGTCAATATCTTGCTTAATGAGTTGGCGCTGGGCTTTAACCACCACGCCGTCTAATTTCTTATTCCAAGTAATGGAATCGTTGCTTACTGATGTTGAATCCTGCTGAGCCATCGCCAAATTTGAGCTCACGAATAGCAGGAATGTAAAAATCACTTTTACACTCTTCATGTCCTGATTAATAAGTTTGTTTTTTAGAAATCTCTTCATACCTTTTGTTTTTTGCTGCAAAGGTATGAAGAGAGTATTAATAGAGAGAATTATTATGCTGACATTTGTCTGACAATCACTAACTACCTAATTATCAAACTATTCTTTTAGTTTCTTGATACTCATTACGAAAACATTCTGGATGAGTTCATCGGTGGTTTTCTCCTTAAGTTTTGTGAGTTCGCTGATAACAATCTTCTTTTCTTCAGGATCAAGAATGGCCGATTTCTTGCAGAGACTGTAGATAGATGTGGCGTAATGAGTGGCTGTGGCGCTGTCAGGATTCTTTAGGAACAGGCGTTTGTAAGTATTGAACTCGCTAAGCCACGACTCAGGAGTCTTAGCACGATTGGCCATCAATGAATCAACGTTGATCTCAGCAGAAACACCATTCAGGCTCTCTTTAATCAGGTCAGAAATGTTGCCACTATTAAAATCGCTGGCATTATACTCCTTACCATTGATAAATACGCGATTCAGCACTTTGCCTTCGCCAGAGCCGATTGTAGCGCTCTCGTTAGTTACTTCTTTGCCATTCACGATAACGCGACTCACATTCGTTTTCTTCGTTTTTCCGTCGCGTGCTTCAGGGCGTAGGGCGTAAGTAACAGCCAGACGAACCTTGGTCTTCTTAGCCTTCTCAACCCACTCCAAAGCGTAGGCATAGCGATAACGATGATCTGGATCGTCCTTATCGGCAAAGCAGGCATAGATATACTCTGAGCCATTCATAGAGCCAATAGACACTGACTGGTGTCTGCCATCGCCAACAAAGAGTGATATAGGTGAAAAAACCATTGACTCAAAAAGATTAGAGAAATTGGAGTAATCAACATCTTCACCCTCTTTTTCACGAAGGCCAGAATTGACTGAGTAAGCATCCTTCTTATCTTTTTCGAAGGCCTTGCGGACCTCTTTCAGTCGCTCTAGTGCTGAGTTGGAATTAATCGTAAAGTCGTACACATCAGCCAAAGCAGTCATACGACCAGTCTGAGGGTCACGATCAAGCACGTGGCGCGTCTTGTTCTCAGTAATCTTGTCACTAAGCAGGGCATCAAATGCTTTCTGGATGTTCTGCTGTGCCATTATGGTTGATGGCATGGCCAACAACATGGCTGCGAGGAAAAAATATTTACTCTTCATATGCAATTAAATTTTCTTGTTCATTAATATAGTTTATGGTACCATCTTCTTGCATTACTGGTATGTAGCCATAAGCAGCCATCTGCGCATCAAACAGTTCTATCTGTGCCTTGACATACTCTGCTTTAGCTTTCTCCTGCTCAGCTTGTGCCAGCAGCGCGTAGGCCTTGTCGATGTCGTGAATCGTTGGCTCTGATTTACGAAGACTGCGCTTCTTAAGCTTGACGGGTTGCTTAGGTGTTTCCGCTGGTGTTACTGGCTGGGCTGTGACAGTATCTGTGGGGCTTGCTATTTGTTGAGCTACAGTATCAACCTGAGCTATAAGAGGTGTTGATGTCGCCAGTTCGACTTGACGAGACGGAATGGCGAGATATAACGCTCCTGCTACCACAGCAGCTGCGGCCACACCCCAAATAGCCCAACGGTTGCGGGGTTTTGCCTGTGGGGTCATCGCTTCAATCTCCTGAAACATCTGTTGATAGCAAATCCATTCTTCAGGGATGTTCTTTCCCTTGAAGTACTGAGCCAGGATGTCTTCCTCCTCAATCGTTGAAGAGCCGTCCATATACTTGTCGAGCAAGTTGGCTATGTATTCTTTTGTGTATAGTATCATAAGTTGTTTCTGCGTTTTACATCTTCTAATAATGCTCTTCTTGCCCTTGCCAGCAGCGTGCTTACCGATGTGGTCTCGATGCCAAGCAGTTGGGCAATTTCCTCATGGTTTCTCCGTTCCACTTGTCGCATATATAATAAGGTGCGTTGTGTGGTTGGTAGTTGCTCTAGGCGATTTGTCAGCCATTGGTTGTCTTCCTTCATCTCCAACTGTTCATGAGGACTGGGACTTATGCCGACTATCATCGTCTCTTCCAACGATTCCGGTTTCCGTCGTCGCTGATGGTTCATCAATAGGTGCCTGGCCATCAGTGCCGTCAGACTTTCAACAGAATCGTAGCGTTCCAGTTCGTTATGCATCTGCCACAAGCGGAGCATGACATCTTGTGCGATGTCTTCTGCCTCATCTCTGCCCGCTCCATAGCTCATGCTCACGCAAAGCGCTTTCTGTCGCCACGTGCGGGCTTGTTGTTCAAATGCATCTCTGTTCATGCTTTATCTTGTTGTTCACTTATATAACACATCAAATGCCCAAAGTCAAACTTACTTTAATAAAACTTAACAATTTTGTTTGGTTGGTTCATACACTAAAGAAATTGTTAACAGCAGATGTTATATTCCATGCAATGTATCATCAGTTATTTAATATTTCAAAAATCGCAACAAGGATACGAAGAATTCTGGAACTTACAAAAGAAGTTACATAAATAATATGAAGCGAGAGAGACAAGTAGTGAGAAAATAAATACAGCTATTTAGGACTTCTAGTCGGATTTAGCATATATATACATCATGCCTACTGCAACTTTGGAATAGAGAGCAAAGTTCTTGCCATTGACATAGTTATACTTGAGCGAAGGCATGAGTGACACATAAGTACGACGACGCTCACCAATCTGCATATCCCCACTCTCTACGTCCTCACCATAGCGAGCATAGGTAAAGATGCCACCAAAGGCTGCTCGGGGATTATCTATTAAAAAAAAAGAATGGTTCTGCTGATTTATCATCACCTATAGCGGCAGGTATCGGCAGAACCATTCATTGTTATACGTTAATATTAGTCTTCCTGATATTCAGGACGCAGCTTGCGAACGGTCTCGCCAGCACGCCACATTTCCTGGTTGCGCATAGCCTCCAGCTCCTTCTCCAGGCCAGCACGATAGTCGGGCTTAGAATTGGCGTCGATAGAAATCTGTGCCTCGTTACCAGTCTTTACTGAATAGTAGAGCCACTGCATAACGGGCTTGATAGCATCGTGGAAACGGGGAGCCCAGTCGAGGGCACCACGCTGTGCGGTGGTAGAACAGTTAGCATACATCCAGTCCATACCCTTAGCGCCGAAGAGCGGGCCAAGGCTCTGGGTGAGCTCCTCAACAGTCTCGTTGAAAGCCTCAGAAGGTGTGTGGCCATTCTCACGCAGTACTTCGTACTGAGCGAGTAGCAAGCCCTGGATAGCTCCCATCAGCGAGCCACGCTCACCAGTGAGGTCAGAGGTAGCCTCACGCTGGAAAGTGGTCTCGAACATATAACCTGCTCCGATACCGATACCGAAGGCCAGTGTCTTCTCCTTGGCCTTACCCGAAGCGTCCTGGTAAACGGCATAAGAGCAGTTCAAGCCGCGACCCTCGCAGAACATGGTGCGAAGAGACGTACCGCTACCCTTAGGTGCAACCATGATGACATC
>JAILMS010000165.1 GCA_024692385.1 Prevotella sp. | reverse complement strand
ACCTGCAAGTTTTCTGGCTTGACGAGATCAACGCTCTCTTTACCGCCAATGATGAAAGGCAACATGCTATAACCCTTTACAGGGAAGGTAACACGCAAACCCTCACGAACCAGCTGGATTGCGCTTTGGATAATCTCGTTGTCAGACGGCGTATTCATGCTTTGCGTATTGTTTCAGAACAGAGCTGGGCAGCAGCCTCGTCGGGCAGACATTCCAGATGCCATACGGCCACCTCACCAGCCATCATCTCCTCCGTCTGGTGCAGACCTTCAGCAACCAGCTTGTCCCAACGCTTACCAGAGATGGAGGGTACCAAGGCAGCATAAGCCGCCAGCGGGCTCAGACGTTGTATCCTATTATAAGGTGCCTGACTGAGCTGAACCACACCACCCAACGGGTAGCGTACATTGCGGTAACAAGGTGTCTTTCCACTCCAAGGAGAGCCAAAAACATAGAATCCATCGGGAAGTCGGCGCACTACAGGGTTGTCGTCGTTGATTAGCTCCGTACCACTGATATGCTTCAGCCACAGGCTGGAATGGGTGCTCTTACCCGTACCGCTCTTGCCCAAGAACATATAGCCATAACCCTCATAGCTAACTACCGAAGAGTGGAACAGTGCCGTCTGCAGATTGGCTGTTGACAGGGCATACATGACCATCAAGGCATTGTTGATACCAAACAGGGGTTCATCAACTAAGAGGACATCAGCATGCTGGTAGCTATCGTCAGTGATCATTCGTGCGGCACAGCGACCCCACAGCTGGAACTCGAAATAAGACTTACCTTGAAGACGACCTACAAGAATCTGTGAACCATCGTCATCTTGATTCATCTCAGTGACAACGCCCTCCACAGCAGGGAACTCATCCTTGCCCACCACACGCAGAGAGAACACCACCTGAGGAGCCTCACTGACAGAAAAAGGGGCATATTGCCCCATTTCATCGATAACACCACCCCGCTCTGGCATCTCTACAGAGAAGGTGTGCTCAGCAACCTTATAGTAGTATTTCATGCTACTTCTACTTTTTATCTTTATAGATGATTTTGTTGGCGCCAGAGGTCAACTTCAGCTCATTGCGATGCTCGCGGATGAAGGAATCAATGTGGCGCTTGCGCTTCTCTTCAAGAATCTCGTCGACAGCAATAAGGATACCCGTCTCCTCCACATCACCGAAGCCATAGTTGATGGCGGTACCGAAGAGCTTCATCGTGGGCGACAAACCCATATAAGCATTGACCAGCGGTGGGATGTTATAGCCCAACTTACGGATTTCTCCATTCAACACCTTATAATCTTCCTTGAAGCTCTTACCACTAAAGAGGGCAGCCAACTCGGCGGGGTCGGTCTCCAATTCCAGCGGTTTCATCGGGATAATGAGATTCTCCTTGTCGTCAAAATGCTTCTTCAGGAAATAGAGAATCATATCACGGCCCTTGCGGATATAGCTGGGATACATGGTCATCTTACCAAAGTAGTATTTGATGTTTGGACGCACCACTGTCAGCGCTCCCAAGCCATCCCACAAATTGTCGAGGGCAAAGAGGCTCTTAGCACCCATACGCGAAGACTGGTAGGGCAGCGATACGAAAGAACGGCCCAATTCAACGGTATAAGGAGCATACTCCTTCAGGAACTTCTCCGAGAAATGGAACATATGACTGGTAGCCAACTTAGGTTGTCCCTTATCGTCGTATTCCCAGTCGGTACCCAACAGATAGCGATATCCTCCGATAATCTCCTCCTCCTCAGGATTCCACACAATGAGCTGCTTGTAGCAGTTCTCACAGATATCGAACTCATCGATATCGACCTCCTGACCTGTGCCACCGCCTGCCTCACGGAAGGCAATTTCACGCAGGCGACCAATCTCTCGCATCACGTTGGGCGCGTTGTGTGCCGTAATGATGTAAATCTCGTTGTTGCTCTTGTTGGTCAGGCGCAACTGCTTGTTAGGAGTGAGCTCACTCTTAAGAACCTCTTTGGGGATGGGTTGAATAATCGGTTGTTCCATTAGGTATATCGGATTATATTTTATTTTTAAAGGTTATAGACGATATCTTGTACATAATTTGCCCATTCCATCGGAGTTTTGCTCTTATCGAAGGTTTGCCAGGGAATGGGCTTGCCGATGGCAACTCGGAAAGTTTTTCCTACATTCTTATACATCTCGTCGACGAGGAAGAGCATAGCCAGATTGAAGGGCAGGAAGCGGTCGGAGAAGCCTGCTAACTTATAAAAGAAGCTGGAGTTCTGACCACCGAAGTGGATGGGTACCACGTCGCGCTGGTATTCTACGCTCTTAGCAATGAATGTCTTCTTCCACGCTATGTCACGAATGACACCGTTGTGTCGTCTGGAACAGAGGCCGGCAGGGAACATGAGCATGTGGTTATCGCTTTGGAAACCCGTCTCGACCATGGCCGGGAAGTTGCGACTGGCCTTACCCGTCTTATTGATAGGGATGCACAATGGCGCCAGGCCAGGTAGATACATCAGCAGGTCGTTGACCAGATAGCGGAAGCGCGAATCGTAATGGCGACCAATGAGCGCACCCAGTGCCACACCGTCTTCCCCACCCAACGGATGGTTGGATACAAAGGTGTAGAGGCGTCCGTCGGCAGGATCAGGAAGATTCTCCTCGCCCTCTATCTGGAGCGTCATCTGCAGGTAGTCCACACAGGCCTCCAGCCATGGTGTTCCCACCTTTTCGCGCGACTCCCAAAGGAAGGCATTGACCTGATCCTGATGGGCAATGCGCTTCAGCCACGCCACCAAAGGACGAGGAATCCATTTGGACTTGTTCCCCATCTTGTTTTTCAGGATGCTATCGATGTCAATCGTCTTCTCCGTAATCTGTCCCATTCTCTCTATTAGTACTAACGGCATGCAAATATACGGAAAAATGTTCTAAAAAGTGCACTTTTAAAGAAAATTTGCGCAAATAAGCAATCTTTTGCATCTTTTCACTCAAAAAAAGTGGGGAAAAGTGGGGGAATGTGGAGGAAATTATATACCTTTGCAACCGAAACTAGTTTTTAAATAAGTACGCATGCGATTTTTAGGTAATATAGAGGCAAAAATGGACGCCAAGGGACGCGCCTTCCTACCCGCAGTATTCCGCAAGATACTGCAGGCCAGCAGTGAAGAGCGACTGGTGTTGCGCAAGGATGTATTTCAGCCTTGCCTGGTACTCTATCCCGAAAGCGTATGGAACGAGCAAATGGACGCTCTGCGACAGCGTCTGAATCGCTGGAACAAGCAACAACAACAGGTATTCCGCCAGTTTGTAAGCGAGGTAGAAGTACTGACACTCGATGGAAATGGGCGTTTCCTAGTGCCTAAGCGTTATCTGCGCTTGGCCGACATTGAGCAGGACATCAAATTTGTAGGCATGGGTGATACCATTGAAATATGGAGCAACATCAAAGCTGAGCAGCAACAGATGACTCCAGAGGAATTTGGTGAAGCCATAGAAAAACTGATGAACGAGGAAACCTCTGTTGAAGGTTGAAAGTGGAAAGTTAAAACGAATGGTAACAATAGCAGAAACCTATCATGTACCTGTACTCTTGAAAGAGAGTATTGACGGACTGGACATTCAGCCCGACGGCATCTATGTAGATGTCACCTTTGGTGGTGGCGGCCATTCTAAGGAAATACTCTCACGACTGGGCAAGAAGGGTCACTTGTATAGTTTCGACCAAGATGCTGATGCCGAGAAGAACATTGTCAACGATGACAGATTTACCTTTGTTCGCAGTAACTTCAGATATATAGAGAATTGGATGCAGTATTACGGTGTGGACCACATCGACGGACTGTTGGCAGACTTAGGCGTATCAAGCCACCACTTCGACGACGAAACGCGCGGTTTCTCTTTCCGCTTTGACGCCCCACTGGATATGCGCATGAACAATCGCGCTGGCAAGACAGCTGCCGACGTACTGAACGACTACTCGGAGGAGCAGCTGGCCGACGTACTCTATCTCTACGGAGAACTGAAAGATGCCCGCCGCATTGCCAGAACGCTGACAAAGGCACGTCAACAGAAACGTATAGAGACCACTGGCGAACTGCTGCAAGTGCTGGGAATAGATGTTGACAATCCCAATAGCCAGTGGAAGAAAGATATGGCCAAAATCTATCAGGCTCTGCGCATCGAGGTAAACCACGAGATGGATGCCTTACGCGAGATGCTGAAAGGGGCTACACAACTGTTAGCAAAGGGCGGACGCCTCAGCGTCATCACCTATCATTCGCTGGAGGATCGCATCGTGAAGAACGTGATGAAATCGGGCAATGCTGAAGGCAAGGTGGAGCAGGATTTTTTCGGACGATTCCAGTCGTCTCTCCGTCCTGTAAGCAACAAGGTAATTATACCCAGCGAGCAAGAACAGGCAGAGAACCCGCGCAGCCGTAGCGCTAAGCTCCGCATCGCAGAAAAATTGTAACTAAGACCATGGCAGACGAACAAATACAAGAAAAGCTGATTCAAGAGGACAGCACACCTACGCCAGCAGACGCAACGGCACAAGGCGAGCGCGACCTTAAGGAGACGCTAAAGAAAATCAAAGAGACAGTGAGCGAGGAAGACCCTAAGCCTTCTTCACAACTGAACCTACGCACTATTCTTGGTGGCGACCTATTAACCTCCGAGATGGTACGTTCACAGATATGGTTATTCGTCTTAATCGTAGCTTTCTCCACCGTCTATGTTGCTTTCCGTTATCAGTGTCAGCAAGACATGCTGACTATCGACAAGATGGAGCAGCAGCTAAAGGATGCCAAGTTCAGGGCGCTCAGCTCGTCTAGTGAACTGACGGAAAAATGCCGCGAAAGCCATGTATTAGAAATATTGAAACAGAATAAGGACTCACTGCTTCATCAAGCAGACCAGCCTCCCTATATTATAGAAGTACCGGAATGAGCAAATTTGACAACAAGAAAGTAATGCCTCGCTACATGCTGATTGCTGTGATGCTGACAATCGTCGGTTTCGCCGTGATTGGCAAGGCCTTCTATATTATGACTGCCAAAAAGCAGTATTGGACGGAGGTTGCCAGCCGATTGAAGAGAGACAGCGTAGTTGTGAATCCCAATCGCGGCAACATTTTAAGCAGTGACGGACAGCTAATGGCCAGTTCGATTCCTGAATACAAAATATTCATGGACTTCCAAGCCTCAGCCTTTGAGGACGACTCGCTGTGGTTAGACAAAGTGGATTCTGTCTGCGAAGGTTTACATCGCATATTCCCCACTCGTTCGGCTGCAGAATTTAAGGAGAGTCTGGAAGAAGGTCGCCACAAAATGGTGTATGACAAAAAGACTGGACAGCAGAAGATGGGCTCTCGTTGGTGGAATATCTGGCCAAAGCGCATCAACTACAATACCTATATGGAGGTTAAGCAGCTACCCTTCTTCAACATGCCGAAGAACAAGAGTGGCTTTACGGAAGAGGTATTCAATTCACGCAATCGTCCGTTCGGCTCACTGGCAAAGCGTACCATTGGCGGTATGTTCGGCGCCAAGGACTCTGCTTATTTCGGCATTGAATTGTCTTACGACTCCATTCTGCGCGGAACCCCAGGTATTACGGGCCGCCGTAAGGTGCTTAACAAATATATGAATATCCCTGTTATGCTGCCTGTAGATGGTGCCGATGTCGTTACCACCATTGACGTCAACATGCAGGATATTGCTGAACGCGCATTGATAGACGAGTTGAAGCTCGTTAACGGCGAGATGGGTGTGGCTATCCTGATGGAGGTAAAGACGGGCGACATAAAAGCCATCGTCAACATGATGCGTATGGGCGATAGTCCTGAGAACTATCAATATGCAGAGGCAGTGAACAGTGCCATCAGCTATCGTTGTGAGCCAGGCTCCGTATTCAAGGTAGCCTCGTTCCTGGTAGCGCTGGACGATGGCGTTGTTGACACCAGCTATGTCATCCATACGGGAAGTGGCGTAATGGATATGCATGGTCGTCCGATGAAAGACCACAACTGGAATCGCGGCGGCTATGGTGACATCAATGTTGCACGCACGCTGGAGGTCAGCTCAAATATCGGTGTAAGTCACGTCATAGACAAGTTCTATGGTAAGAATCCTGAGCGCTACGTCAAGGGACTCTACCGTGTGGGTATTCATGAAGATCTGCAACTACCATTGGTGGGTTATCTGCCTCCACGTATCCGTATGCCTCGTAAGAACAAGCGTGGTCAGTATGAGAACTGGAGTAAGACTGCCCTACCCTGGATGTCTATAGGCTATGAGACACAGATAGCACCTATTAATACGGTAACTTTCTATAATGCCATCGCCAACAACGGAAAGATGATGCGTCCGCGCTTTGTCAAGAGAATCGTCAAGAATGGCGAGACCATTGTCGAGTGTGAGCCACAGGTCATCAAGGAACGTATCGCCAAGCCACAGGCTATCAAGACCATGCAGACTATTCTGCGCCATGTGGTAAGCCAAGGACTGGGACGAAAAGCTGGTTCACCATTGTTCCCAGTGGCTGGTAAGACGGGTACAGCTCAGGTTGCCGACCAGCATGGCAGCTACCACTCTGGCGTAACCCGTTACTGGCTGTCGTTCTGTGGATTCTTCCCTGCCGACGATCCACGCTATACGTGTATCGTTTGTATCAAGAAGACCGGTCTGCCCGCTTCGGGTGGTGGTATGAGTGGTGTCGTATTCCATCATATCGCTGAGGGTGTGATGGCCCGCCATCTGAAGATGCGTGTGGAGGATGCCTATGACGAGCGCTCCATCATCATTCCAGATGTAAAGCAGGGTAATATTGCTGCTGCCAGTCAGGTTCTATCCGGCTTAGGCATCAAGACCAATAACCACTGGGGAGGCAGCTATGCAAACGGCAATCCTATCTGGGGCAGCGCAGAACGTCAAAAAGATGGTGTTGTACTGTCAAAGATTAAGCCCAGTGACACAACTGTTCCAAACGTAACGGGCATGGGTGCCAAAGATGCCGTCTATCTTTTAGAGACATACGGCCTGCATGTGAAACTTCAGGGACGTGGCAAGGTAAAGCATCAAAGCATGCCAGCCGGTAGTGCCATTGTCAAAGGTGGAGTATGTACGTTGACATTAGAATAATACGATATAAAATAATATAAGGTATATGAAGTTAAGCGAATTGCTGAAATACATTAAGCCTATTACCATTATTGGTAATGCCGAAGTAGACATCACTGGTGTGAATATCGATTCACGCAAGATAGAAAACGGACATCTTTTTGTGGCTATCAAAGGTACACAAACCGACGGTCATCGCTTCATTCCCAAGGCATTGGAATTGGGTGCAGTGGCTGTATTGTGTGAGGACCTGCCCGAAGATGTCAACGAAGGAGGAGTAACCTATGTGCAGGTAGCATCCACTGAGGCTGCTGTAGGTCCTGTGGCTACCGTTTTCTATGGTGAGCCATCACAGCAGTTGAAGTTGGTTGGTGTTACCGGTACCAATGGTAAGACAACTATCGCCACCTTATTATATAATATGTTCCGCAAGTTCGGACATAAATGCGGTCTGCTCTCTACCGTGTGCAACTACATCGAGGGAGAGGCTATTCCTGCCGATCATACCACTCCCGATCCTATTGAGTTGAACAAGCTGCTGCACCAAATGGTGGAAGCTGGCTGTGAATATGCCTTTATGGAATGTTCAAGCCATGCCATTGCCCAGCAGCGCATTGGCGGTCTGAAGTTTGCCGGTGGCCTGTTTACCAACCTTACTCGAGACCACCTGGACTATCATAAGACCTTCGAGAACTACCGTGATGCTAAGAAGGCTTTCTTCGACGGACTGTCAAAAGACGCCTTTGCCATCACCAATGCCGACGATAAGAACGGTAGTGTGATGGTGCAGAACTGCAAGGCTCAGGTGAAGACCTACTCAGTACAGCGCATGGCCGACTTCCGCGCCCGTATCATCGAGTGTCATTTCGAAGGTATGTATCTGGAAATCAACGGTCAGGAGGTTGGCGTACAGTTTATCGGTAAGTTCAATGTTTCCAACCTGTTAGCCGTCTATGGCGCTGCCGTTATGTTGGGCAAGAAACCAGAGGACATTCTCGTGGTACTCAGCACGCTGAAGAGTGTAGCCGGACGTCTGGAGCCAATCCGCTCAGAAGAAGGTGTCACAGCTGTCGTTGACTATGCTCATACCCCCGATGCACTGGAGAATGTGTTGAATGCCATTCACGAAGTCATGGAGGGCAAACAAGGAAAAATTATCACCGTTTGTGGTGCTGGCGGTAACCGTGACAAGGGTAAGCGTCCTCTGATGGCTCAAGAGGCTGTCAAACAGAGTGACCGTGTCATCATCACTTCCGACAATCCTCGTTTTGAAGAGCCTCAAGATATCATTAATGACATGCTGGCAGGTCTTGACCAGAAGCAGATGAAGAAGGTTGTCAGCATCGTAGATCGTAAGGAAGCCATCCGTACTGCCTGTATGATGGCTGAAAAGGGTGATGTTATTCTCATTGCCGGTAAAGGTCATGAGGACTATCAGGAGATTAAGGGTGTCAAGCACCACTTCGACGACCGTGAGGTGGTAAGAGAAATCTTTGGCGCAGCCTAAATAGTAAATTGTAAATCGTCAAATAGTAAATATGTTATATTACATTTTCCGATTCCTCGAACAGTTTAACATACCAGGTGCTCACATCTGGTCGTATATCTCATTCCGTGCGCTATTAGCCCTTATCCTGTCGCTCGTGATATCGGCTTGGTTTGGTGAGTATTTTATTAAGTGGATGAAACGCCGTAACATTGCTGAGACGGCGCGTGATCCAAGTATCGATCCATTTGGCGTAGAGAAGAAGGGTGTGCCTACTATGGGCGGAATCATCATCATTGTTGCCATCTTAGTGCCTGTCATCCTACTGGGACGTATGCGCAACACCTATCTGTTACTGATGATTGCAACCACGGTGTGGCTGGGATTCCTTGGCTTCATGGACGACTATATCAAGATATTCCGTAAGAACAAGGATGGTCTGAAGGGACGCTATAAGATTATCGGTCAGCTATCAATCGGCTTTATTGTTGGACTGACACTGTGGCTGAGTCCCGATGCTGTAGTACGCGAAAACGTTACGATCACACAGCAGAACCATGAAATGGTTATCAAGCATCAACCAGAAGCGGTGAAGTCACTGAAGACGACCATTCCGTTTATCAAGAACCACAATCTGAACTACTCAGATGTCATGTCGTTCTGCGGGAAGTACAAGGTGGCTGCTGGCTGGGTATTATTTGTCATCATGACCATTTTTGTTGTCACCGCTGTATCGAATGGTGCTAACCTGAACGATGGAATGGATGGAATGTGTGCTGGTAACTCCGCTATTGTAGGCATAGCATTGGCCATCTTCGCCTATGTTTCATCACACATTGTTTATGCTGCATATTTCGATATCATGTATATTCCTGGCTCTGAGGAGCTGGTAGTATTCCTGGCAGCATTCATTGGTGCTATGGTTGGTTTCCTTTGGTATAATGCCTATCCAGCACAGGTATTCATGGGCGACACAGGTTCGCTAGCCATTGGTGGTATCATCGGTGTCTGCGCTGTCATCATTCATAAGGAACTGATGCTGCCAATATTGTGTGGCATCTTCTTCGTCGAGAGTCTGAGCGTAATTATTCAGACCCAGTGGTTTAAGATACAGAAAAGAAAGGGTAAGCGTGTGCGCGTATTCCGTGCTACACCTATTCACGATACATTCCGCCGTCTGGACTCACAGCTGGATGCTACCAGCACCTATATCCTTAAAGGATGGCCCCATCGTCCTTTCCATGAATCAAAGATAACCATCCGTTTCTGGATTACCTCAATCATATTGGCTGCATTAACAATAATAACACTGAAGATAAGATGAGTAATATTGTCATATTAGGAGCTGGCGAGAGCGGTGCAGGAGCAGCCGTTCTGGCTCAAAAGAAAGGTTTCAACGTGTTCGTCAGCGACATGTCGAAGATTAGCGACAAGTATAAGAAAATGCTGGACGGCCATCAGATAGCATGGGAAGAAGGTCAGCATACTGAAGAGAAAATCCTTGCTGCTGATGAAGTCATTAAGAGTCCTGGTATTCCTGATACTGCTCCCATTATTGTCAAAATTAAGGAGAGAGGCATCGGCATTATCAGTGAGATAGAGTTTGCCGGACGTTATACCG
Source organism: Prevotella sp. (assembly GCA_024692385.1). GTDB lineage: Bacteria > Bacteroidota > Bacteroidia > Bacteroidales > Bacteroidaceae > Prevotella. The sequence continues at coordinate 25,437 of JAILMS010000165.1, read as the reverse complement.
ACTCAAAAATGATTTGCATTACCGGTTCTAACGGTAAAACAACAACCACATCGCTCATCTATCACATTTTCAAGAATGCAGGATATGATGTCGGTCTGGCAGGAAATATCGGTAACTCACTGGCATTGCAGGTGGCAGAGGATCCTCATCCCTACTACGTCATCGAGCTAAGCTCCTTCCAACTTGACAATATGTACGACTTCCGTGCCAACATTGCCATTTTGCTGAACATAACCCCTGACCATCTGGATCGTTATGACTTCAAAATGCAGAACTATGTTGATGCAAAGATGCGAATCATCCAGAATCAGACCCCACAGGATGCCTTCATCTATTGGAATGATGACCCTATTATCAAAAAGGAGTTAGAAAAATACGACATTCATTCTATCCAGTATCCATTCTCCGAACTGAAGGAGAAGGGCTCCATCGGTTATATTGAAGCTGGTCAGTATACCATCGAGCAGCCTGAACCATTTAATATGGAACAGGAGGCACTGAGTCTTACGGGCAAACATAATATCTACAACTCGCTGGCAGCAGGTATTGCTACCAATATCGCAGGTATCAAGAAGGATGTCATCCGCCAGTCGCTGAGTGACTTCCCTGGCGTGGAGCACCGTCTGGAGAAGGTATGCACCGTACGTGGCGTGCAATATATCAACGACTCAAAGGCTACCAATGTCGATGCCTGCTGGTATGCTCTGGAATCCATGAAGACCAAGACAATCCTTATCATTGGTGGTAAGGACAAAGGCAACGACTACGACCCCATCAAACCACTAATAAAGGAGAAGTGTGCTGGTCTGGTATATTTAGGTGCAGACAATCAGAAGTTGCACGACAACTTCGATACGCTGGGAATCCCCGTACGCGACACTCATTCTATGAAGGAGTGTGTTCAGGCCTGCTACGAGATGGCAGAGCCAGGTATGACGGTTCTACTCAGCCCCTGTTGTGCCAGCTTCGACCTCTTTAAGAATATGGAAGACCGTGGCGAACAGTTCAAGGAATTGGCAAGAAATCTATGAATAAGAAATTAGGCAATATTTTTAAGGGAGACAAGGTCGTCTGGATGATCTTCTTCTTTCTCTGTATGGTGAGTATCGTAGAGGTATTCTCAGCATCCAGCGGACTTACCTATAAGAGCCAAAACTATATTGGCCCTATCATCTATCATGCCGGAACTATTCTGGTCGGCGTGCTGGTGGCCATCATTACCTTGAATATACCTTGCCGTTATTTCAAACTTATAACACCCTTCCTGATGCTTATCTCGGCAGTAACCCTGTTATGGGTTCTGCTGGCAGGTACTAAGGTAGGTGACGCAGGTCGATGGATCAGCCTATTTGGCTTTACATTCCAACCGTCAGAAATTGCCAAGGGCACTATTGTACTGGCTGTTGCTCAAGTACTGGCAGCCATGCAGCGCGAGGATGGTGCAGACAAGAATACCTTCAAGTGGATTATGCGCATCACGATACCTGCCTGTTTCCTGATTGGTCTGGAGAACTTATCAACAGCAGCCATGCTCTTTGCCGTTGTCTATCTGATGATGTTCATTGGTCTGGTACCTATCCGCCAGCTGGCAAAACTGGCAGCAGTCATTATCGTGTTCATCGCCTTTACGCTCTCTATGGTAATGATTGTTGGTCATGACACCAGCGATGAAGAGCAGCAGGTGGCTCAGACTGAACAGGTGGATGTAAAGCCCAAGAAAAAGAATGCCATCGAGAAGATGTTCCACCGTGCCGATACATGGAAGAGTCGAATCATGAAGTTTGGCAAGCCCAAACCTTCTCCTCAGGAATATGACCTTGACAAAGACGCCCAGGTAGCACACGCCAATATCGCCATCGTATCGAGTGGTGTTATCGGCAAAGGCCCTGGTAAGAGTACTGAGCGCGACTTCCTGTCACAAGCCTTCTCTGACTTTATTTACGCTATCATCATTGAGGAGTTGGGTATTGTTGGAGCATTCGTCGTCATGTGTCTGTACATCTTCCTGCTATACCGTTGTGCGCGCATCGCCAGCAGGTGTGAAAACAATTTCCCGGCATTCTTAGCCATGGGATTAGGATTACTACTGGTTATACAGGCCACGTTTAATATGATGGTAGCCGTTGGTTTGGCACCAGTTACAGGACAGCCATTGCCACTCATTTCCAAGGGTGGTACGTCGACCATTATTAACTGCGCCTATATTGGTGCAATTCTGAGTGTTAGCCGCTCAGCAAAACAGAAAATAGAAAAAGAAGAAAACAAAGAGATATGAATAACGAATTAAGAGTCATTATCAGTGGTGGCGGTACGGGAGGCCATATCTTCCCTGCCGTGTCTATCGCCAATGCCATCAAGACCTTGCGCCCTGATGCGAAAATCCTATTTGTTGGTGCACAAGGACGTATGGAGATGTTACGTGTACCCGCAGCCGGTTATGATATCGAGGGACTACCCATTCGTGGTTTCCTGCGTCCGTTGTGGAGACTTGGCAACATTGGTGTGGCTATTGACTATTTGCGCAGCAAGCACATGGCCAAGAAGCTACTTCGCCAATTCAACCCTCAAGTAGCGGTAGGTGTAGGAGGCTATGCCAGCAGTGCGGCCCTAGGTGCTGCCAATGCACTGGGTATCCCCACCCTGCTACAAGAGCAGAACAGCTATGCGGGATTGGCAAACAAAACCCTTGCGAAGAAGGCGGCAAAGATCTGCGTAGCTTATGAGGGAATGGAACGTTTCTTCCCTGCTGAAAAACTGATGCTGACAGGTAACCCCGTACGTCAGCAGTTGCTCGATACAACCATCACTCGCGAAGAGGCCATCAAGACCTTCGACCTTGACCCGCAGAAGAAAACCATTCTTCTTGTAGGTGGATCATTGGGTGCTCGCACTATCAATGAGAGTGTGCTACAACAACTCGACCTCATTCGCAGAAATTCCGATATTCAGTTTATCTGGCAGACAGGTAAGTACTATAGTGCTGAAATTGCTGAGCGTTTGAAGGACGACAAACCCCAAAATCTCGTCGTTACTGACTTCATCAGTGATATGGGTGCTGCCTATAAAGCTGCCGACCTCGTCATCAGTCGTGCCGGAGCGGGAAGTATCAGCGAGTTCTGCCTATTGGGCATACCCGTTATTCTAGTGCCTTCACCCAATGTGGCAGAAGACCATCAGACTAAAAATGCATTAGCATTAGTGAACAAAGAGGCAGCCCTCTACGTCAAAGACCGCGAGGCTGACAAGCTACTGTTGCCGATGGCAATCGATACCGTACAAGATAAAGCTAAGCTGAAGAGTCTGAGCGAGAACATTCTGAAGATGGCACTGCCCGACTCTGCAGACATCATTGCCAAAGAAGTGATAAAACTGGCTGAACAAGCCCATTAACCTATTTAATCCACTATGGAACTTAAAGATATTAAAGCAGTTTATTTTGTAGGAGCCGGTGGCATCGGAATGAGTGCCATTGCCCGTTACTTTATTAAGCGTGGCCTCGTCGTAGCAGGTTACGACAAGACCCCAAGTACCTTAACCCGCCAATTGGAGAAAGAAGGTATGCTCATTCATTACGAGGAGAATGTCGACGAAATCCCACACACCTGTCGCAAGCCAAAGAGCTGCCTCGTCATATATACACCAGCTATTCCTGCTGATCACAAGGAACTCGTATTTTTCCGTGAGAATGGTTTTGAAATACAGAAGCGTGCACAGGTGTTAGGTACACTAACCCGACAGCATAAGGGATTGTGTGTAGCTGGTACCCATGGTAAAACCACAACCTCGACAATGTGTGCCCATATCATGCACCAGAGTCATCTTGACTGCAATGCTTTCTTGGGTGGTATCTCCAAGAACTATGGCACCAACTATATTCTTTCTAATTCCGACTTTGTGGTCATTGAGGCTGACGAGTTCGACCGCTCATTCCATTGGCTAAGCCCATATATGACTGTCATCACGTCAACAGACCCTGACCATCTTGACATCTATGGAACGAAAGAAGCTTACTTAGAGAGTTTCCGTCATTATACAGAACTCATCCAACCTCAGGGCGCACTCATCATTCATCGCGACCTTGAGGTGAAGGAGAATCTGCCCAGTGGCGTACGTCGCTACGATTATGCACTGACAGAGGGTGATTTCCACGCAGAGAATATCCGTATTGAGAATGGTGAGATTACCTTCGACTTCATATCACCCATCGAAACGGTAAGGAATATCGAGCTGGGCCAGCCAGTACCCATCAATATTGAGAATGGTATCGCTGCTATGGCGATGGCCCAGTTGGCAGGATGTACTGCTGAGGAATTACGCATTGGCTTGATGACCTACAGCGGTGTGGAGCGTCGCTTTGACTTCAAGATCAAGACCGATAAGTTGGTGTTCTTGAGTGACTATGCCCACCACCCGAAGGAGATTCTGCAGAGTGCTCGCAGCATTCGTGAGTTATACAAAGACCGCAAAATTACGGCTATATTCCAGCCACATCTATATACGCGTACACGCGACTTTTATCATGATTTCGCTGATGCGCTGAGCCTGCTCGATGAGGTTATCCTCACCGAAATCTACCCTGCCCGTGAAATGCCCATTGAGGGCGTTACGTCAGCACTGATTTATGACAACTTGCGCCCTGGCATTGAGAAGCAGATGATTCTCAAGGACGACGTACTATCGTTTGTCAAGGAACACTCTTTTGAAGTACTTATTGTCTTGGGAGCTGGTGACTTGGATAATCAAGTGCCAGAGATTGCAAGAATACTAAAGGAAAAAGCTAACCTCTAATTGTTAGAACTGTGACTATCAACTGGAAGAAATCAGCTATCGTCTTGACAGACATTGCACTGGCTGTCTATCTCGTACTGGCCATCACGGCATTCAATAGCCCTGATGAGTCAGACAACATCTGTCGCGAGGTAAACATCTATGTAGAAGATGGTTCTGTGAAGGGCTTCTTGGATCAAGAAGAGATAAAGACATTACTCCAGCGTTCACGATGCTATCCAATCGGTGACCAGATGAGCCATGTCGATGTCCGCAACATCGAAGAGCAACTTCAGAAGAACCCCTTCGTCAAACAGGCACAATGCTACAAGACACAGACAGGACATATCAATATCAAGATTGACCAGCGCCTGCCAGTTATTCGTGTCAAGGCAGATAATGGCGATGACTACTACGTTGACGAGCATGGAAACATCATGCCAAACACACATTTTGCCAGTAATCTGGTAATAGCCACAGGAAATATCCAACAGAAATATGCCCAAAAGGTATTGAAAGATATCGGCTGCTACCTGCTGAAGACTCCCTTGTGGGGTTGTCAAGTAGAGCAGCTCAATGTGCTGGGAGACGGTTCTATAGAGATGGTACCTCGTGTAGGTGACCACATCGTCTACCTTGGAAATCCTTCCAACCTTGAAAGAAAATTATCGCGTCTGGAAAAGTTCTATAAATACGGACTCTCCAAGGCTGGTTGGAACAAGTACTCCTATATCAATGTCGAGTTCGACAATCAAATTATTTGCAAGAAAAGAAAAAACTAAAATATGTAAGAGATGCCAAAGGAATTTATCGTAGCTATCGAACTGGGGTCATCCAAGATGACCGGTATCGCGGGTAAGAAGAATCTTGACGGCAGTATACAAGTACTGGCTTGCGTCAAGGAGGATTCTTCGTCATTTATCCGCAAAGGTGTGGTTTACAACATCGACAAGACCGCTCAGAGTCTGACAAATATTGTCAGTCGTCTGGAGAAGCAATTGAAGACAACCATCACCCAGGTCTATGTGGGTGTTGCTGGTCAGTCTATCCGCTCTATTCACAATGTCATCGCCAAGGATGTTCCAGAAGATACTGTTGTTACACAGGACATGGTTATTGAACTGATGGATGACAACCGCAACGTGATCTATTCTGACCAGGAGATACTCGATGCTGCCGTACAGGAGTATAAGGTTGACGCTCAATATCAGCTCGATCCTGTAGGAATCCAATGCTCACGCATCGAGGGTAACTTCCTGAACATTCTGCAGCGTAAGACCTTCTACAAGAATCTCAACAAGTGTTTTGAGAATGCGGAGATTAACGTTGCCGAGATGTACCTCGCTCCGCTTGCTCTTGCTGACAGCGTTCTGACAGAAGCCGAGCGTCGTTCAGGCTGTGCTCTTGTTGATTTGGGTGCTGACACGACAACAGTCAGTGTCTACTCAAAGAACATCTTGCGTCACCTGGCTGTAATTCCCCTTGGCTTCAACAACATCGTAAAGGACATCGCATCGCTACAGATGGAGGAACATGTTGCTGAGCATATGATGATCAAATATGGTTGCGCCTATACTGAGAACAACGACATCGACAACAACATGAAGTATTCTATCGATCAGGATCGTCAGGTAGAGACACGCAAATTCATTGAGATTGTCGAGGGTCGTCTGGAGGAGATTATTGCCAACGTATGGTGTCAGGTTCCAGAAGAGTATTGCGACAAGCTCCTGGGTGGTATTATCCTGACTGGTGGTGGTTCTAACATGAAGGACATCGAAAAGGCCTTCCAGAACTATACACATATCGATAAGATTCGTATTGCAAAGTTTGTTACTCAGACCATCACATCGCAGATTCCTGAGGTAACGGCTCGTGACGGACGAATGAACACCGTACTGGGCCTGTTGGCTAAGGGCGATATCAACTGCGCAGGCAATGAGTATGACCCCAATGGTGACCTCTTTGCACAGCAGAAGCCTGCAGCTGATGCGATGGAACTGCGCCGTGCCCGTCAGGCCACTGAGACACCTGCTGGTGTAGTACGTACCGCTGAGGAGATTCGCCGTGCTGAGGAAGAGGCTCGCCTCAAGAAAGAAGAGGAAGAGCGTATTGCTCGTGAAGAAGCCGAGCGTATAGCCCGTGAGGAAGCTGAGGAGCGCCGCCGTAACAGTCCACTCAGCAAGTTTGGACGCTGGCTGAAGAGCGCAGCAACTAAAATTGTCGAAGAGGAAGAATAAACACTTCGACATATCGTAATTTCTACATTTCACCATTTAAAAAGTAAGACTATGGACAACAACATATTGCTCGACTTCGGAGAACCCGAAAAGGAGAACAGCATCATCAAAGTGATTGGTGTTGGTGGCGGTGGCGGTAATGCTGTCAACCACATGTATCGTGAAGGTATTCACGACGTTACTTTCGTGCTCTGTAACACTGATAATCAGGCACTAAACGATTCGCCCGTACCCGTTCATCTGCAACTGGGAAAAGAAGGACTCGGTGCTGGTAACAAACCAGAGAAAGCCCGCGCTGCTGCTGAGGAGAGTCTTGACGATATCAAAAACATGCTCAACGACGGTACCCGCATGGCCTTCATCACAGCAGGTATGGGTGGCGGTACTGGTACCGGTGCTGCTCCTGTCATTGCCCGTGTATCTAAGGAGATGGGCATCCTGACAGTAGGTATTGTGACAATCCCCTTCCGTTTCGAGGGCGACCGCAAGATTGACCAGGCACTGGATGGTGTCGAAGAGATGTCGAAGCACGTCGATGCCTTGCTGGTTATCAATAACGAGCGTTTGCGTGAGATATATCCTGAACTTACCGTACTCGATGCTTTTGGCAAGGCAGATGACACACTGAGCGTCGCTGCTAAGTCTATCGCTGAGATTATTACCGTTCACGGACTTATCAATTTGGACTTCAACGATGTGAAGACCGTATTGAAGGATGGTGGTGTTGCCATCATGTCTACAGGTTACGGTGAGGGCGAGGGTCGCGTACGCAAGGCTATCGAAGATGCTCTTAACTCTCCATTGCTTAATGAGAACGACGTCTTCAACTCTAAGAAAATTCTGCTTAGCATCTCATTTGCTGGTAGCAAGGATGGTAAGGATTCTCTGATGATGGAAGAGATGAATGATGTCAACGACTTTATGGGCAAGTTTGGCAATGACTTCGAAATCAAATGGGGACTGGCCACAGACCCAGAGTTGGGCAAGAAGGTAAAGGTAACCATTCTGGCTACAGGTTTCGGCATCGAGAATGTGGATGGTATGAATAGCCATCGTCAGCGCCATAACACGCAGGAGGAGGCTACGCGCTATGCTGCTGAGCAAGAGAAGGAAGCCCAGCGTCAGGATCGCCGTAACCGCTATTATGGTGGTGATGGCTCCAGCAAGCGCTATAAGCGTCGTCCCCACATCTTCCTGTTCCGTCCTGAGGATCTGGACAATGATGATGTCATCTCTGCTGTAGAGCAAACACCGACTTACAAGCGTACCCGCGAGATTCTTGATAGTATCTATCAGCAAGCCAGTGGTGAAGACTTCCAGCAGAAAACAGAGTCACAGCCAGAGGTTATTCAAGGTACAATTAAGTTTGCATAAGACGAGGTAACGGCGTGGAGACTATTAATGCGTTTTTCTCACTGGTAAGTGGCTTCTTGTGGGGCTGGCCGATGATTATCCTGCTGTTAGGAACCCATATATTCCTCACCATCCGCCTACGCTTTCCACAAAGAAAGCTGCTGACAGGTATCCGCCTATCAGTGAAGAAAGACCCAGGAGCTGAAGGTGAGGTCAGTCAGTTTGGCGCATTAGCCACTGCCTTGGCAGCAACCATTGGTACTGGTAACATCGTCGGAGTCGCTACTGCAGTAGCTTTAGGAGGACCTGGCGCCGTACTCTGGTGTTGGCTGACAGGTATCTTCGGCATGTCGACAAAATATGCAGAAGGACTGTTAGCTGTAAAATACCGCGTCAAGGCAGACAACGGACAGATGTATGGTGGTCCGATGTATGCCCTGGAGCGTGGCTTGAATATGAAGTGGCTGGCCATACTCTTTGCTGTCTTCACAGCATTGGCCTCCTTTGGTATCGGCTGTACGGTACAAGCCAACAGCATTGCCTTGCTGGCTCACGAGACCTTTGGTATCCAGACGTGGATAATCGGTGTGGTGGTGTGTCTGTTGACCGCTGCCGTCATCTTGGGAGGTGTCAAGGCCATAGCCCGCGTGTGCACCGTTCTCGTGCCTTTTATGGCTTTGCTCTATGTGGCAGGATGTATCATCATCCTCTCTATCAATCACGCTTACGTATGGCCTGCCGTCCAACTTATCGTCGATGCAGCCTTTAACCCCTCTGCAGCTGGTGGTGGCTTCGTTGGTGCTACGGTGATGATGGCTGCCCGCTATGGTATTGCTCGCGGACTGTTCTCCAACGAGAGTGGTATGGGTTCTGCACCTATCGTCGCTGCAGCCGCCCAGACACGCAATCCTGTGCGCCAGGCATTGGTCAGCAGCACAGGCACTTTCTGGGACACCGTTGTCATCTGTGCCCTTACAGGCATGGTACTCGTTAGCAGCATCCTGGCATACCCCGATATTACCTATGCTGATGGAGCAGCCTTGACGAAAGTGGCCTTCTCAAAGATTCCCTATGTGGGTGCTCCCCTACTCGCCTTTGGCATTCTTACCTTTGCCTTCAGCACCATTCTTGGCTGGAGCTACTATGGCGAGAGTGCCGTCAACTATATCGAGGGCCATCGCATCAATCGTTTCTACCGCATCCTCTATATTGTTGCCCTGTTCTTTGGCAGCATCATCAATCTGGATATTATATGGAACATTGCCGACTGCATGAATGCCCTGATGGCCATTCCTAACCTCATAGCCCTACTTCTGCTAAGTGGCGTAGCTGCTCGTGAGACGAAGAAATACTTGTGGGCCAACCGTCTGGACGAAGAGATGCAGGAAGACGACGCCCCCACTGACCCCAAAAACTAAAATGCCATGATAAAAGACCTGCTGAGAAAACTCTTTGGAAAGTCGCCAAACCCTTATCCCAAATCCTTTGGGAAACGTCTCACGCACCGCATCTCGCTCCGCATGCTTATCTTTATGGGCATACCGTCATTCATCCTCTTCTGGCTCAGTTTTTATGCTATCCAAATTGCGTTTTGGGGCTTTGGTAGAATATGGCTTAAAGGACAATATGAGGAGGTAAGACGCATTACATCAGATGTATATGTCGCCGCTATCAATACAGCCCCCGTTATTGAGGATAACTTGGATAATCCCGATAGGATGACGGATATCATGGAGCGTATGATTCGCACCAATGAACGCATCCGCAGCTGTGGCATCAGTTTTGTAGCCGACTATTATCCCAACAAAGGCCATTGGTTCTGCCCTTATGCCGTACGTCGTGATAGCGATGCTATAGAGAGGAAGATTCTTGGCAGTAAAGATAACAACTACCTGAATGCGAAATGGTTCAATGAGGCCATTGCCAGAGACAGCAGCTATTGGTCTGCCCCTTTCTTTGATAATTTAGACAAAGCCCCATTGGTATCCTACCTTGTACCCATCCACGACAAGCAGCAGCACGTTGTGGCCGTATTGGGTGTAGATATGTCGCTTGAATGGTTCAGTGACAAATTGAGAATATACTCAGATGAAGATACCAACTCTTTTACACAGAATGAGTACTCACCTTATTTCTTTGTTATTGATTCTACAGGTACTTATCTAGCCCATCCCGACAAGCAGCACATTATCCACAAGAAACTTCAAAACGATGTCACCGATGACCCTGATGGCAATCTTAACGGTATTGTGACCAATAGAGTAAATGATAGAGATGTCCCTCCCCAAGAGAATAAATTGTCATTATCGAATATCGAGTATTCTATCACTTACCGTCCCGTGAAATACACGACGTGGAAAATAGGTTTGGTATTTCCTGTATTAGAAATAGAGGCTATCTCCTATACCTTTGGCTTCTTCATGCTCTTCTTCATTGTTCTTGGCATGTTGATTGTGCTTATCTCTGGTCGTAGAACCATCAGGAAGTCAGTAATGCCCATCAAGCTGCTGGCACAGTCTGCTGACGAGGTGGCTAAGGGTAACTTCAATACGCCACTGCCTGAGTTGAAAAGTCGTGATGAGATTCACCAGCTGCGCGATTCCTTCGAGAAAATGCAGCTGTCATTGGCGCAATATACAGAGCAACTGAAGAATACAACAGCAGAGAAAGCAACCATCGAGAGTGAGTTGAAGGTGGCTCACACCATCCAGATGTCGATGCTGCCAAAGACCTTCCCACCCTATCCAGAACGCAACGATATTGACATCTACGGACAGGTAAAACCCGCCAAGGCTGTTGGTGGCGACCTCTTCGACTTCTATATCCGCGACGAGAAGCTGATTTTCTGCATTGGCGACGTCAGCGGCAAGGGCGTTCCAGCCTCTATGTTCATGGCTGTGGCACGCTCGCTGTTCCGCAACATCTCTGCCCATGTGCCAGAGCCTCACATCATCGTCAAGGCGCTCAACGAGTCCATGTGTGAGGGCAATGATATGAGCATGTTTGTCACGATGTTTGTGGGTGTTCTCGACCTACAGACGGGCGTACTGCGCTACTGCAATGCTGGCCACGACGCTCCACTGCTGATTGGTCAGAGTGTAGGACAGCTGCCCTGCGATTCTAACCTGCCTGTGGGTATTGATGCCAGCTGGAATTTCAGCGTGCAAGAGGTTCTCATCGCACCTGAGACCACCATCTTCCTGTTTACCGATGGACTCAACGAGGCAGAAAATTCGCATCACCAGCAGTTTGGCGATGAGCGCGTTCTCGACCTAGCCAAGGAACTGTTGGCCTCTGGCGATTATCAGCCCATGCCACTCATCCAGCGCATGACTGCTGCCGTCCGATTCTTTGCCGGTGCTGCCGAGCAGAGCGACGACCTCACCATGCTGGCCATACAATATAAAAGGTAAAAAGAAAAATGAAAAGTGAATAATTTACTACCGGACAGATACAGGCGGCAGCAAATTATTCACTCTTCACTATTGACTAGCAAAATGCTAGTCAATAATGAGGTTCTCACCCGTCATATCCTTAGGCTGCTCCAGACCCATGATGTGCAGGATTGAGGGAGCAACGTCGGCCAGACGACCGTCCTTCACTGTAGCACTATTGTTGTTGGTGACATAGATGAATGGAACGGGGTTCAGCGAGTGAGCGGTATTCGGTGTGCCGTCAGCATTGATGGCGTTGTCAGCATTACCGTGGTCGGCAATGATGATAGCCTCGTAGTCGTTGGCCTTGGCAGCCTCGATAACAGCCTCTACGCAGTGGTCAACAGCCCATACCGCCTTAGCGATAGCGTTGTAGATACCCGTATGACCTACCATATCACCATTGGCGAAGTTCACCACGATGAAATCATACTTATTCTCGTTGATGGCAGCCACCAGCTTGTCCTTGACCTCGTAGGCGCTCATCTCCGGCTTCAGGTCGTAGGTAGCCACCTTGGGAGAAGGAACGAGGATGCGGTCCTCACCATCGTAAGGAGCCTCGCGACCACCGTTGAAGAAGAAAGTAACGTGAGCGTACTTCTCGGTCTCTGCGGTGTGCAACTGCTTCTTGCCCTGCTGAGAGAGGTATTCACCCAGCGTATTCTCTACATTCTCCTTGGGGAAGAGGATGTGTACGCCCTGGAACGATGCGTCGTACGGCGTCATGCAGTAGTACTGCAGACCTGGGATGGTCTTCATGCCCTGCTCAGGCATATCCTGCTGGGTGAGCACAATGGTGAGCTCCTTGGCACGGTCGTTACGGAAGTTGATGAAGATGACGACATCGCCCTCCTCGATACAACCATTGACACTGCTGTTGTGGATAGGCTTGATGAACTCGTCAGTAACACCATCGACATAGCTCTCCTCTACGGCCTTTACCATATCGGTAGCCTGCTTACCAGTGCCGTTGACGATGAGGTCGTAGCCCTCCTTTACGCGCTCCCAGCGCTTATCACGGTCCATAGCGTAGAAGCGGCCAACGATACTTGCGATAGCTGCGTCGTTGTCAGCACACACCTTTGTTACCTGCTCGATAAAGCCCTTACCGCTCTTGGGGTCAGTGTCACGACCGTCCATAAAGCAGTGTACGAAGGTCTGGTTCTTCAGACCGTAGTGCTTGCCCACCTCGATGAGCTTGAACAGGTGATCCAGGCTTGAGTGTACGCCACCGTCAGAGCACAGACCCATCAGGTGCAGTTTCTTATTGTTCTCCTTGGCATAGGTGTAGGCAGCCTTCACCTGTGGGTTCTCCACGATACTGCCGTCCTTGCAGGCACGGTTAATCTTTACCAGATCCTGATAAACGATGCGTCCGGCACCGATGTTCAGGTGACCAACCTCAGAGTTACCCATCTGTCCGTCGGGCAGACCTACATCCTCACCAGATGCCTGCAACTGAGAGTGAGCCGAAACGGCTGTCAGATAGTCCAGATACGGTGTTGGAGTGTTGTAGATAACGTCTCCTTTTCCATGCTTACCGATTCCCCATCCATCGAGAATCATCAATAATGCTTTCTTTGCCATAATTCTTCTAATTAACCTTTATATTTTAATTCTTAACTCTTAATTATTCATTATTAATTATTCACTGGGCCTTCAGGCCGCTACAGCACCATCAGCGCTATCATCGTCATGTCGTCGTTTGGCTCCGCACCGTTACGATGCTTCACCACTTCGCCGTCCAGATGGCTTACCAGCTCCTTACAGCTGTCAAAGTGGCGGTGGTTCAGAATGTCCAGCAGTCGCTCGTCGCCAAACTGCTGCTGTTGCAGGTTCTCTGCCTCGTTGAGTCCGTCGGTATATACCAGCAACATCTTGTGGCGGATGTTCTCCACATACTCACCCACAAAGTCCAGGTCGGGCCACAGACCGATGGGTGCGTTCGTCTCCATCTCCATAAAGCGGTCGTCACCGTCCACACCCAGCACGGGCGGGTTATGACCGGCATTACAGTAGTCCAGACGTCCTGTCGCCAGATTCACCAGTCCTACAAACATGGTGATAAACATGCCCTGCTCGTTGTTCTCCGTCAGCACGCTATTCATGCGGGTAGCTATCTCGGCAGGCATTATGTGCTGCGTGGCCAAGATGCGGAAAAGTCGCGTAGCCTGTGCCATAAACAGTGAGGCAGGCACACCCTTGCCACTCACGTCGCCCACACAGAAGTATAGCTCGTCGTCAATCATCACGTAGCCATAGAGGTCGCCACCCACCTCGCGCGCTGGCGTCATCGAGGCATACATATCCAGTCCCTCCCTCGTGGGGAAGGTGTTAGGAATCATCGACATCTGGATGTTGCGAGCAATGCGCAGCTCACTCTCAATGCGCTCCTTGGCCTGTGTCGTCTCCTCCAGTCGGTCGTAGGCCGCTTGCAGCTGCTTGTGGGCATCCTCCAGCTTCTGGTGAGCCGTGCGCAGACGTTGTGCCGCCCTGCGCCTGTTCATCACATAGAGAAGCAGGAATACCACTATCAGTCCCAACGCTATCAGTCCGCCAATCAGCCGCATGCTCGACATCTCAGCCTGCTGCTGCGCTATCTCAGCCTCCTTCTCGTTGGTATGGTAGATAGTAGCCAACTCTGCCGAGGCGCTACGCTTCTGAGTCGTTATCGCCGAGTCCAGCAGAGCCAGAATACGCTTACCCATCTCTCGTGCCGAGTCGCCACGCTGCGCCTCATAGTTAGCACGGTATTTAGGCAGCATATACAGTTGTATCACGTCCAGCGTAGGCTCCAGAGCTTGCTCCTGCATGGCCTTGTCCAGATAGCGGTAGTTGTCGGCAGCCTCACGATAGCGCCCTGCCGATACCAGATAGCCGTTACCATGTACGCGTCCCACACCAGTCTTTGAGAAGGCCGTCTTCTGGAAACGCTTATATGCCTCGTAGGCCTCCCTGCTCTTGCCCAGACCCTGAAGTGCTGTGGCACGCATAATCTCGATACGGCCCTGATATTCGTCGAAATACTGTCTGCGGGCATCAGGACGCTGACGATACTGATTCAGCAGTGTCTCCGTGCGGTCTATCCAGTAGATAGACTCCTCATAGCGACGCGTATTGATATATGCCATACTGGTATATACCGTTCCCAGCACCGCCTCTTGGAAGCCACGACTTGTCGAGTCTGTCTTACAGCGGTTAGCATATTTCTCACGAGCCTTCTTGAAGCTTTCCTTAGCCTCCTTCTCCTGACCCAGATTCAACTGACATACACCAATGTTGTTATAGATAATGGCGTAATCAATATCTGATCCAATGCCCGTTTTATCCATTTGCGAGATGGCAGGAACAGCCACTTGCAGGGCACCATCATAGTCGCCACGCACCACCTGCAACTCCGACAGTCGGCGCACGACCTTGTTATACACCAACTGGTCCTCGTCAGTCTTTACCTCCTGATCCAAAGCAGTATGGAAACATACCTCCGCCGTGCGATACTGATTCTGATGATAGTAATAGGCACCACGCCAGCGATAGGCATCAAGTCTGTTAATGTCGTGTGAAGCCTCAAAGCTGTCAACCAGTGCCAGCAAGCGGTCGTATTGCATCACAGCACCAGCAGCAAAAATCATGCTGTCAGCCCGACTGGCGCGAAGCTCCTTCTTCGTGCTGTTACCACACGAAAATAACGCCGTGACTATCAGCACAATAGCCACGACAGCGGCAACCTGCCGCAGTCCCTTCACCTTTTCATTTCCCATTAACGCTGCAAAGGTACGAATAAGCGAGGAAAGAACAAAATAAATACCCATTTATTTTTCTTTCGAGCAAGCTTAGCCTCGACAAACCTGTAGAGCATGAGAAGCAGTCATCTGTCAAGACATCATGGTGAATCTGATGACATTTTGCATTCAGTCCGAAGGTCTTCGAGTGCTTTATAATCAGCCGGATAATATTTTACGATAGGGGCGATGGTTATTCTGGCAGCCTTACCTAATCTCTGCTCAAGAAGTTTGTATTCCTCGTATTGAGAGAGGATTAGTGCCTTATTATCCTCCGTCAAAGGAAGTTCTTTCACCAGACCTGATTCCCGAATCATAACCCTGCTCTTAGCAGCTACCGACAACTCCACATGCAATTCCACATAACAGATAATGTCGAAAAAGTCTTCAGGAGGAAATTTCTCTTTAATAGACTCTAAGAAGATGCCTGTTTGGGTGTTGTCCAGCTGACCTCTCTTGATGGAGTCAAGCAAAACGAGCTGTTTGTCGAGACCTTTGTCAATCCAACGGTGGATCATATCTACATCGTAGTAATAAGTCCACATGAGAAGACCGCCCAAGGTGCCGAAGTTATTGAGGCGGAGCGGGCGCAGGTTGAGCTCTGCCGTCGCCTTGGCAAAGGAGTGCGCCGGGATGGCATCAATATCAGCACCAGGCATTGCCAAAATCGTACGATATTGGAAGGCATCCCTATTGTCAACATAGTTATTGCGGAAACCACCGAAATAGGTAGTGCCAAACACAGACTCTTCATCTCCGAAGTTGTGACCTGCTGCCGTACGGAGCCAGAACGAGGTGTTTCTGTCAAAGGGCACCAATGTGCCGAAGTTACCCGTAGCCTCTACAGAGGGATAAACCCGTCCGCCAGCCAGATAGCCGTAGCCTTCAACGCCCAGTTCGTAGCCCTGCTCTTTCATCACACCACCCAGTGAGGTGCGGGTCTTTGACCACTTCCCGTAAACAGAAGCAGTCTGCATCGACCTGACATCTTTAACCTCAATCTCCTGATACAGGGGCAGCGCATCCATGTCGCCAAAGGCAGCCACTGAGAAACCCCATGATTTATTATACGGTGTGACCAACGTGTTGGTATAGTCGTAGGCCAGTTGGCCGTAGAGCGTCACGGCATTGGCATCCTTCACAACCTCACGAGAAAGCAAGACGGGTTGCAGTCCGTCGCGCTTGAACTGGAGCGCCAGCAACTGCCCGGGCGTTATTTCCAATGGTGCAAAGAGGCCGATGTCGGTATTGGTGAGCATTTCCATCTCGCGTGTCTCTAAGTTGATCTGCCAGAGATTGGATACACCTGTATAGTAGGAACTACCAATCAGGTACTTGTCGTCGAGAGAAAAGCGGAACTGTCCTAAGTTGCTATCTTTCCAGGTAACCAGTTTCACGGGCTTGAAGATGGCCTTAGCCAGTTCTTCTGTATTGAACAGCAGAAGGGTGTGCTCGCCGTTGTCGCCCTGACTGGTGAATGACAGCCATTTGCCGTCGTGACTGATATCTGCGTCGAAACACACTGACACCGAACGGGAAGGCATAGATTACTTCCGGATTCTCCAAATCGCGGTCCAAGCGCACAATCAACTGTGTACCGCCATTGGAGAAAAGGCCGTAGAGACAGTCGTGGATATTGTCATACACGATATTGCCGATGCGCTGGTACTTCTTTTTCTTCACCACCTTCTTCTGTCGGATGTCATAGATTTCCAAGCCGCGCATCTTCGAATTGTTCGTTGTATAGATGAGGCGCTGGCCCTTACGGTCAAGTGCTACGAAAGCAGGGTCATAGAGCTGGATGCCGTAGATGTCGTTCAGCCGTTTCTGCTCGCCTGTCTGCAGGTCAATCTCCGTCATGTGTGCAAAGTCGCCAGGGGCATTCATGGCGGCATAGGCCTTTTGGGTAGCTGGGTCATAGACGAAGGGGGACACAGAACCCAGTGGTTCCTTGGTCAGCGGCTTGGTCTTTGTGATGGGAAATTGGCGGATGGCAGCGATGTTGGCTTCCTGATGCTTCTTCTCGTCCTCCTTCCAGTCGTCCCATACTTTTCTGAGAGACTGGCCATAGACCTTCTTGAACTGTTTGCCGAAGAAGGTGCGACTGTCAGCTGTTCTGTTATAGAACTGAATCATCTTCTCGTAGCCGTAGGTCCTGGTGAGGTAGTTCACGAAACGGGTTCCATAGAGATAGGCATTGGCGCCCACTTGGAAGTCCTTCGTGGAACCTTCCGTTTCCAGACCCACCACCGAATAGAGCTTGTCACCCCCGTCTATGATACTGCGGAAGTACATCTCGTCGTAGCCCCCTAAGGCGCGTCCTACACCACCACCGAGCCAGGTCTCCATGAAACAGGCAATACCCTCGTGATACCAACGGGGCGAATACCAACGGGGCACGCTCAGGTAGCTCCATAGGGCTGAGATGGGCTGGGACTTGCCGGTATCGACCTTCGTACCGAAGAAACGGCGCCAGTTGAGGTCGCGACAATTGTACTTGTCAGTCATGACGATATGCGTATATTCGTGCTTGAACAACTGACTGTACCGTTCACTTGAAGGGTTGATGTAATACGACATGTTCAGCGGAGCCATGCCGATCTGTATAAAAGAACGCGGTAATGGCGATGCGCCGCCATTACCGTCGTCCTCCCAGTCTGCCAATAACAGCAGGGGTGCTTCTGGCTGATAGATGGAATCACTGGTCCATATCTGCTCATGAAGCGCTTTGCCTTTCTGGTACATGCGTATCATGTGAGGGATGTAGCGCGACAGGTTCTTGTCAAAGAACACCAGCGTGGCTTCGTCCGTCTTATACTGGTAATAGGTCTGGTTCTGCCCCCTGGATATACAGGGAATCATAGACAGCAGAAGAACAGCAATCCAGTTACGCATATACACCGCAATAATTATGGTTCAATTTTTGGGCCTTTTTTGTTCAGCATTACACTATTGCTTGCTGCAGCTGTCTGACTGATGACGTTGCCAATCATCAATGCATTATATGAATCGATCTTACGGTGAGCAAGAACCTCCTTCTGGGAATTATGGGGATCAATCTTGGGACCGCGACCAGTAAGAACTTCCTTCTGAGCATTATGAGAGTCAATCTTACGGTGTGCAAGAATTTCCTTCTGAGCATTGCAAAGCATGCTGATCTCATTTTCGAGAGCCTTTGGCCGAATTGCGTTTCCAATCTGGCTGGGAAGCTTCATACTCTTGGCCAACTCGCAGCTTTGCCGATATCGCCATCCGCCTCGTTGTGATCTACAGGCCAATCAACAAAATAAGAGGTGATTAACCCTAGGGCGAATATTGCTGCCACCGAACACAAGATAATAATACTTTTCTTTTTCATAGGCCTAATAATTAAAGTTCTTATCCTTTTCCCTGACGCTAAATGTCACTTTTATGACATTAATATCGCAAATATACAACATATTTCACCCAAACTTTTTTGTATATTTTTGCATATTTGTTGCGATACAGGTACATTTTCATGACAAATCCCCCAAAATGCCCTGATTTCTATCGCATGTCCATATTTGAACTTAAATAACCGAAAAAAGCAACATGGAAAATCTTGGTGATTTATCCATGCTGCTTATTTTCAATTAGTTACGCTTTTCTAAGCCGAATTAAATGATCAATACTCATCCTCGTTGAACAGGAAATCTTCCTTGGTAGGATAGTCGGGCCAGATCTCTTCGATGCTCTCGTAAACGTCGCCCTCATCTTCTATCTCCTGCAGGTTCTCCAGTACTTCGAGAGGAGCACCTGATCGAATGGCATAGTCTATCAGTTCATCCTTGGTTGCGGGCCAGGGAGCGTCTTCCAGTTTTGACGCTAGTTCTAGTGTCCAGTACATATTAATAAATACAATTTAATGATTAACTTTTTATTGTTTTCGGTTCTTATTCTCTAATTTGCCCGCAAAAGTAATATATTTTTTCTTATTTACAAGCATTCTGCCATTTTTTTTCGCTCTTGCCTGCAATAAAATTCAACTTTTTGGCCAAAACAAAGAGATAATCACTCAGGCGGTTGACGTATTGCTGCACTTCAGAACTGATAGTGGCACCCTCAGCGAGGGCTACGATGCGGCGCTCAGCACGACGGCAGACTGTGCGGCAGACATGGGCCTGAGCAGCAGCCTGCGTACCACCGGGAAGGATGAATCCCTGACACTCAGGCAACTCACGCATAATGCTATCGACTTCCTCTTCCAGTTCCTTGACGGCGCCCTCAGGCAGATGGGCCGAGGCGGGCAGCTCGTTCTGGTCTTGGTCGGTAGCCAGATTAGTGCAAACGTTGAATAGGCTGTTCTGGATGCGCTCTACGAGAGTTTTCTCATGACTCTCAGGCAGCATGGCGACAAGAATGCCCAAATGGGAATTAAGCTCGTCGACGGTACCATAGGCCTCAAGACGGATACTGGCCTTCGACACGCGCTGACCACCTACCAGTGAGGTCTGTCCTTGGTCACCCTTGCGGGTATAAACTTTTGTAATATTCATAGTCGGTTAGAAGTTAATTGTATAGTTATGCTTATAGCGCTGGGTGTCGAATAAAACGACACCACAGTAGTAGAGGTCGAAGGTGGTGCCTGTGCGTGGGTCGCAGGCTATCTGTTGCCATCGCTGTGGCTGGCGCCAGATATCTTCTATCACCAATACAGTCTGCTGGTCGCAATGAGCCATGAGGGGCTCAAAGCTATCCCACTGGTCGATGGGGATTCGAGCAAGCTCGATGGGTGATGGATGATGGATGATGGGTGATAGTTCTGCCTTTCTGCAGCCAGCATGGAACCACTGCTGGTAGTCGTCGGAGAGAATACAGGAGGGCTGACGCCAGTTGGCCAGTCGCAGATAGAAGCGTCCCAGTTTCTCGCGCAACCAGCAGTCTTCTCGCAACTCGTCGTAGGCATAGTAAGGCCAGTGTTCGTTCACCACATAGCGGACGAACGCATAGTCGGTAGGCGACTGTATGCCGAAGCCCCGACAATGATGAATGCGGCTCAGCCAGACGAGCAAGCGAGGTAGAGAAGGCACGTTTCTTAACTCTTAATTCTTAATTACTCTGGCAGCAGCACCACACCATGCTGCTTCTTGCCATCCATCATGATTTTCAGCGGACGATCAAAGCGCACGTGGCGCACAAACTGCGTCTCTTCGACAGCAGGCATCTGGTCGAGCAACTCCTTCTGTAGCACCCCATCGCCTGTAAAGGTGTTGATGGTGAAGTAGCCCACTCCAAAGGATGTGAGGTTTTGGAAGAAGTGAGTACCCTGCGAGGGATCTACATGGTAGTTCTTCAGACCAGCCTCAACGATGACGCGGGCTGCCGAGATATGGGGCCACTTGACGGGAATGCCCAGCCAGTAGTCGCTGGAGCCCCAACGACCTGGACCTATCAGTATATAGTTCTTATCCTCATTGAGGAATTTGCGGTTAATCTGCTCGATTTCATCGGCAATTCGCGGATTATTGACGGCAGTGAAGTCGTCGTCAGTCTTGACATAGACCACATCGAAGACATCCTCAGAGATGCCATGACCCAGCGAGTTGTGAGAGCGCAACAGGCACTGTTCGTCGGGAATGGCGGCAAGGTCTTCGTCGAGCACCTGCTTAGAGTCGACGATAGGACGTATCTGCAGCAGATAGAAGTCGCCGTGGGGTGATGGGTTTTGGGTGTTAGGTGATGATGGATACAGGTTGCAGGCAAACTCTATCTCAACAGGACGGCGCATCTCTTCGGCACCCAACTTCTGTGCCAGTTGCAGGATTTCGGGCAATGGGAAGACACCGTGTTGCAACACACCACTGAACGATATGACCTTACGACCGCCCTCGTAGATACCATCACGAATTATCTGGTCGACAGGGTCGTAGGTGGAGGCAATGCCATGCAGTGAACCGTCCTTGTCGGCCTCCTTGACGCGCAGGTTGAGGATATTGAAACCATCATCAACCTTGAAGTCATCGCCCACATGCGACACATCCAGCGCATAGAAGCGTGTCTGCGTCTCGCGCAGTGCGGTCTCCATCTCAGAAGTCTGCAACACCTGTTTGGGATGATAGGGGCTGACACGCAGCGTCTGTCCGCCATCAACGATATATTTACCCAGACCTAAGGCCAGCGAGGCGATACCCTCTTCTGCCAGCTCGTCGCCAATGGGATAGTAGTTCAGTGAGCGCAGCACACCACTGAACGTGGGATAGAAGCGGGTGTCGTGCTGTTGGCCGACTACCTCCTGCAGGATAACAGCCATTTTCTCCTGGTCGATAACATTCGACGTGGCTGTCATATAGGCCTTAGAATCCTTATAATATACAGAGGCATAGACGCCCTTGATGGCACATGCCACCATACGCAGCATCTCGTACTTATCCTCCAGATAAGGCACCATATAGGTGCTATAGATGCCGGCGAAGGGCTGGTAGTGGGAATCTTCCAGCAAGGATGACGAGCGCACGGCAATAGGTGAGTTGATAGCCTCAAAGAAGGTAAAGAAGTCAGCAATCAGTGCATCGGGCAACTGGGCACGCATAAAGTGCTGCAGGATTTCCTCGTCAGGAGCATCACTGAGCGCTATGGTCCAGAGGTTGTTCTCGTCCATGAACTGGTCGAAGAAGTCGGTACAGAGCACCACCGTCTTTGGAATCTGTACGGAGGCATTCTCCAACTGGTTCAGCTCTGGATGGCGCTTAATGATATTGTCGAGGAATGCCAGACCACGGCCCTTGCCACCCAGTGAACCATCACCAATACGGGCGAAGTGGGCAAAGCGGTCGAACTTCAAGCGGTCGAAGACAGCAACAACACCGATATTCTTCATGCGACGATACTGCACAATGGCATCGAAGATAATCTGACGATGGGCATCAAGATCTTGCAGCTTATGCCATGTCACCGTCTTCAGGAACTGACTGACGGGAAAGATGGCACGGGCACAGAGCCAGCGGCTCATGTGGTTGCGCGATACATGATATTGGAACGACTCGGCAGGAATCTTGAAGATATTATCTTGCAACTCCTTCAGCGACTTGATGCGGAAGATCTCCTCATGCGTCTTTGGGTCACGGAAGATGAAGTCGCCAAAACCCATGTGTTCCTCTATCAGGTGGCGCAAGTCGACATTGAACTTCTTGGAGTTCTTGTCGAGGAAGTCGAAACCTTCTGCCCCTGCCTTGTCGCGATTCTCCACTTCCGAACTCTCCAGAATCAGGGGCACATACTCGTCGCGTTGGCGTATTTCACGCAACAGCTTGAGGCCTGCCTCTGCGTCGCCCTCCTCAACATGGCTCAGACGACCAGGAATATTCTTCAGTGGGAAGCGCGTATCGCTGATAACACCTAGCACATTGTCGTGATAGCGGTCATACCACTCCATGGCCTCCTCATAGTTGGTGGCAAGCACCACCTTGGGGCGTCCACGCTTACGCTGAGCGGCAGCATGCGGGTTGAGCGCCTCAGTAGAGAAGTTCTTCGACTGGGCAAGAATATAATTATAAAGGTTAGGCAATACACTGGAGTAGAAGCGGATATTATCCTCTACCAGCAATATCATCTGTACGCCAGCCTCATTGATGTCGTGCTCGATGTTCATCTTGTCCTCAATCAACTTGATAATAGACAGGATGAGGTTGGTATTACCCAACCAGCAGAACACATAGTCGAAGGCTGACATATCCTCATTCTCAATGCGCTTGGTGATACCATGCGAGAAGGGAGTAAGCACCACGCAGGGAATCTGTGGAGCCATCTGCTTGACATCGCGGGCCACGGCAAAGGCGTCGTTGTCCGCATTACCAGGCATACAGATAACCAGGTCGATATCGGTAGTCTCCAATACGTTGCTGGCCTCCTCAGTAGTTGACACCTGCGTGAACGTGGGCGGATAACGCATACCCAGCTCCATATACTCATCAAATATTTTCTCATCCACACGACCGTCGTCTTCCAACATGAAAGCATCGTAGGGATTGGCCACGATCAGCACATTGAAGATACGACGCGTCATCAGGTTGACGAACGAAACGTCTTTCAAGAAGAAGTTATTAAACTCCTGCGGGATATTTGTGGTGGTATCACTCATCATTACTGTTTTTGGTGCTACAAAGATACAACTTTTTTAATAAAATGTAACCTTTTATGAAAAATATTCCCATTTTTCCTTTGTTATGTCAAAGATAATCCCTATTTTTGCGTTGTCTAAGTGACATAATGCAACTTAAAACAAACTTTTTTAAATCGATAATACTATGAATGTAGAGAAAATTTTGCAGGGTCTGGAACAGAAGCACCCTGGTGAAGTAGAATTCTTACAGGCCGTACGTGAGGTGTTGGAAAGCATCAAGGACGTTTACAACCAGCACCCTGAGTTTGAAAAGGCTAAAATTGTGGAGCGTATCGTAGAGCCAGAGCGCATCATCACGTTCCGCGTGCCCTGGGTTGATGACAAGGGCGAAGTACAAGTAAACATCGGCTATCGTGTGCAATTTAACAGCGCCATCGGTCCGTATAAGGGCGGTCTGCGCTTCCATGCATCAGTAAACCTGAGCATCCTGAAGTTCTTAGGTTTCGAGCAAACCTTCAAGAATGCACTGACCACACTGCCAATGGGCGGTGGCAAGGGCGGTTCCGACTTCTCACCACGCGGCAAGAGCGACGCCGAGATTATGCGTTTCTGCCAGGCCTTCATGTGTGAATTGTATAAGGTAATCGGTCCTGATGTTGACGTGCCTGCCGGTGATATCGGTGTAGGCGGTCGCGAGATTGGCTACCTGTTTGGAATGTATAAGAAGCTGACCAGTCAGTTCCATGGTGCCACCCTGACTGGTAAGGGCATTGAGTGGGGTGGTAGCATCCTGCGCCCAGAGGCTACAGGTTACGGCGCCCTGTATTTCGTCAACCACATGATGAAGACGCATGGCCTCGACATCAAGGGCAAGACAGTAGCACTGTCAGGCTTCGGCAATGTAGCATGGGGCGCTGCTAAGAAGGCTACCGAACTGGGTGCCAAGGTCATCACCATTAGTGGTCCTGACGGATATATCTACGACCCAGAAGGTCTGGATGACGAGAAGATAGAATACATGCTGGAGCTGCGCGCCAGTGGCAACGATGTTTGCCAGCCTTACGAGGAGGAATTCCCCGGCTCTAAGTTCTTTGCAGGCAAGAAGCCTTGGGAGCAGAAGGCCGACATCTATCTGCCCTGTGCTACACAGAACGAACTGAATGGTGATGATGCCGATATGATACTGGCCAACAAGCCACTCTGCGTCGCTGAGGTATCGAATATGGGATGTACCGCTGATGCTGTCAACAAGTTCATTGCTGCCCAGCAGTTGTTCGCACCCGGTAAGGCTGTCAACGCTGGTGGTGTGGCTACCAGTGGTCTGGAGATGACGCAGAACTCAATGCGTATGGCATGGAGTGCCGCAGAGGTCGACCAGCGTCTGCACCAGATCATGTCGGGCATCCACGAGCAGTGCGTGAAGTACGGCAAGGAAGGTAACTATGTAAACTATGTCAAAGGTGCTAACGTGGCAGGCTTTATGAAAGTTGCCAAGGCCATGCTAGCGCAGGGAATAGTATAGAGCCCACCCCAACCCCTCCCCACGGAGGGAGGGGCTATGGAGAAGAATGAAGAATAATAAAAGATATGCCAACAGCAGGCACGCAGTATGTTTTTATTGTGTGCTTGTTGTTGGCATACTCTTTATTGCACCCCTTCTACTTGGAGGGGGATGGGGAGAGGCTTCCTCTCAAACATTACAAAAGGGCAAGGCATCATTTTATGCCAAGCGTTTTCATGGACGTAAGACGGCCAGTGGTGAGCGTCTGCATCCAGACAGC
>JAILMS010000156.1 GCA_024692385.1 Prevotella sp. | reverse complement strand
TTCACCTTCTCGCTCAGCGGGAACACCTTGTCCCACTCCTGCGTCAATTCTAACTTCTGTTCCATATTGTTATTAGTAATTTGTTTGTTGTTGCACGCCACGAGCATTCCGCCCAGCAGCAAAGTGATGATTATTGTTCTCATAATATAACTTTTTTACCGTTCTTGATATAGATACCTTTTGAAGGGTGGGTTACTTTCTGACCGTTTAATGAATATATACTCCCTTCACTAACTATAGAGGGGGCGGGGGAGAGGCTTCTTATGCTTGTGGACAGTGCAAGCGACAGGGTAACACTGATGTTGCTTTCGCCTGCTTTGAGGAATGTGCGAAGCTCATTTTCTGACAGTCCGTCGATATGTCCTAAACGAGTATAGCTCCAAGAGTTTGAATCGTAGAAGATACAGATGTTGCTGCCGTTATAGAGAACGACATCTCCAGGCTGAGCTGTCATCTGCTCGTTTTTCGTTGTCAGCGATTTGCCTAAAGAACCCCATATTTCGAAATTGTTGTCGTTGAGCGTTACCGTGATTGGCGTGTCCTGAAGTGCAGCAACCAACTCGCGTGTAGCGTCATTGTCGACCAGTGTTACGCTCTGTGTTTGTTCACCGATGGTGATATACATTTTATCCATATTCTCTTCTGCAAAAGTCAGTGTCTTGAGCCAGTTTTCTATCAGCGAGGCACGGTTACTGTGGTTGCTGGCGTTAATCCACAATGCATCTCCCATCCATGTGACATCGGGTAACAGTCGCTTGGCATCTGCCACCACACCGCTGATGCTACTCGAATGGCTCGATACAATCATACCGACGTGCTTTCCTGCCATCTGTGAGGCACTCTGAAACAGGTAGGTCTGCATGATGGCCGCCATCTGACTCCACCAAAGCGGGGTTACGATAATGATGTTCTTGTAGTTGTTGAGCGACGTCGTAACAGGGTCGATGGCTGGATAGCTGCTGGCATTGTTGGGATTGTCCTTGATGGCATTCAGCAACTGAGTGCCCAGGGCATAGTTATTAGCCTCGTATTTTAGTCCCTTTTCAGCAGGCTGAATCTCCAATACATCGGCCTCAATCTGATTGGTCAGCGTGTTTACTATCTCTTGGCTGTTGCCTGTGTAACTATAGTACACTACAAGCGTCTTGCCGGAATTTGCAGGAGTTTCAGCATTCACTTCGTTACCTGAAAAACAGCAACTGAATAACATAGCTGCAAAAAATAAAAGTAACTGTTTCATAATCTTAAAGACTGTCTTTCAATACCTTTACTACTTCGTCGCGATTCAAGATGTAGTAGCCACCTTGACAGATGGGGCAGGCATCAGCCATTCCCTCAATCAGCTCTGGCTTGGCACCACAGTCGGTGATGTTCATGGCCAAACCAAGTTCACGCATCCACTGCTCCATGGTTTCGAGACCTTCCATAGCAATCTGCTCGTCGGTCTTGCCCTCAGCGCTGACATTCCAAACACTGATGGCCAGACGCTTGAACTTCTGCACGGCATCGGGCGACTTGCTGATGAGCAGACGGTAGTAGGCACCGCTGACGGCAGCGAGGGTGTGACCGTGAGTGGCATCGGTATAGGCAGCCACAGCTTGACCCAGCATGTGCACCATCCAGTCGGTAGCCTTAGCGCGGTCGATGAGCGTGTTGAGTGCCCAAGTGGCTGTCCACATGATGTTCGAGCGAGCCTCGTAGTCCTCTGGATTCACGTTAGCCTTGCGGCTGCTGACGATAAGTGAGCGCATCAGTCCTTCGGCAATATAGTCGCTGGTGTTGTCGTCTGTGCCCGAGAGATACTGCTCCAGAATATGACTCATGATGTCGTAGATACCAGCCACCATCTGATACTTGGGAACAGTAAAGGTGAAACGAGGATTGAGGATGGAGAAGTCGGGGTTACGGAAGTTATAGAACAACTTGCGGTTTTCCGTGTGACTGGAGATAACCGAACAGCTGTCCATCTCAGAGCCTGTGCCAGCCATTGTGAGTACACAACCAACGGGAATCCAACGGCAGGTCATAGGCTGCCAGTTTTTGAAGTAATACTCCCAAGGGTCACCATCGTACCAAGCACTTCCGGCTACGGCCTTACAATAGTCAACGGTAGAGCCACACGGCTCGCAAGGAGAATGTCGATTTCATCCTTGGTGTGGGTGGCGGATCTACTGTTGACTACTGCAAGGCCGTAGCAGGAAGTGCCTGGTACGATGGTGATCCTTGGGAGTACTACTTCAAGAACTGGCA
>JAILMS010000154.1 GCA_024692385.1 Prevotella sp. | reverse complement strand
TTCTGAGATTGCCGCCCAGGTGCTGCCTGCTGAGTGTAAGCTGCGCTGGGGTGCTAAGCCTGAGGATTTCGGTGGTCAGAACACCAAGGGTGACATCTTCGCTCTGTATGCTCTGAAGGTTACCGAGCCTAACGGTCGTGCTCCACTGGAGGGTGACGTTATCACCTCTTCTAAGGACGACTTCGACCAGATGGGTCATCCCTCAGTATCTATGCAGATGAACTCTGACGGTGCTCGCCGCTGGAGCCAGATTACCAAGCAGAACATCGGTCGTGGTGTAGCTATCGTGCTCGACGACGCTGTTTACTCTGCTCCCCGTATCCTGACACAGATTGATGGTGGTAACTCACAGATTACTGGTAACTTCACCATCGAAGATACTAAGGACCTTGCTAACACACTGAACTCTGGTAAGATGCCGGCTCCTACCCGCATCGTACAGGAAGAGGTCGTTGGTCCCTCACTGGGTGCACAGTCTATCCAGCAGGGTATCATGTCATTCATCGTTGCTTTCGTGCTGCTGATGATTTACATGATTATGCTGTATGGCTTCATCCCCGGTATCCTCGCTGATATCGCTCTGCTGTTCAACCTGTTCTTCACACTGGGTATCCTTACCTCGTTCCAGGCTGCACTGACGATGCCTGGTATCGCCGGTATCGTACTGACTTTGGGTACTGCTGTGGATGCTAACGTGCTGATCTACGAGCGTATCAAGGAAGAGCTGAAGCATGGCATGAGCCTGAAGGAGGCTCTGCAGAAGGGTTACTCTAACGCCTTCTCAGCTATCTTCGACTCTAACGTCACCTCTCTGATTACTGGTTTCATCCTGTTGTTCTTCGGTACAGGTCCTGTAAAGGGCTTCGCTACCACTTGGATCATCGGTATCTTCTGCTCATTCTTCACCGCTGTGTTCCTGACCCGTCTGGTTTATGAGAACCGCCTGAAGAAAGACAAGTGGCTGAACCTGACCTTCGTTACTGGTTACTCTAAGAACCTGATGCAGAACGCTAAGTACAACTTCATGGGTATGTACAAGAAGAGCTTCACGCTCTGGGGCGCTCTGGCTATCATCTTCATCGTATCACTGTTCTTCGTTCGTGGCTTGAGCCAGAGCATCGACTTCACTGGTGGTCGTAACTATGTTGTAACACTGGATAAGGAGACTCACGTAGAGGAGGTTCGTTCTGCTTTGGCAGGTGCTTTCGTCAACACCCTTGGCGAGAACGCTGGCAAGCCCGCTAACACAAGTGTTATCGCTCTGGGTACCGATGGCAAGACCATCCGTGTATCTACCAACTGGGATATCGAGTCTAACAGTCCGACTGTTGACGACGAGGCAGAGACCATTCTCTACAACGCTCTGAAGAAGGGTGGCTACGTAAGCCAGGCTAATGTTGAGGACTTCAAGAATCCTGATGTTCGTCAGGGTGGTTCAATCATCAGCTCTGCAAAGGTAGGTCCTGCTGTTGCTAAGGACATCACCATGGGCGCTATCTACAGCGTAATCATCGCGCTCATCGCTATCTTCCTCTACATCCTGCTGCGCTTCCGCAATGTAGCTTACTCTACAGGTGCTACTATCGCGCTGGCTCTGGATGCTCTGGTAGTAATCGGTATGTACTCTGTACTGTGGGGTTGGGTTCCCATGTCACTGGAGATTGACCAGGTATTCATCGGTGCTATCCTGACGGTGATCGGTTACTCTATCAACGATAAGGTGGTAGTATTCGACCGTATCCGCGAGAACTTCCAGCTCTATGGCAAGCGTGACCGTCAGCAGCTCTTCAACGACTCACTGAACCAGACACTGGCTCGTACCATCAACACCTCTGTAACAACATTGATCGTATTGCTGTGTATCTTCATCCTCGGTGGTGACTCTATCCGCAGCTTCTCATTCGCAATGATTCTGGGTGTTGTATTCGGTACCTTGTCATCTCTGTTCATCGCTGCTCCTACAGCATTCCTCATCATGGGTCGTACCATCCGTGAGGACGAGGCAGCCGCAGCCGAGTAAGTAGCTTTTCAATTACATATATAAATAAGGTGTGTCCTTTTGGGGCACACCTTATTGTTTTTATAGAAAAATCACTATCTTTGTAGCGAAAAAGTGTTTTTCGTTGTAACAAAACCAGAGAAAATCTCGTTAGTACTGATAGAAGGGACATCGATAAGACCTTATAACAGAGATTTTAAATTAAACGACTAACAATAATGAAAAGAATTATCTTATCACTCGTTGTGCTACTATCAGTAGTAAGTGCCAATGCCCAAAGTACGGACTTTGAGAAGATGGCTAAGATTAAGGGCGTGGATTATACACATGTCGACAAAGAAACGATTAAGCTCTCAGCCAAGCAGGGAAAGGGCTTGCAGTTGGGCGAGATGGTCAATATTGCCTCCGATGCTGATGGAGAGGAATTCCTTAATCAGTTTGATGACGTAAAAGTTTTCAAATGTGAGGATAAAGGCAGTATCAAGAAATTTCTTAAAACGGCACAGAAACTGCTGGAAGGTAAAGAATGGGAACCGCTGATTGATACCAAAGGTGATGATGGCGAAATCTTAAAGATTTATCTCTCCAAGAATGGTGAGCATTCTACCAACGTCATTCTGGCAGTTGAGGACGAAGAGGCCAATCTGGTAGTTATTAACGGATCATTCGACATGGCTAAACAGCTACAGGGTGGCATGAAGTTTAATGCCGACGTAAAATACTGATCAAAAAGCATAGAGAGATGAAACAATTATTATTATCATTGGCATTGCTGTTCTGCGTGGGCAGTGCATTTGGACAGACGGCAGAAGAACTGATGAAGAAGTATAAGGCGCTGCCTGGTGCGGTGTACGAGAATACCACAAAAGAGAATTTTGAGAGTTTTGGGATTCTTGACAAGGGGGACACTATTATCTCTGCTGCCGACGTCGCTAAGTTGAAGAGTTACTTTAAGAAGAGCGAACAGGTACAGATTAAGAATGTCAGCGAGGAACAGTTGGCTCAAATCAACAAGGACATCAAGGCCCTGAAGGATCACGAGCTGCTGTTCGAGACCATTCGCAATGCCGGTTCTGAGAGTTTAGGCGATTCTGCTCATCTTATAAAGCAAAGGCTTGCAGATTTCCTGAATCCAAGCGTCAAGATGAAATTCTACGGCAAGGTGGACGACAAAATGGTCAGCGACCTGCTGATACGTATTGACATATGGAATACGGTGGTGCTATCGTATATAGACACCAAGATCGACAAGGACATCTGGGTGAAGGCTCTTGAGAGGAGTCGCATGGCCACCAACGATAACGATGATAACAACAATATCGTTGTAGATATGAAGGATGTCATCATAGATGATGGAAATGGCGAGGCTCTCATTGTTATCAATGGCGAAGAGCACCCAGAGCTTCACTCGACAAAGGAAGCTGCCGATTATATGAGGAAACATAACTTCTGGTTCAACAACGAAAACTGGCTCGTAGGTGATGCCGTGAAGGAGAAGTATCCTAACACAGACAAAAAGGTGGTGATTGAGTTCTCTCGAAACGATAAAGAGCAGAAATAGAGGATGAATGCTCAGGAGTTCAAGCAACGGTATATGCCTCATTATAGGCTGCTCTATAGGGTGGCTTATCATCTGACGGCGAACGCGCAGGATGCAGAAGACCTGCTTCAGGATCTGTATCTGAAGCTGTGGCAGAAGCGCGACAGTCTGACAGATGAAGCGATGAAGGAGAGCTACCTCGTCGCCATGATGCGCAACCTGTTTCTTGACCAGCGAAGACTCAAACGCCTGGATACCTCAGCAGAACTGAAGGAGGAGAGCTCGCCACCCGATGAAAGGAGTCTCGACTGTCAGATTGACTCTAAAGACGAGTTAAAACAGATGGAAGGACTCATCAGTGAGCTGCCTGACAGAGATGCGAAGATTATCCAGATGCACCTGATGGAAGAACGCTCCTACGAAGAGATAGAGCAAGACACAGGACTCTCTCAAGGCAATATCCGCATCATCGTGATGCGAACGAAAAAGAAACTGAAACAACAATTCCAAAATATCACTAAGACATGGACGAGTTAGACTACAAAGCATTGGAACAGATTCCCATTCCTGAAGGACTGGAAGAGCGACTCTCTGCCAAGATAGACGAATGGGAACAGGAAGAGCTGAAGGCACAGCGGCGTCGCTCGTTGCCCAGGACTCTGCGCTATATCGCCGCCGCAGCCTGCGTAGCCCTCGTTATTGGTGTGGGATTCCATCTGCTGGGTATTGAGAACAACGAGATGATGGCTGAGCAGGATACCTACCAAGACCCTGTGAAGGCACAGCAGGAGGCTGAGCGTGCGCTCATCCTGTTGGCTGTCAACCTGAACAAGGGCATGGGCCATCTGGAAAAGGCAAAAGTCCTGAGCGACAAGGCGGAAAAGAATATGTATGAACAATTAAATGTATTGAACTCATATGAAACAGACAATCATTAAGGCACTCCTTTGTGTGGTAGTGGCTCTGAGCAGCCTCACTGCCAATGCCCAGGTCAAGGCATTCGAGAAATATTCCGACATGAAAGATGTCAGTTATGTGTATATCTCTAAATTCATGCTGGGCATGGTGGGTAAACAGGCTACACCGCAGGTTCCTGGCGTGGATGTAAAGAGCCTGGCCAGTAAGTTGTCGGGCATTCAGATTATCCATGCTGAAAGCAAATCGGCTCAGACGAAGCTGAAGAACGACGTCAAGGCACTGATAACAAAGGATAAATACGAGTTGCTGATGCAGATGAATGAGGACAACAGCAAGGTGAACATCTATCATCATATAGGTAAGCAGCAGTCTGTCGTTGCTATGCAGGTAGATGAGAAAGATGATGTGACTATCATGGTATTCTCGGGTAAGTTTACACTCGAGGATGTGATGAAGATGACGCAATAAGAAAACAGCCCACCTCCAATTGGAAGCGGGCTGTTTCTTAAATTCTAGTATAACTAGTTCAACTAGTCTGACTAGAGATATTAGTTGAAATAGTACAGGAAGGCTGCGATACCCTCGAGAGCGGGCTTGCGCTGTCCTTCAATCTCAATCTTGAACTTAATCTCTGCCTTGCAGATGCCACGCAGATTCTGGATGCTGTGCAGCGTAGTAACCAGACGTACACGGCTGCCAGTGATAACGGGCTGACCAAAGCGCATATCGGTCATACCATAGTTGACCAGCATCTTAATGTTGTTGACCTCGATAATCTGATCCCACATGTAGGGCAGCAGACTCAGCGTGAGATAGCCGTGGGCGATGGTAGACTTGTAGGGGCTTTCCTCCTTGGCGCGTGCTACATCAACATGTATCCACTGGTGGTCCAGCGTAGCATCAGCAAACAGGTTGATACGATCCTGATCTACCAGCAGCCAGTCAGAGGCTCCCAGCTCTTCGCCCAGATGGGCGGCAAACTCGTCATACGAGTTAATGACTAATTTTCCCATAGAATTTGATGATTTTGTAAAATTCTAGTGCAAAGGTAGTCATTTTCCATAAAAAATGACTACCTTTGCAGCACTTTTTATTGCCCTGATAGTTAAATGGATATAACAAGGCTCTCCTAAAGCTTAGTTCCGAGTTCGATTCTCGGTCGGGGTACCTGAGTGAGAAACCAGTAATGGCTTCTCACTTTTGTTTTATTCTTTTGTAAAGCCGAGGGTAAGCACGCTGATACGAATGCCCTCAATAGCTCTGAGTGCATTGGAGCAGGCTATAAGCGTGGCACCAGTGGTACAGATGTCGTCGATGAGCAGGACGTGCTTGCCTTGTAGCTGGCTATCGTCTGTGAGCTGAAAGGTATCGGCTACATTCTCCTGACGCTGCCAGCGGTTCAGCGTTGTCTGACTCTGGTGGAAGTCTTTACGTTGTAGAGCATTCGTAATAATGGGTTTGTGCGTGATGTCGCTGATGCCGATGGCCAACATCTCACTTTGGTTATAGCCACGCTGACGGAAACGTTTGCGAGACAATGGTACGGGTAGTAGTACGTCGATGTCGCTGAAGAAGTCGGAGCGC
Organism: Prevotella sp.; assembly: GCA_024692385.1. Lineage (GTDB taxonomy): Bacteria > Bacteroidota > Bacteroidia > Bacteroidales > Bacteroidaceae > Prevotella. Next base: position 28,680 of record JAILMS010000154.1, on the reverse strand, counting down.
AGCAGCTCCTGTGCCATGACGCGCCCCATATCCTCGCCAATGTCGGGACGATTGTTGTATTTCAGTCGGTAGATTAGTTGGGCTGTCTCGGAGTGTGGCTGATGGTAGAAGAGTGCCGCTGCTTTCTGGATATTTGTCAGTTTCCAGAAGAGCTGAGCCATGGGATTGTCTAATGGCTTCAGATAGAAATCGGTGCGGGGCAGGTGGAACAGGCATACACCGCAGAGGGAACGCTCGGTGGGTGCTAACCGATGATCACACACTACGCACACTCGTGGTGAGATGAAGTCAAGAAAGCGTGTCCACCAGTTCATGGGAAATTGAGAATTTAATCTTCATCTGGAACATCGTCAATGTCTAAACATTTCCGGATGATGTCGTAAGTAAAACCGCGACTGATGGCAAAACGTACCAACTTCTGGTTGAGCTCGTAGTCGCTGCTGGCCTTTGTGGTGCGACGCTTCTGCTGTAGCAGGGGCTTGAGAACACTGAGGTACTCGTCATCATCCACCTCGTCGAGTACCCGCTGGCGGATGTCTTCGTCGATACGCTTCTGCCAAAGAGCCTGTTCTACCTTGCGACGGCCCCACTTGTTGTAGCGTACCTTATCCTTGACGAAGGCACGGGCATAGCGCTCGTCATCGACATAGCGCTCGCTGACCAGACGGTGCATCACGCGGGCCTGCTCTTCTTCAGGCAGTTCCCAGCGACGCATTTTCTCCAGCATCTCATATTGACAATGCTCGGCTTGTGCACATAGTGCAGCCAGCGTCAGGTATGCATCATTTTCAGTTTTCTGTTTCATTGTATGGCTTGAATAAAACGAGTCTTGCCAAACTGGTCATCGTGGGCTATGACGTTGAAGCCCAGTTCGAGCAATCGTTCCTCAATCATTTCTTCGTATAGTGGGTTGGTCTCTAACCACAGTTGTCCACCAGGATGAAGGGCAGACTGGGCATAGTTCATAATGGGTACATAGAACTGTAGCGGATTATCATCAGGCACGAAGAGGGCTGTCTCTGGTTCGTAGTCCAGCACGTTGGCATCCATCTGCTCGGCCTCGCTGTCACAGATGTAAGGCGGATTGCTGACGATGAGGTCAAAGCCTCCCCCAACCCCTCCATAGGGAGGTGAGTATGGTACGCTGAGCATATCAACTTCTTTAAAGGTGATGTCTACTCCCAGGCGTTGTGCGTTGTCTTTGGCCACTCGCAGGGCAGTAGGCGAGATATCCCAAGCAGTGACTTGCGCTCCCGGGATGTCGAGTGCCAGCGTAATGGCGATACAACCGCTACCTGTACCGATGTCAAGAATGGTACGAATGGGGGAACCATCCGTAGTATGTTTTGTGATGAGACGGCAGAGGTGCTCCGTTTCTGGGCGTGGTATCAGAATGCCTGGCTCTACATGGAATGTGCGACTGCAGAATGTTGCTTCGCCCAATACATACTGTACGGGCTCGTTTTGCAGTAGTCTTTCGGCAATTTCCTGCATTTCAGCTTGGCAGTCTGCAGATAATTGTGTATCTTTGCCGAGGTAAAGGTCTGACAGCGATAGGCCAAAGCGCACTTCATAAACCATCTGTGCGATAGCTTTTGCCTCGCCATCGCCATAGAGCGGTGCCAACTGGTGCCACAATTCATTGTAATTCATACTGCAAAGGTAGTGAAAATAGTTGATAGTTGATAGTTGAAAGTTGAAAATAATATGGGCATTGATGAAAAATATATGCAGCGCTGCCTGCAGTTGGCAGCGAATGGTATACAGGGCGTACGCCCCAATCCAATGGTAGGAGCGGTAATTGTTGCAAATAATCGTATTATCGGTGAGGGCTACCATGTGCGCTGTGGACAAGGCCATGCTGAGGTCAATGCTTTTGCTGCTGTGAAGCCAGAGGATGAGGCACTGCTGAAAGATGCTATCATCTATGTCAGCTTAGAGCCCTGCTCACACTATGGCAAGACACCGCCTTGTGCCGACCTTATTATCAAGAAAGGTGTACGTCGTGTGGTGGTAGGTACCATAGACCCGTTTGCTGAGGTGCAGGGTAGGGGTATTGAGAAGCTGCGCAAGGCAGGCATTGAGGTCATGGTGGGTGTGCTGGAAAAGGAATGCCAGTGGTTGAACCGCCGCTTCTTTACCTATCATTCTAAGCACCGTCCGTATATCATCCTGAAGTGGGCACAGACCGCTAACGGATTCATTGATGATCACGGCATGGCGCTACAGATATCCAACGAACAGACGCAGATGGTCAGTCACCAGTTGCGTGCTGAAGAGGATGCCATACTGGTGGGACATACCACTGAGTCCAGGGAGCATCCGCAGCTGACGGTTCGTCATTGGTATGGCCCTAATCCGAAGCGTGTGGTGCTGACGCATCAGCGACCTCTACAGCAGCAGATTGACGACCTCTATCAACAAGGTATCCAATCGCTGATAGTAGAAGGTGGTCGCAAGACGCATGAGTCATTTATCGAGGCTGATCTGTGGGATGAAATACGCGTAGAAACAGGCGCCATCACTGTCAGTGACGGTACGCGCGCTCCACAGATACCTTCAGACGTTAGTCTTCTATCGTCTGAAGTCTATGGTGATAATCAAATAAGGAGGTATATCAAGGCCCTTCAATAAAAAGCCCCTCCTCGAAGGAGGGTAGGCTTACTTTCTACCGAAGTCGGCAGGTACTTCGCCCCATTTCTGGGTCTCCCATTTGATGATAGGATTGCGCCATGTATGTGTGTTCAACCAACGCTCGGCGCGCAGAATAATTTGGTAGAGCGGCTCCGTCTCAGGAGTACGCTCTAATTTTGTCTTGCATTTACGTTTCTGTACCCACAGAATTGCGTTATAAGAGTCGCTATAGATAGCCTTGTCGTGTAGCCCTTGCTGCTGCATCAGCGCCAGCGCATGGACAATAGCCAGAAACTCTCCGATATTGTTGGTACCCTTCATCGGACCGAAATGGAACACGCGGGCACCTGTCTGCAGGTCTATGGCCTGATACTCCATAGGCCCAGGATTGCCGCTGCATGCAGCATCTACAGCCCACGCGTCTGCCCTTACCTCAAGGGGCAAGGGCAGTACGGTGTCGTGTCTATAGTCGGGAGGATTCTGAACCATAACTTCTTTTTTATATGTCGCGACAAGTCGCGACATATATTTTACATTCTCTCAGGAACTTCGATACCCAGCAGTGCCATAGCGTTCTTGATAATCTTCGCTACGTTCTTGGCCAGCGCCAAGCGGATAGCCTTCTTCTGCTCGTCAGGCTCGTTGAGGATAGAGAAGTCGTGATAGAACTGGTTGAACACCTTGGTCAGCTCGTAACAGTAGTTGGCGATGCCAGAAGGACTATAGTCCTTGCCAGCCTGCTCAACAGCAGCACCATACTCGCTCATCTTCTGAATCAGTTCGACCTCCTTGTCAGAAAGTTCAGAGTTTAGAGTGCAGAGTGTAGAGTTTGCTTCCGCACCTTCTGCTTTTCTCAGAATACTGCGGATACGAGCATAAGTGTACTGGATGAATGGACCCGTATTACCGTTGAAGTCGATAGACTCCTCAGGGTTGAACAGCATGTTCTTGCGAGCGTCTACCTTCAGGATGAAGTACTTCAAGGCACCCATACCTACGATGCGGGCAATCTCACGGCGCTCCTCCTCAGTCATGTCGTCGAATTTGCCCAGCTCCATAGAGGTCTTGTAGGCGTCCTCTACCATCAGCTCCATCAGGTCGTCAGCATCAACAACGGTACCCTCACGGCTCTTCATCTTACCGTTAGGCAGCTCCACCATACCGTAAGAGAAGTGTACCAGTTCCTTACCCCACTTGAAGCCCAGACGGTCCAGCAGGATAGAGAGCACCTGGAAGTGGTAGTTCTGCTCGTTACCTACGACGTAGATCATCTTGTCGATGGGGTAGTCCTTGAAACGCATCTCGGCAGTACCGATGTCCTGCGTCATATATACTGAGGTGCCGTCGCTACGCAGCAGCAGTTTCTGGTCCAGTCCCTCGTTAGTCAGATCTGCCCATACGCTGTTGTCCTCGTGGCGCTCGAAGAGACCCTTGGCGAGTCCTTCCTCTACCTTGGCCTTACCCTTCAGGTAAGTCTGTGATTCATAATATATCTTGTCGAAGCCGACACCCATCTTCTTGTAGGTCTCGTCGAAACCGGCATATACCCAATTGTTCATCTTCTCCCACAAGGCGCGTACCTCGGGGTCGTTCTGCTCCCATTTTACGAGCATCTCGTGAGCCTCCTTGATGAGTGGAGCCTCCTGCTTGGCCTTCTCCTCGTTCATGCCCTGTGCCACGAGTTCTTTGATTTCCTCGCGGTAGTGCTTGTCGAAAGCTACATAGTAGTCGCCAATCAGGTGATCGCCCTTCTTGCCAGAAGTCTCAGGAGTCTCGCCATTGCCGTATTTCAGCCAGGCGAGCATAGACTTACAGATATGGATACCGCGGTCGTTCACGATGTTAGTCTTTACCACCTTGTTGCCGTTAGCCTCCATAATCTGAGCCAGCGACCAACCCAGCAGGTTGTTACGCACGTGACCGAGGTGCAGAGGCTTGTTGGTATTGGGCGATGAGTACTCAATCATGACGAGGGGAGAATTCTCGTCCGCTTTCTTCTCACCGTAGTGGTCGTCCTTGTCGATATCAGCCAGCAGGTTGAGCCATGCAGCGTCGGCGATGCTCAGGTTCAGGAAACCCTTCACTACGTTGAACTTGCTGACAGCCTCACAGTTGTCCATCAGATACTGGCCAATCTCCTGACCAGTCTGCTCAGGACTCTTGCGAGCCATCTTGACAAAGGGGAATACCACCAGTGTCAGACTACCCTCAAACTCGCTGCGTGTCTTCTGCAGCTGCACCATCTTCTCAGGCACCTCTTGTCCGTAGAGTGCCTTCACTGCGGCCATCGCGGCCTGCTGTATCTGCTGTTCTATCTTCATACTCTTAACGTTAAGCGAGTGCAAAGGTACGAAAAAACGAGAGAAATACAAAAGGAAAGCTTGCTTTTCTTTTTATTTCCGAGTGCTAAGTACCTTCGACGAAGTCAAAGGTAGTGCAAATCGAGCGAAATACCAAATAAATTTGGATATTTCCGAGCGATATACAGCTAATACAGTTGCGTATTAGCTGTTCCCATTTCTGTATTAGCTGTAGCCACGCACGGCTACAGTTGGCTCGCAGCTGTATAAGCTGTATTCTTGTTTTGTGCCTTGTTTTGTGCCTTTTTTAAAAAGACCTAACACCCCTAACATAACGAATGTAATCGTTTAATTATCAACCTGTTAAATATGTTGGGTCTAATGTTAGGTCTGGTAATCAGACCTAACATTATCTAAGCCCTTTGTATAAAGGTGTTTTAGTGGATTATGTTAGGTTGTTAGGTCTATTTCACGTCGTAGGTCTGATAGACCAGATAGTAACCATCAGCTTGGATGGAGAAGGTCTTGCTGAGGGCTTCGTTGAGGGTGCCTTGCCACCATTCCGAGAATTCGTAGGCATCCCAGCGGAGCCCCTCGGAGGTGATTTGGTGGCTGCCGAAGTTGAAGAGGCTTACCTGCTGGCCTTTCATGGATGGGAAGCTACGATCGCCGTAGGCAGGGGTGAAGAAGCCGTAATCGGTAAACATGGTGCCATCGACCCCCATGTCACGATAGTAGCGCATCAGGAGCGAGATGTTTCCTAAGGTGTGGTCCTCACGCTTACCTGTGCAGCCAATGTAGGCGATGCGCTTCCAACCATGTTCCACACAGTAGCGCGTGGCTTTGGTCAGGTCGTTGTCGTCCTGCTCTTCTATCTGAATAAGGCGGTCACGATACTCCTCTGGTACCGAGTCGCCGTCACCGATGATGCAAGCCTCTCTTAACCCCTCCCAAAGGAGGGGAACAATGGCTCCGTCGCATGCAATAAGATGTTTTGCCCGATGGAGTATGTTTAAGGGTACTTTGTGGCTTGGATACTGCCCATTAGCCACAATAACAGCATCATATATTACTTTCATCATTCTTTAATGTTTTTCGCCACGCTTCTCCATTTATAATAGCCGGCAATGGCGATGACCACATAGAGTCCGTAAAGCCCTGCCTTGAAAGGAATTCCTTTTTGTATATAGAGGATAGTGCAGACGATGTCGACCACCATCCAGAAGAGCCACTGTTCCACGTATTTACGAGCCAATGCCCACATGCCTACAAACGACAGGGCATTGGTGAACGAGTCGAGCACGGGAACAGTAGAGTCTGTCCACGTAATCAAGACATAATAGACGGCACCCCACGACACGAAGAAAAAGATAATGGCGGGGAGATACTTGCTGCGTGGCATATAGACGATGGGCAACGGCTCTTTCTTCTTACGTGTCTTTACAAACTTCCAAACGAAGAGGCCGTAGAAGGCTGCCAGCGTATAGTAGCATGCCATACCCGCATCGCCATAAAGTCCATGTTGCCAATAGAGAATGGCATCGAGTACTGGCATGATGATACCTATCACCCAGAGGGCAATATGAGCACGATACTCCAGCCAGATGTATATCAGGCCGAGTATCGTGGTCAATATGTCAAGCCAGTCTAGTGTCATCATTTAACTGTCAACTGTCAACTAAAAATTAATCGACAGGTGTGCCATCATGTTGAATGGGGCAGAGGGGGCAAAGCCGGCTTCATACTGGTCAGAGGCGCTCTTACCCTTAGCAACGACTTTGCCGTTTTCCTTCTCGTAAGCAGGCGCAGCCCATCCGTTGTTGTCGTACTCTGCTGAGAAGATGTTGTAGAGCGATACACCAATGGTGATATCCTTCACACCGAACTTAGGCAACTTGAAGTTGTATGACAGGTCGATGTTGGTGGTGAAGTGACTGTCGAGCATCATGCTGACATTAGTAGGCTGACCATTGTCGTCAAGCGTCTGATAGCTCTTAAAGCCCGTGTTGGTCATATACTGCTCGCCTACATACTGGCTCTGGATGCTGGCCTTCAGACCCTTGTAGTTAAAGGTGAAGATGTTGTTGGCAATCCATTCGGGTGAGAAAGCAAGCGGCTGGTTACCCAGGTCAGCAACACTTTTGTCTGTCAGTTTCACGGTGATGCCCTTCACTTGGTTCTTAGACCAGGTGGCATTAACATCCCAACGGAACCAGTCGACGGGCTTCAGGGCAGCCTCAATCTCTACGCCGAGGCGGTAGCTCTTGTCGACATTGCGGGTGATAGCCTCGCCAATCTTGTCGATCTCACCTGTCAACACAAACTGGTCTTTGTAGTTCATCCAGTAGAAGTTGGCACCAGCAGTGAATACCTTGCTCTGGTACTTGTAGCCAAGCTCTAGGTCGTTCAGACGCTCAGCCTTGGGCATCTCCAGTTCGGCATTGATGTTGTTCTCGAAGTTGTTGCGGGTAGGCTCCTTGTGGGCAATGGCGTACGAAGCATACACCTTGTGGTTGGGGGTGATGTCGTAGTTCAGTCCGAACTTAGGATTGAAGAAGTTGAACGACTCGTCCATGTTGTAGACGATGCGCTGGTTGTTGTCCCAATTGATTTCGTCCGTAGGACCTTCCATCTTGACACCCACATGGCGGTATTGCAGGTCGACGTAGGCGTTAAGGCCAGCGAAGAGTCCGTAGGTCACCTTGCCATAGACGTTGAAGTCAGTCTTCTTGGTGTTGTTGTCATAGTATTTGTGGTCAGGCAGCAGCGCGTCGACGGGGCTCTTTACCCACTTCACCAATCCAAAGTGGTTGCCATCGTACTTGTTCCAACCACCACCGAAGGTAGCCTGCAGGTTGCTCTTGTTGTCATACTGAATGGAGGCTACGACACCATAGAAGTCGTTGTCCATCTTTTTCTGACGTACCAGGTCGCTCGTAGCCCAGGTCATTTGGTTGTCCAGACCGTATTCAAACAAGGTACGCTTGCGCTTGTACTCCTCATAGTAACCCTGTCCCTTGGTATAGTGCAGTGCGGCGTTGAGGCTCAGCACGTTGCTGAGACGCTGGTTCCAGATCAGCTGGTAGTTCTGCTGATGGTAGTTGTCCGTCTGGTTGTCGTAGTAGCGGGTGTTGCCGTCAGCATCGTAGTACTCGCCACATGAGTTGTAGCGACGTCCATAGAGGCTCTGCTCGTACTTCGACGTGTAGTTCCATGCGTGGTAGGTTTCTTCAATACCGTTGAAGGTGATGAACTTCACCATGGTATTCTCACCAAAGTAGCCTGCCTGCAAGAAGTAGGAGTTCAGTTTGGTAGAGGCACGCTCCAGATAACCCTTTGAGCCGATGTTCGACAGACGGCCCTGAATACCCCAGTGCTCCCCCAACAGACCAGTGCCAAAACGCAGCGTCTGCTTGTGTGAGTAGTAGCTGCCACCGCTCAGGTCCAGTCCGATGAATGGCTCTACGCCAATGTTCTCTGTCTGCATGTTCAGTGTAGCACCAAAAGCGCCAGAACCGTTGGTTGACGTTCCTACACCACGCTGAATCTGCATAGACTGTACGCTGCTGGCGAAGTCGCCCATGTTGACCCAGTAGAGCTGGGCACTCTCGGCATCGTTCATGGGGATGCCATTGGCCGTGATGTTGATACGGCTGGGGTCGGTACCGCGAACACGCAGTGAAGTGTAGCCAATACCGTTACCAGCATCTGAGGTCATCGTAATGCTTGGTGTCAGTGACAGGAGATAGGGAATGTCCTGTCCGAAATTGACAGCCTTCAGCTGTTCCTTGTTGACATTCGTAAATGCTACAGGTGTTTTCTTGGTAGCTCGTGTTGCTACTACCTGTACGTTCTGCAACTCCACGCTTTTCAGCGTGTCCAGTTGTGTGTCCACCTCGGCTGCTTGGGCAGTCACTACGCCCAATAGAGCCGTCATGAAAAACAATCTCATTTCTTTTACCTTATTTATTAATACTACAAAATAAGGGGTTGTTCAGTTACTCTATCATCCCTACGCCAGCATTATCCGTGTCAGGTTGGAGGGTATCATCTCAGCCCACAACCGTGGGCACCCCTTGATAAGCACTTTGCTAAATCGGGTGCAAAGGTAAACAAAAAACAGGAACTCACCAAATAAAAACCCAAAGAAAAACGCTTTTCTTTGGGTTTTTAATCGTATTAGTCTTCTCCTCCGCCACCATTGTTGTTATTCGGGAAGGCATTATTGCCATTCGAGAAAGTATTTTGTGGCTGTTGTTGATCCAGAGGTGATGGTTGTAAGTCATCGCTTCCTTCGCGACCTTCACGCTTCTTGTCATTATTCATATTACCGAAGTTCCAGGTCAGCTGAATGTTTACGCGTGGGTCGCGCCAGTTCTTCTGATGACGCCAGAAGGTGTCGCTCTCTGTATAGTTCTCCCAGTGACGGGTGTTAAAGACATCGCGCCAGTTCAGTGCCAGGGCAATCTTCTTATTGAAGAAACTCTTGCGCAGTCCTAAATCCAGTGAGCCGTTGGGCTTGCGATAACCCTGTGTGATGACACCGCGTGAGCGGTAGTTACCTGTTGCTTGGATAGAGAGATCGTAGGGCAGAATGACTGATGCCAGCATACGGGCATCCCATGAGAAGCTCTCATCGCCTTCACCAACGACGTGCTGGCCCTCGATGATATAGTCATAGCCATCAAGCTTGTTGTAGTAGCCATTGATGGTGGTTGTCAGGTCGAGGATGCGCCACAGCTTATTCTTGCCGATAATCTCTACACCAAGGCTCTGACGCTTGGTCAGGTTCTTCTGTGTCATATACATCATACCATCAGTGCTATTCTGATAGCGGATGCGCTGCATAACATCGGTAGTGGGACGATAATAGGTAGAAATACTCAGCGTGTGCTCAGCCCATGTCTTTAAGAAATTCAGAGACAGTGAATGGGTATATTCTGGTGTCAGCTCTGGATTACCAAACTCTACCATAGAGGCATCGCGTGTGTTCTTGAATGAGTTGAGCTGTCCACCCCATGGACGACGAAGACGACGTGTGTAGTTCAACTGCAGTTGAGCGGTCTCTGTGAGGTTGTAGTTTAGGAATAAAGACGGGAAGAGCTGGAAGAAATCCTTCTTGTAAGGTGCATCCTTCGCCTGAGTGCCATGTTCTTGGGCATAGTTGTAGCTCTCCGTATTTACCTTCCAGTATTCGCCACGCAGTCCTGCCATGAGGCCCCACTTTCCTAATCTGGCATTTACAGTAGCATAGAGAGCATGGGTGTCCATTGAGTAGATGAAGCGGTTGTAGTATTTCTGGTCTTCCGTCATACCGCTTCCGTCCCAGCTGTTGGCCTCATACGACTCTTGGGGTGAGTTCTCGTGAGAGTAACGACCATTGTAGCCAGCCTCTAACTTAAGGTCTTTTGTCAGCTGGTTCTCGTAGTCAAGCTTAACCTCCCATGAACGGTTGCGCATGTTAATAGGGCGTTGCTGATAACTATAGGTGGTAGAGGGAACAGTTGCCTGCGTTGAGTTTGGCATGTACCAGATGGAGTCGCGATAGTTGTTGTCATTATCACCCATCCAACGCTGATAAGAGATGTTGGCTGTCAGCTTGTGGGTATCGCTGAATCGGTGTTCATAGCCAAGTTCTCCATGATACATTTGATGCGTACCACTTCCTTCATTGAGACGGAACATCTGATAGGTGTCCTGTGATGCGCCGATGGTGCCATAGTGATAAGGAGTGGTGGTCGTGCTGGTTGGCTTGCCATACAGCATCATGCCACCCAGTGAGAGGTCGTCTTTCTTAGTAAGATGCCACGTCAGACCTGCTCGTGCAAAGATGTTACGTCCTTTGTTTTCACTATCGGTGACGTAGTTCTGGTATTCATTGGTCTGCTTGTAGTGCTGTTCGCTCTCACTGCCACCACTGCCACCACGCTGACGGAATCCTACGTTGGCATAAGCATCGAGTACACCGCTTGAGTAATTGATGTTACCACTGGTGTTATAGCCCTTGTGGTTGTTGGCACCAACCTGCAGTGAACCGTAATAGCCTGCCTTTCGGTCGCGTTTCAGTACGATGTTGATGATACCTGCCGAGCCCTCTGGTGAGAATTTAGCTGATGGGTTGTCGATAACCTCTATCTTCTCGATGCTTTCGGCAGGAATCTGTTGCAGGATTTCATAACGGTTGTCAGTGGTGAGTCCGCTGGCCTTTCCATTAATCCAAACTTCTACGCTGGAGTTGCCACGCAGCGAGATCTCACCGTCGGTAGTTACCTCGATGCTGGGAATATTCTCCAGTAGGTCTGTTACGTTACCTCCTGCAGCAGCTAATACTTGGTCTACGCTGAATACCTTACGGTCAACCTCCAGTTTCATCTGTGAACGTTGACCTGTTACTTGTACCTCGCGAAGTGTCTTGGTGTCTTCAGCCAGATAAAGTGCGTTGAAGTGCTCGTGACGGCGGTTGGCTGACAAGGTGAACTGTCTTGTCAGCGACTTATAACCCACAAACGATACCTGCAACTTATACTGTCCATCGGCCAGTCCACTGATATGGAACTGTCCGTTGGCATCTGTAATGCCACCCTTGATGAGTTTACCGGAGGCATTGTGTACAGCCACGTTTACAAACTGCAGCACCTCGTCGGTCTGCTTGTCTATCACTTTTCCTTTTACGCTTCCTTGTGCGAATGCTGCGATAGTACATGCTATCGCCATCAATGAGAATAGTAGTCTGTTCATAATACATGAATAAGACGTATCAATATAAGAAAGGTTTAAAATAAATCTTATATCTTCGTACATAATTCATATTATTTTTGTACTTTTGCACCAAAATTTGTGAGAAATGGATACTATTAAGAAACTCTTTGCACAGAAACTGATGGATATTAAAGCCATCAAGTTGCAGCCAAGTGAGCCATTTACATGGGCTTCAGGCTGGAAGTCACCCATCTATACCGACAACCGAAAGACATTAGGCTTTGCCGATGTTCGCTCGTTTGTAAAACTGGAGTTGTGTCACCTCATCCAGAAAAACTTTCCTGAGGCTGAGGCTGTAGCAGGTGTTGCTACAGGAGCTATTGCTCAGGGCGCGCTGGTGGCTGATGAGCTGGGACTTCCTTATGCTTATGTACGTCCGAAGCCAAAAGATCATGGAATGGGTAACCAGGTAGAAGGTGAACTGAAGAAAGGTATCAAGGTCATCGTTGTAGAGGATCTCATCTCTACTGGTGGTAGTAGCCTGAAGGCTGTTGAGGCACTGCGTCAGTATGGTGTCGAGGTGATTGGTATGGTTGCTTCATTTACCTATGGTTTCCCTGTTGCTGAAGAGGCTTTCCGTGAGGCTGGTGTCAAGCTCATCACGTTAAGTGACTATGCTGCCGTATTGGAACAGGCTGCTGAGACTGGCTACATCAAGAAAGAGGAAATTGAAGTGTTGAATGAGTGGCGTAAGTCACCAAGTACTTGGAAACAGAATGACTAAATTTGAAAGTAGCATCAAGCAGATACCATATCCTGTAGAGGATGTATATCGTAATATCAGTGACCTGAGCAATCTGGAGCGTGTGCGTGACCGCATTCCACAGGATAAGCTGCAGGACTTTCAGTTTGATAGCGACTCCGTACAGGTCAGTGTGTCGCCTGTAGGTACTATCAAATTGCGTATCTGCGACCGCGAGGAGAATAAGTGTGTGAAGTTTGAAACCGAACAGTCACCACTAGCCTTCAATCTGTGGATTCAGGTGTTGCCTGTCAGTGATACCGCCAGCAAGATGAAGGTTACTGTTCAGGCCGATATTCCCTTTATGCTGAAAGGGATGGTCAGCGGCCCTCTGCAGGATGGCGTTGAGAAGATAGCCGACGCCCTGTCACAAATACCGTTTGTCTAGTTGCGCTAGGCTCCTGGCCTTACTAGTAAATAAAGAAGAATATGGCAAATAAGCTCTGGGAAAAGAATTTTGAGGTGAATGCTGAGATTGAACGCTTCACCGTAGGTCGTGACCGTGAGATGGACCTTTATCTCGCTAAGTACGATGTGTTGGGCTCTATGGCCCATATCACGATGCTCGAAAGCATCGGCTTGATAGGCAAGGATGAACTCCCTCTGCTATTGGCCGAACTTAAGAATATCTATCAGATATGTGAGCGTGGTGAATTCGTCATTGAAGAAGGTGTCGAGGATGTTCACTCACAGGTGGAGCTCATGTTGACCCGTAAATTAGGCGACATGGGTAAGAAAATACATTCTGGACGCTCACGCAACGATCAGGTGCTGGTAGACCTGAAACTCTTTACCCGTCATGAGCTCATGGAGATAGCTGATGCTGTCAAAGTGCTCTTTGATGAGTTAATCAGCAAGAGCGAACAGTATAAGAATGTACTAATGCCTGGCTATACCCATCTTCAGGTGGCTATGCCTTCGTCGTTCGGCCTATGGTTTGGCGCCTATGCCGAGTCGCTGACGGATGACTTGCTATTCTTGCAGGCTGCCTACAAGATGACCAATCGCAATCCTTTGGGGTCTGCTGCCGGCTATGGTTCTTCGTTCCCGCTGAATCGCCAGATGACTACCGACCTGTTGGGCTTTGACTCGATGAATTATAATGTGGTCTATGCGCAGATGGGGCGTGGTAAGACGGAGCGTAATGTCGGTTTCGCCATTGCTACCATTGCCGGAACGCTGGCGAAGATGGCATTTGATGCCTGTATGTTTAATTCCCAGAACTTCTCCTTTGTCAAGCTGCCGAAGGAGTGTACTACAGGTTCCAGCATCATGCCACATAAGAAGAACCCGGATGTCTTTGAACTGATACGTGCCAAGTGCAACAAGTTGCAGGCATTGCCCCAGCAGGTGACACTCATTATGAATAACCTGCCTGTAGGCTACTTCCGCGATCTGCAAATCATCAAGGAAGTGTTCCTGCCTGCTTTCGATGAGTTGAAAGATTGTCTGCAGATGGCGGCCTACATTATTAATAAGATTGAGGTACGCGAGGATATTCTCAACAATCCTATGTATGACCCGATGTTCTCTGTGGAAGAAGTAAATCGCCTCGCATCTGAAGGAATGCCCTTCCGTGATGCTTATAAGAAGGTCGGACTTGATATCGAGGCAGGAACCTTCCAGCCGAATAAGGATATCCATCATACTCATGAGGGTTCTATCGGTAATCTCTGCAACGACCGCATAATCGAGTTGATGCAGCAGATATTCTCTGGCTTTGGCTTTGAACGGATGCTGATAGCAGAAAAGAACTTGTTACAATGAGGCGGTCTCCCATCTCTTATCTCTTTCTTCTTGTTTGTCTTCTATTGTTATCATGCGAGGCTGAGCAAGAGTATAGTTCATGGGCATGTCGCTTTTCATACAACAACCAGATACACAACGATGCTACGTTGGCTACCGCGCTCAATAGTTCCTCACGTGGTGTGTTCTGTCTCATTACCGAGACGACACGGTCGGGTGCTAAATACCTGAATTTCCAGAATAGTGAGGGCCTTTCCTCTCAACAGCCGGAGACTGCAGAAGAGGTTCAAGCCCGCTTTATTATAGGACTTAACAACGGTATTATTGTAGGTTATCAAACGCTGAACACTGATGGCCCCAATGGTGGCTTCGTAGCTTACGATGAGCAGTGCCCCAATTGCGTGCGACGCGAGAATAATACCTCCAACCCCAACTACCGTTTGGTAATGGCCAGTACAGGAATAGCTACTTGTTCGAAATGTGAACGTAGATATGACATGAATAATGGGGGCCTCTTATTGAATGGTGAGGATGGCGACACGGGTTTGGAAAAATATGTAGCTAATACTACAGGACCTTTTGGCGTAGTTAGCGTGTTCAGACGATAATTCTTGATGAAAAATTTGGCTGTGTACCAAATTTTTCATACCTTTGCAACCACTTACGGCTGCCGCGATGGTGGAATGGTAGACACGAGGGACTTAAAATCCCTTGGCCATAACGGCTGTGCGGGTTCGAGTCCCGCTCGCGGCACAACAGAGTAACAAGCTTTGTTGAATATCAAAAAAGAGCGCTAATATCCATATTGGTATTAGCGCTCTTTTTATGTGTCGACACTTGGACTCGAACCAAGGACCCCCACCATGTCAAGGTGATACTCTAACCAGCTGAGCTATGCCGACAGAATCCTTGAAAGCGGCTGCAAAGGTACGCATAAATTCGGAATTTAAAGAAGAAAAAAATAAAAAAATAAAAATAACAACCAATAATATTAAAAAATGGATGCTTTTCGTCATAATACCGAATATATTACTTATCTTTGCATTTTAGAACAACAAGTAAAAGTAATATATACGAATATGAAAACAAAGAACATTCTTATGCTGTCAGCAGTTGCTGTTGCCGTGCTGACATCGTGCTCAGGAAAGCTGGGCCAACTTTCAGGGGACTATTTCAAGGTGAACCCCAATCCGCTGGTTGCTGATGGAGGACAGGTGGATGCCACTATCAATGGTGTGTTCCCAGAGAAATACATGAATAAGAAAGCTGTTGTAACAGTCACTCCCGAGCTGCGCTATACGAAGAATGGCGTTCAGGAAACAATGAAGGGTCGTCCTGCAACTTTCCAGGGTGAGAAGGTACTTGGCAACGACCAGACTATCAGCTATCAGTTGGGTGGCCACTATACCATGAAGACCAGCTTCCCCTATGAGGCTGCCATGCAGAAGAGTGAATTGTTCCTGACATTTGATGCCAAGCTGGGTAAGAAGCAGGTAGAAGTTCCTGCTATCAAGGTTGCCGACGGTGTCATCGCTACCAGCGAGCTGTATCATCGTACGCTCACTTCAGCACAGCCAAGCGTCGCTCCCGATGCTTTCCAGCGTGTGGTTGAGCAGAAGCAGGAAGCTAACATTAAGTTCCTCATCCAGCAGGCTGAGTTGCGTAAGAGTGAACTGCAGAATAATTCTGTTCAGGAGTTTGTCAACCTGTTGAAGCGTATCAGTGGTGATCGTGAGAACATGATGCTGGGTACCATTGAGGTGTCTGCTTATGCTTCTCCTGATGGTGGTTTCGCTTTGAATGAGAAGCTGGCTAATAAGCGTCAGGAAAATACTGAGGGCTTTGTAAAGCAGCAGATGAAGAAGACAAATGTTGATACCGATGTTGAGGCTAACTATACTGCTCAAGACTGGGAGGGCTTCCAGCAGTTGGTACAGGCCAGCGACATTCAGGATAAGGATGTCATCCTTCGCGTGTTGTCTATGTATAAGGATCCTCAGGAGCGTGAACAGCAGATTAAGAACATGAGCCATGGTTTCAAGGAACTGGCTGATGGTATTCTTCCTGAGTTGCGTCGTGCTCGTCTGACGATTAACTACGAGACACTGGGCCGTGATGACGAGACTATCTTCAACGAGTACAAGAACAATCCTTCTAAGCTGAGTGTTGAGGAGTTGATTTATGCAGCCTCTATTGCAGAGACTCCCGCTGAGCAGGAGGATATCTTGAAGACAACGGCACGTCTCTATCCTAAGGATGCCCGTTCATATAATAACCTTGCAGCATTGGCTTATAGCAAGGGCAACTATGACGAAGCACAGCGCTATCTGACACAGGCTGCTGCTACGGGTGCTGCTTGTGTTGAGACGAAGGCTAATCTCGGACTGTTGGCATTGCAGCGTGGCGATGTTAAGGCTGCTGAGAACTATATCGGTCAGGCAGGTAATGCTGCAGGACTGGCAGAGACGCTGGGTAACCTGCATCTGGCACAGGGTAACTATGCATTGGCTGAGCAGGATTTCAATGGTGTCAACTCAAATAGTGCAGCTCTGGCACAGATTTTAAATAAGAACTATGCTAAGGCAGCTCAGACACTGAAGAACGTAGAGAAGGCCGATGGTATGACCGACTATCTGCAGGCTATCGTTAATGCTCGTCAGGGTAACGACGATGCTGCTCAGTCATTCCTGCGTTCTGCTATTCAGAAAGACCCCTCACTGAAAGATTATGCTGCCAGCGATCTGGAGTTTAAGAAGTAATTATCATTGCAATTGAAGAACGTATTTAGTATTATACTATGTGCGCTGATGATGGTCGCATGCGGCTCTAAGAGCGGAAATTTCCGTCTCGAGGGCCGCTTGCGTAACTTCAATCAGGGTGAGTTCTGGATATATAGTCCTGACGGAGACATGATGGGCTTCGACACTATCCGAGTGCGCGACAGCCGTTTCTCCTATGAGAAGGAATTAGACGAACCCACCATGATGATTGTGGTATTCCCGAACTATTCAGAACAGCCCATCTTTGCTGAGCCTGGTGCCAAGGTGACTGTGAAGGGTGATGCCACACATATGAAAGAACTAATCATCGAGGGTACAACGGAGAATGAGGATATGACGATGTTGCGTCTGAAACTTAACGACCTCACACCTCCTGACATCCCAGATGCTATTAGCGAGTATATCAAGGATAATCGAGATACCCGTGTTAGTATCTATTTATTGCACCGCTACTTTGCGCAGACCAAGAACGCAGATTACCGACAGGCTCGTGTATTGACGGAGATGCTCTTGGAGGAGCAGCCTGACAATGTCGGCCTCTTGCAACTGAGACGCCAGCTGAAACAGTTGGAGAGTTGCGGTTTGAATGCCATGGTTCCCAAATTCTCCGCAGTAGATATTGATGGTAAGAAGGTAACAGATGCTGATTTGAGAGGCAAGGTAAGTGTGGTGACCTCATGGGCTACATGGAGCTATCCGAGCACAACTTTCCAGCAGCGTCTGAAGCAGATGAAGAAAACCTATGGCGACAAGCTGGCAGTGCTCAGCATCTGTCTGGATGCCCAGACAGATATTTGTCGACGCTTCATAGCACGCGACTCGCTCAAATGGTCTACAGTGTGTGATGGACGTATGTGGGATACTCCTCTTCTCCAGAAATTCGGTATAGGTGATGTACCTTCTAATATTCTGATAGGTTCAAGTGGCCGGGTGGTCGACCGTGACCTGACGATACAGGAATTGGAAGAGAGAGTAAAGAAGCTGATACCTCAATGATCTGATCCTCTGCCAATAATTACAAAAGCTTATGAAAAAATCCGTAGTCTTGACATTGAAAGTAGTGGTGGGCCTTTTGGCTGCCATCGTATTACTGCTGGGCATATCCTTTGCAGCTTTCCATACGAGTGCCGTTCAAGACCGTCTGGTGCAGAAGGCAACAGAGCTGTTGAGTGACTATTTGCAGACTACGGTACATATCGAGAAGGCAAGCGTCAGTATCATCGACCAGGGCGTGCGTCTTTATGGCGTTGAGATTGATGACCGTCAACAGCGCAAGATGTTTCAGATGCGCGAGTTGGGCGTTGACCTGAAACTACTTCCGCTATTACATAAAGAGGTCAATATCTCACAAGCCAAGATTCGTGGCTTGGAGGCTCGCCTGTATAAGCCTGCCAGCGACAGCGACTCAGTAGCAAATTACCAGTTTGTCATCGATGCTTTCAAGAGCAAGAAGCAACCACAGGTAGATTCTGTGGCTGTCGACACGACGCAGGCTAAGAAACCGATGGTCATCGATGTCAAGAAACTGGCTTTAGAGGATATCAAGGTTAGTTACAATGATACTACGCATGCCGAGTTAAGCAGCTTACGTTATAAGAAGAGCAAGAAAAACCTCCAGACCGTTGAGTTGCGTGAGCTCACTACTGCCTTTGTACAACATACGAAAAAAGGTGATGTTGATGTACGTATTCGACTCGGATTGCTGGATGCTGTTGACGATGCGGGCAGGCGGATGCTGACCATTGATGACCTCTGCTACCATACTGACAATCATAAGCTTCGTAAGAATGCGAACAAGCCCAAGCGTGGCGCTTTCGACGTTGGCCATTTTGATGTGATAGCACACATGCTTGTTAGTCTCGACTCTATTGGTAAGGATACGTTGGTAGCTACCATCAGCGACGGAAAGATTCTTGATCGCAATTCGGGATTGAACATTAACGATTTGCAGCTGAAAGTAAATGCCAACAAGCGCACGGCTCATCTCGGTGATGTTGTTATTAAGTTGGCCCATACTACGCTGAATATTGCCAGTGCAGATATCCAGTTGCCAAGCAAAAAAGAGCGACGCCCCTTGTCTTATAGCGCTCCGCAGATTCGTGGCCGCGTATTGTTGAAAGACATCGCCCGTCCTTTTGCTCCTGTGCTCAGCAAGTTCTCTATCCCTCTGAATCTGCAGACGCAGATGAGTGGTAATGATAATGAGATGCGTTTCCGTAATGTAGTGGTCAATACATCAGATCGCAAGCTAAACATTGCTGCTTCCGGACGTATCAGTAATCTGAAAAACAAATACGCCTTGCGTGTCCACTTCGATGTCCAGAAGATGACAACGGATGGTGCCTATGCCGAGCATGTCATCAACCAGTTCCCTGTCAAGAAGTTCATGATGAAGCAGCTGCATGCCTTGGGTAATATTACCTATCATGGTCATTTTGATGTACTGTGGAAGAAGGAGCAGTTTGCTGGTCTGTTGCATACGGCACTGGGACAGTTGAATTTCCAGTTCGCCCTTGACGAGTTGAATAAGTATGTATTTGGTACTGTCCGTACCGACTCTTTTGAGTTGGGTAAGGCGATGGATATGCCCGATCTGGGCAAGATAGCTTGTAAGGCAGACTTTAAATTTGATATCTCGAAACCACGCACGGCGAAGATGCGTGCACTGAAAGGTGGCAAGCTGCCTATCGGTAGTGTGAATGCCGAGGTGACTGAAGGTAAATACAAGAAGGTAAAAGTCCGTAACCTATTCGCCGAGCTGGAGAGCGACGCTGCGGTGGCTACGGGTAACATCACCGTCAAGGGCAAGCGCATGGATGTGCTCTGCGGCTTCTCGTTTACTAACACCAACGAGATGAAGAAGACGAAGATCAAGCCAGGCATTAAGTTCCATAAGATGTCTGACGAGGATAAGGCTGCTCGTGACGAGCGTCGTGCTGCCAAAAAGGAGGCTAAGCAGCAGGCCAGGGAGGAACGCCGCGCTGCCCGTGCCGAACAAAAGGCAGAACGTAAAGCGCTACGGGCTGAGCAGAAAGCAGAGCGTGAGGCTGCCCGTGCTGAGAAGAAAGCCCTTAAAGCTGAAGAAAAGGCTCTCAAAGCTGAAGAGAAAGCCGCCCGTAAGGCTGCAAAGGCAGAGGCAAAAGCGGCTCGTAAAGCTGCCAAAGCTGCTGCTAAAGCCGCTGAGGCAGCAGAAGAGTAGTCTTCATTTTTTAATGCTATCAGTGCTCTTAATCATGCTTCTCTGACAGGTACATGCCGATGAGAATCATAACACTACCTAATAGAAACCAGATGGTGATTTGCTCGTTTAGCAACCACCAGGCAAAGAGGATGGTGGTAATGGGGTTGAAGTAAACCCAATTAGTAGCCGTGACGGTGCCAAGTTTGTAAAGAACCCAGTTCCAGGCAATGAAACAAATCATAGAGGCAACGACACTGAGGAATAACAAATTCCAGAGTACGTCACTTCTGAAGATAACCTCAAAGGAAGGAAAGCCTGGATATAAGAGATAATAGGGGAGTATCGTCAGTAGTCCGTAGAAGAACACCTTACGAGTGATAAATAGGGAAGAGTAGCGTTCTGATATCGGCTTTATAATCAAGGAATAAAAAGCCCAACAAAGGCAGGCACCAAAAGCCAATAAGTCACCTACGGGGGAGAGATGTAGCACAAACCGTCCATTGATGACTACTACGGCCATTCCCAAGCAGGCCAGCACGGATCCCATGATTTGTATACCCGTGAAATGCTCCGTCTTGCGATATACCAATGCTATAAGTAGCATGGCGAATAGTGGACAGGAGCATACGATGAGTGATGTGTTCGTGGCTGTGGTGAAGAGCATGGCGGCATTCTCGGTAAGGAAATATAAGGATCCTCCTAATATACCTAACAAGAACATGATGAATTCATCTCGCCACGACTGGCTGAAAAGTCGGAACGATTGCCTCTTAATGATTAGTTCGAAGGCCAGCAACAGAATATAGGCTATCAGAAAACGTAGGGTAAATATCTGGGCAGGTGATAAACCGTTGATAAGCAACATCTTTGTAAAAACAAAGGTGCTACCCCATATCGCCACTGTGATAAATGCTACTAAATGTCCTATATATTTCATATCTTAATTACCAAATGTATGCGCGACGCTCGACGGGCAGATACAACAGATTGTTGCGGTTCACGCCGTAGAGGTCGTACCAGAGGTCGGTATTCATCACCACACCATTGACGCGCAGTCGGGCATGGGCGTGTACATCACTCTTCTTGAGGATGTCGAACTTCTTCTGACCATACTGTATGCACCAGACGTGTGCATACGACTCGTAGAACTTACGTAGCTGCTCGTTACGCGTCTCGCCGGTGAATCCCTGGCCGTCGAGACGCGCCATATAGGCGTCGAGTGCTGTCAGGAATCCCCCCAAGTCGGCAATATTCTCACCTTGCGTGCGTTCGCCGTCACAGAAGAAGAGTGCTTCGCGCTGCGGGTCGAGTTCCATGTTGCTGTAAGTACGAATCAGGTTCTCGATGCGGTCCTGGAAGTTCATGATGTCAGTCACTGCCCACCAGTTCTTTCTTTGACCGTATTTGTCTGTCTTGGCACCGTTGTTGTCGAAGCCGTGAGTGAATTCGTGGCCGATGATGCTGAACACGGCATAGTAGCAGGCCTCGCTGACCTCACCGTCAGGTATCATGGGAGGCAGGAACATAGCAGGGTAAATGGTCACAGAATTAAAGGTTGGTGAATAAGTGGCATTTACCAGCGTCAGGTCCAGCGGCATCAAATTACCATTACTGTCGATGCCCGTCATCGTCAGATAGTACGAGAATATCTCGTTAGTACCTATCAGCTTGGCCAGCAGCTGGGCGTTGCCTGCATTCAGTCGGTGTAGGGCTTCCACCATCGTGGTACAGTCGGTCAGGGCGGGGATGCAGTCCGTATGCCACTGGTCGGGGAAACCAATGTTTAGCGTGTAATGGTCTATCTTGTCAATGGCGTTCTGCTTGGTGGTCTTGCTCATCCAGTCCACCTTCTCGATACGTTTGCGCAGAGCAGCCTGAATCTCCTTGGTGACACTCAGATACTTATCCTTCAGACTCTGCGGTATGAACTGCTGCTGCAGGTGGTAGGAAATGGTGTAGGCCAGTGCCGTGCGGGCACTGCTGAGCAGCTTCTCTTTTGTCATCTGTTTATTGAGGGGCAGCGTAGCATTATAGGCCGCCAGTCCTGCTTCGTCGGCGTAGGCTTCGTATTCCAGCCATGCGTCCTGCATCATTTGGTACAACTGGTCCACCGTATAGGTGTTCCATATTTTTTCCCACTCTTTATCTTCGTCGTCCGTAATCAAAATCAGCGAGGGGTCGAATCCCAAACCCTCGGCCAGCAAAGCGGGTATGCTCTTCTTGCCGACAGCACGAGTGTTTGTCAGCGGCATGCGTTCCTGTTCCTGCAGCCTGGCTATCACGTCCTCATTCGGCAGGATATCCTCTTTTGGCAGCAACACGCCCTTCAGCTGTGTCTTGTCCCATATGGCCTCAAACGACATGCGCAATACATTGACACCATCCCGATACATCTTGCCGATAGTGCGGTAGGCCTCTTCCTTGCTCGCGGGCTTCTGAATCTTTGCCTTCTGAGCGGCAATATAGGTACGTGATGCCTCGGCATGGCTATGAATCTGGTCCATCAGCGTGAAGAACTTGCCTATGTCCGCCACCCTGGTCTTCAACTGCTCTATCCTTTCGTTCATCTTGTCATCGGCAGCATATAGTCCGCCAAGGTTCTTTGTCGCGTCTGATGGAATGGGGTTCGCGGCTAGCCACGAGCCATTACAGTAGTCGAAAAAACTGTCGCCCGGCTTCACCGACAGGTCTTTGTTGTCGATATACTCCTGCGGATACGGCAGTGGGTCGGTGGCCGATGTGGGTTCACTGTTGTCGTCCGAACACGACGTTAATACACTTGTGACGCTGATTGTCAGCACAGCAGCCAATATCATCAATCCTCTTTTTGCTTCCATTTTTATTCGTTGTTTATGATGTAACATTGCATTACTTACATTCCCCTCTCTGCCCAATCGCCTCTATCCAAGTTCCTATAACCGATGGCCTCGGCGATATGCTGGCTTTGGACCTTTTCTGAACCCTCTAAGTCGGCGATGGTACGTGCCACCTTGAGTATGCGACTGTAAGCACGGGCAGAGAGCTTGAGTCGCTCCATGGCCATGCGCAGCATTTCGAGGGATTGCTCGTCGGGCTCAGCAAATTCGTGGAGCATCTTCTCCGTCATCATCGCATTGCAGTGAATGCCTTTGAAAGGTTTGAAACGCTCCTCTTGTATCTTACGAGCGGCAATGACGCGCTCACGGATGTTTGCACTTGGTTCGCCAGGCTGCATCTGGCTGAGTTCAGAGAACGGCACGGCCTGTATCTCGCAATGAATATCGATACGATCGAGTAGGGGACCGCTAATCTTGTTCATGTAGCGTTGTATCTGTCCCGGCGTACAGACGCAGTTGTGCGTAGGGTCACCATAATATCCGCATGGGCAAGGGTTCATGCTTGCCACTAACATAAATGAACAGGGATATTCTACACTGTATTTAGCTCTACTAATACTGATTTTACGGTCTTCCAGTGGTTGGCGCAGCACTTCGAGAACGCTGCGACTTAGTTCTGGCATCTCGTCAAGGAAGAGCACACCATTATGGGCTAACGATATCTCGCCTGGCTGTGGATTGTTACCACCACCTACGAGGGCTACTTGTGAGATGGTATGGTGAGGAGCACGGAAAGGACGCTGGCTGATGAGGCTGGTCTCGCGACTGATCTTTCCTGCAACGCTATGTATCTGCGTGGTCTCCAGACTCTCTGCCAGTGACAGTGGAGGAAGAATCGACGGCAGGCGCTTAGCCAGCATGGATTTGCCGCTTCCTGGCGGACCAATCATGATGAGGTTATGACCACCGGCTGCTGCTACCTCCAACGCACGTTTGACGCTCTCTTGTCCTTTGACGTCTGAGAAATCGAGGTCGTATTGGTTCTGCTGTTCGTAGAACTCGCGGCGCGTGTCGATGATGGTAGGCTGATAGGTCGTTGTACCATTCAAGAAGTGGATAACGTCCATGAGTGTCTCCATACCGTAAACCTCCAGATTGTTCACGACGGCAGCTTCACGGATATTCTGTTGTGGTACGATGAGACCTTTGAAGTTCTCTTTACGGGCACGGATGGCGATGGGTAGTGCTCCACGAATGGGTTGCAGATGACCGTCGAGTCCTAACTCGCCAACCAACATATATTTGTCGAGGCTTCCGTCTTCTACCTTGCCATTGGCAGCAAGGATGCCGATGGCTAATGGCAAGTCATAGCCAGAGCCTTCTTTTTTAATGTCTGCAGGTGATAGGTTGATGGTGATGTCCATGGAGGGCATCTTGAAACCGTTGTTGACTAAGGCTGCTTTGATGCGGTCGTAGCTCTCCTTAACGGCGGTATCGGCCAGTCCTGTCAGGTGAAACTGTACGCCACGTGACATGCTGACCTCGCAGGTTACGGTGTTGACATCCAGTCCGTTGACGGCTGAGCAATAGGTTTTTACGAGCATAATAAGATTGTTTTTATGACACAAAGGTACAATTTTTTTTTTATCTTCCATCTTTATTCTTTATTTTATTTGTAACTTTGTACACTAATTATGAATATCATCAGCTTTCTAAAGAATTGGACGTTGCCAGTATCCATCACCGTGGGTACCATCTGTTATCTGACGTTCTATTATGTGCCGCAACTCGATGAGTTAGGCACTACGCTGTCTCCCGTGTTCGATGTCATCTTCCCGCTGTTCGTCTTCCTGACGTTGTTTGTCACGTTCTGTAAGGTGGATTTCCATCAGATGCGCCCACATCGCTGGCATGTATGGGTATTAGTGGCTCAGCTGCTGTTGATTGCTGCTAATATCGGTGTCGTATTTCTGGTGCAGGATGACGTGGAGAACAAGCTGTTGGCCGAGGCGTTGTTGACGTGTATCATCGGACCAGCAGCATCGGCATCACCTGTGGTGACGGGTAAGTTGGGAGGTAACATCTCGACAATGACTACCTATGTGTTGATATCGTCATTGGCATCGGCTTTGTTGATACCCTTAGTGTTCCCGATGTTGGAGCAGGCTATCAAGGTCTCTTTCTTTGAGGCTTTTCTGATTATCTTGGAGAAGGTAAGCATTGTCCTCCTGTTGCCGTTAGTGTTAGGATGGATAATGCAACATTATGTGAAGGGTATCTGTGCAAGAATCGCTGCAATGCCCAACCTCAGCTTTTATTTCTGGGCCATCTCGCTGTCTATTACTACTGGCATCACGGTAAAGAATATCGTGCATAGCGAAGCCTCCCTGACACTGTTGTTGATGATAGCCGTCACCACCTTTATGCTCTGTTGGGTACAGTTTGGTATCGGTCGTGCTATCGGAAATCGTCTTGGTGAGGAAATCAACGCTGGTCAGGCACTATTCCAGAAGAATACGGCATTGAGTATCTGGGTTGCTTACATGTATCTTCACCCCGTGGCTTCTGTCGGTGCTGGCTGCTATGTGCTGTGGCAGAACATCATCAATTCCTTGGAACTATGGCAGTATAGAAAGATTGAGAAATTGAGAAATGGAGGAATTGAGAAAATGAGAAAATGAGAAAATGAGAAAATGAGAAATTCTTTGACCTTCAGGTCAAAGTGTGGCGTTGCAATGAGAAATGGAGAAATAGAAAAAGGGAACAACCGATTGGTTGTTCCCTTTTTTATTATTGCGTTAACTATTGATTAGTCAGCAACGAGTGTGAAGCGCTTGAAAGCGGTGATCTTCAGATCCTTGTCCTGCTTAGCGAGCCACTGAGCAACAGTAGCCTTGTCGCCGTCACCGAACTGGAACTCCTGGTCAACCAGACAGTTCTCCTTCAGGAACTTCTGAACACGACCCTTGGCGATGTTCTCAATCATAGGCAACTTCAGGTTAGCCTCGCCCTCAACCTTTGCGTCAGCAATGATCTTGCGAGCCTCGTCTGCCTGCTCCTGAGTCAGCCAACCCTTAGCCATGTTGCTCTCGATGTGATCCTCAGAGTCAACGAGGTTGGGGTTCAGGCCAGCCTTCTTAAGCTTCATCTCAACGAACTTCTCTACCTGCTCCAGCTTGGTCTTCTCAACAGCAGTCTTGTACTCCTCGTCGAGAATCTTCTGGTCAACGCTGGCAGCGTCCAGAGCAACGGGCTTCATAGCAGCAACCTGCATAGCTACGAGGTGACCCTGCTCGGCAGCGGGCTTGTTGGTCTGTACCATGGTGCACAGTGTGTTCTTACCCATGTGGTTGTAGACCTCGATGTTATCACCCTCGAGAGTCAGGTAGCCGTCCAGCTCCATCTTCTCACCAGTGATACCAGAGCGCTGTGTTACAGCCTCCTGAGCGGTCTGACCGTTAACAGTCAGGTGCTTAACAGCCTCCAAATCGGTAGCCTTAGCAGCGATGGCAGCGTCGAGGATGCTCTGAGTCAAAGCGATGAAGTCAGCACCGTTGGCAACGAAGTCGGTCTCGCACTTCAGGGCGAGCATGGCAGCAAAGCCGTCAACGCTCTTTACGAGTACACAACCATTAGAGGTCTCACGGTCGCTACGCTTAGCAGCGATAGCCAGGCCGCGCTCACGGAGCAGCTCCTTAGCCTTGTCGAAGTCGCCCTCTGCCTCGGTCAGTGCCTTCTTTACGTCAGCCAGGCCTGCGCCGGTCATAGCGCGAAGCTTCTTGATATCGTCAATTGAAATAGCCATAATAATCTTTAATGTTTAATCGTTAATTCTTAATCTTACTCTGCGGTCTCTTCTGCAGCGGGAGCAGCCTCCTCAGCGGCGGGAGCCTCAGCAGCCTCCTCGGCATTCTTGCGGGGACGACGAGCCTGACGCTTGGGCTTTGCCTCTTCAGCCTCGGCCTCAGCCTGAGCATCGGCAGCCTTCTCGTCAGCCTTCTCAACCTTACGCTCCTCAATACCCTCGTTGATGGCAGCGCAGCAGGCAGAGAGGATAACCTCTACAGAGTCCTTGGCGTCGTCGTTAGCGGGAATAACGAAGTCGATGTTCTTGGGGTCGCTGTTGGTATCAACGATACCGAACACGGGAATACCCAGACGATTAGCCTCACGAACTGCAATCTGCTCCTTCAGCACGTCAACTACGAACAGGGCGCTGGGCAGACGGGTCAGGTCGGCGATAGAACCGAGGTTCTTCTCCAACTTGGCACGCTGACGAGTTACCTGCAGCAGCTCGCGCTTTGACAGGTTAGCGTAAGTACCATCCTGCATGAGCTTGTCGATGTTCGCCATTTTCTTCACGGCCTTGCGGATAGTCGGGAAGTTGGTCAACATACCACCCGGCCAGCGCTCGATAACGTAAGGCATACCAACGCTCTGAGCCTTCTCGGCGATGATTTCCTTGGTCTGTTTTTTAGTAGCGACGAACAGCACCTTCTTGCCACTCTTGGCAATCTGCTTCAGTGCATCGGCAGCGGTGTCAATCATCTCTGCTGTCTTGTGCAGGTCGATGATATGAATACCATTACGCTCAGTATAGATGTAAGGAGCCATTGCGGGGTTCCACTTACGCTTCAGGTGGCCGAAGTGGCAGCCAGCCTGCAGCAATTGGTCAAAATTTGTTCTTGCCATTTTGATTTTCTTCTTAAATTGTTTACTTTCTTTTTAATTCTATTGATTGTTAGAATCAGCCGAAGGGTAGTCCAAAGGAATCCCAACGGTTTAGATACTAAACGCAGTCCAGTTGGATTAACGCTTACTGAACTGGAAGCGACGACGTGCCTTGGGCTGACCGGGCTTCTTACGCTCAACCTCACGAGCATCGCGGGTCAGGAAACCATGGTCTTTCAAGTTCTTCTTGTCCTCAGCGTTCACCTTTACCAATGCACGGGCAATGGCGAGGCGCAGAGCCTGACTCTGGCCAGTGAAACCGCCACCGTCGAGGTTGGCTTTGATGTCATATTTCTCAGCTACCTCCAGCAGGTTCAGCGGCTGCTTAACAACATACTGCAGGATGGCAGAGGGGAAGTAAACTTCCAAGTCTTTCTTGTTGATCGTGATCTTGCCAGTACCCTCTGACAGATAAACGCGAGCTACTGAGCTCTTGCGACGACCTATTGCGTTGATGTATTCCATCTTTTTAATTTTTAATCTTTAATCTTTAATTTACTTGTACTGGTTGATGTCGATAGCCTTGGGCTTCTGAGCCTCGTGCTTGTGCTCTGTACCCTCATAGATATAGAGGTTGTTCAGCAGGGCGCGACCGAGGGGGCCTTTGGGCAGCATACCTTTCACGGCGTGCTTGATGATGCGCTCAACACCGAAGGGCTTCTTGCGGAGCTCGGCGGGAGTGTTGAAACGCTGGCCACCAGGATAGCCTGTGTAGCGAGTGTAGACCTTGTCGGTCTCTTTCTTACCAGTAAATACCACCTTCTGGGCATTGATGATGATAACGTTGTCACCACAGTCCTGATTAGGAGTGAAAGTGGGCTTGTACTTTCCGCGGATAATCTTAGCTACTTTAGATGCGAGACGGCCTACTACCTGATCGGTAGCGTCGATAACGACCCATTCCTTCTGCTCGCGAGCAGCTTCCTTAGATACGGAAACAGTCTTGTAACTTAAAGTGTTCATTTCTTCTTTTAAATTTTACTACTAAAAA
>JAILMS010000107.1 GCA_024692385.1 Prevotella sp. | reverse complement strand
AAAATCTGACAAAATGAAGAATCTAAAACAATTGATCAGAAAGACTGTTTCCACGATTCTTGTGTTAATGGCGTTCTGCACAACGATGCAGGCCCAGGATGTCGCAGTAAGTGGTACTGTCACGGACGGAGCCGCGGATCCCTTGATTGGAGCCTCGGTGATAGTTAAGGGAAAGCCTTCCCTCGGTACGGTGACTGATTTCGATGGTAACTTCCATTTGAAGGTTCCCTCAGAGTCATCTGTACTGGTGATTTCGTATGTGGGTATGACCACAAAGGAAATCAAGGTGGGAAAGCAACGTAAATTTAAGGTAACTTTGCAGGATGACACTCAGCTGGAGGAAGTCGTTGTCGTAGGTTACGGTCAGCAGAAGAAAGCTTCGGTGGTAGGTGCTATCACGCAGACCACGGGTGAAGTTTTGGAGCGCGCAGCAGGTATTGGTAGTGTGGGTGCAGCCCTCACTGGTAACCTTCCTGGTGTTGCAACCATCGCTTCTACCGGTCAGCCTGGTGAGGAAGACCCCCGAATCTACATTCGTGGTGCTGCCGCTTGGAACACAGATGCTCAGCCACTGATCCTGGTGGATGGTGTAAAGCGTGAGATTAAGTCTGTGGACATTACCTCAGTGGCAACTATCTCTGTGCTGAAGGATGCCTCTGCTACCGCCGTTTACGGTGTGGAAGGTGCTAACGGTGTTGTGCTGATTACTACTAAGCGTGGTCAGGAAGGTAAGGCTCGTATCGATGTTGGTTTCAACGCCACTTTGAAGGCTGTATCTAAACTTCCTCGTAAGTATGATTCTTACGATGGCTACATGATGCGTAATGAGGCACTGGAGCATGAGCTCGCTATTGGTGGTGCTGCTTCTTGGGCATACTATCGTCCACAAACCTTTATTAATAATTTCCGCAATCAGGACTATACCGTCAAGCCTAATTATGATGCTACCGGTAAGTACCTCGGCGACTATAGCCAGGCAGAACGTTATCCTAACGTAGACTGGCAGGATGAGATGTTCAAGAGTACTGCTATGTCTTATAATACCAACCTGAATATCTCGGGTGGTACTAAGTTTGTGAAGTACTTCGTTTCATTCGACTATCAGAATGAGGGTGATATGACCCGCATCTGGGATAACCACCAGGGTTATGAGGGTGGTTATGCTTACAACCGTTTGAATGTACGTTCAAACTTGGACTTCCAGATTACAAAGACTACTCAGTTCAAGGTGAACTTGGCTGGTTCTAATGCACAGCAGAAGACCCCACGTTATTATTATGGTAATAGCGGTGAGTTCTTCCAGCAGCAGAACTGGGCCGGTGCATACGGTATGCCACCCAACGTATTCCCTGTTCAGTTCTCTGACGGAGCTTGGGGTTATTATCCATTGGTATCAAACGTTGCCAACTCTCCTCAGAACGTTGCACTGTCTGGTTATGAGTTGAAGACAAATACTCGTGTATTCACCGACTTTGCCTTGGAGCAGGATCTCGGTTTCATTACGAAGGGCCTGATTGCTCGTGGTACTATTTCTTGGGATAACCAGTTCAATGAGGGTAATCGTGGTATTAACCAGAAGGGTGGTGATCACAAAGCTAAGAGAATGTATATGCTTCCTGAGGATGGTGTACTTCGTCCAGAAAACCAGATTTATTCTCAGACTGGTTTTGACTTCTATGAAAAAGTGGACTGGTCACATGAAGCTGGTAGCGTTAGTTCTACTAACCGCGCTACGGAAATGTCACTCCAGCTCTTCTGGGCTCGTCAGTTCGGTAAGCATAACGTGACGCTGATGGGTAACTGGAAGCGTCGTATGTATGCAGGTAATGCTGAGCTCGAGAATCGTCGTGAGGACTGGGTATTCCGTACTACCTATGATTATAATAGCAAGTATTTTGCTGAGTTCAACGGTGCTTACAACGGTTCACAGAAGTTCTCTCCAGATCTTCGTTTCGCTTTCTTCTGCTCAGGTGCTGCCGGTTGGATGGTTACAGAAGAACCTTTCATGAAGAAGCTGAAGGAGAAGAGAATCATCGATATGTTAAAGATTCGTGGATCTATCGGTGAAATCGGTGACGATAACGCAGGTGCTCGTTGGGCTTACCTGAACCAGTGGTCTTCATTAGGTAAGGTACACATGAACATTAATGATACTGAGAGCGCATTCCAGGGTTATAAGGAAAGTACTATTGCTGCTCCCGACTTGAAGTGGGCAACAGTATTGAAGAAGAACCTCGGTTTCGACTATGCATTGCTGGGCGGTATGTTCGCAGGTAGCTTCGACTGGTTCCGTGATGATCGTAAGGACATCTTCGTTTCTGGTGCTAACCGTTCTGTACCTTCTTATTATGGTGCAGCCACAACTCCTGATATCAATAAGGGTGAAATCAAGAACTCTGGTTTCGAGTTTGAGGTTCGCTTCAATAAGGTGCTGAAGAATGGTATGCGTTTCTGGGCTAATGCCAACTATACCTACGCACATAATACAATTATTATTAAGGATGACCCCGCATTGCTGCCATCTTATCGTAGAGCACAGGGCTATTCTCAGGGTCAGTATGTATCATTCATCGATAATGGTTTCATCGGTACCTATGACGAACTCTATAGTACTCCTAAACGTGAGAAGGACGATAGTCAGGTGCTGATTGGTGACCACTACATTGTTGACTTCAATGCAGATGGTGTTGTTGACGAGACATACGACCAGGCTCCTTACGGTTACACTGGTAACCCAGAGCATACCTACAATGCGACTATCGGTTGGGAGTGGAAAGGCTTTAGCTGCTTCGCTCAGCTCTATGGCGTAACGGGTGTTACGCGTGATGTAGGTCTTACCTCTTTCAGTAATAAGCTGTTGACCGTTTATGATAATGGTACATGGTGGAATCCTGTTGATAATGATGGTGAGGTTGTTGTACCTCGTTTCACTACTCAGGTTTCTTACAATGATGGTACACAGTATCTCTTCGATGGTTCATACTTCCGTCTGAAGAATGTGGAGATTGCCTACACTTGGACCAAGGGATGGATTAAGAAACTTGGCTTCTCGAGCTTGAAGGTTTACCTGAATGGTAACAACCTCTTCCTGATTACTAAGATGCCTGACGACCGTGAGAGTAACTACGGATGGAGTGGTGGCGGTGGTGCCTACCCAACTGTTAGACGTTATAACATTGGCTTTAAGCTCAACATTTAATCGTGAATACAATTATGAAATATATTAAGAATATAAAAACCCTCTTCTGTGGCTCGCTGCTCTTGTTGGCAGGAGGTGTTTCGCTCACTTCTTGCACAGACTGGCTCGATAAGGATCCGGATTCTATCATACGAGAGGATGAGGCGTTCAAAAACTTCAAAAATTTCCAGGGTTATATTGAGGAAATATACAGTTTGATTCCCAGTAAGGAGATGGTCAACTATTGTACCGCATGGAACTTTGGTGATGACGCTGTTCATAACCCTGAAGGCTATGCACACATGGATCACCAGGTTGACCTGGGTAACTACCGTAACTGGTACACTAATAGCCAGTGCTGGCTGAATGGTGACAGAAGTTCTCTGTGGAGAAACTCTTGGTATTGCATTCGTAAGTGTAACTTAGGTATTGAGAATATCAATTCAATGGTTGGTACTGATGAGGAGCGTGACCTGTTGCTCGGACAGATGTATTTCTTCCGTGCATGGTGGCACTTCGAGCTGATGTGCTACTTTGGTGGTCTTCCTTATATTGACAAGGCATTTGTGGATGGTCATATCCCCGAGCTTCCACGCCTGTCTTTCCAGGAGTGTGCTGACCGTTGTGCAGAAGATTTTGAGCGTGCTTCTGAGCTCCTTCCATTGGATCCTGCGGATTGGGACAAGACGCTTGTTGCTAAAGACAACGGAACTGAAACCTGGAACCAGTTGCGTGCCAATAAGTTCATGGCACTCTGCTATCTGGGTAAGTGCTACCTCTGGGCCGGCTCTCCTTTGATGAAGGAGTTTGAAAAGTGGAACAAGGGTGGTCAGCCTGTTCTGTTAGGCGCCAGCCAGAATGGCAAGACTTATGATTATGATGAGAAGTACTGTAAGAAGGCTGCCGAGGCGCTTGGTCGAGCACTTGATTTGGTGGCTAAAGGTCAGGTATCTTACAAACTGGCTGAATTCAAGTATGCAAGCATCTACGATCATGAAGAGAAAACGGATGAGCTGAAGAATAAGACTTACTCAGGTATATTCTATACTGAAGGTGATGGATGGAAGATGCCAGGTGTAGATGAGGCTATTTTCCGTGGCGCACACCCAGGTGCCAACTCATCTAACTGGAACTGTGCTAAGATTTTCGGTCCTAAGGTGGCTGGTATCGTAGAGCATGACAACATTATCCACCATCCTACAGGTAACTTGATTGACCAGTACGGAATGGCCAATGGCCAGCCCATCTATCTGGTTGAGAATGGTCACTATGTGATTAATCCAAAGGCTGAGTGGGATCCTACACATCCTTATAAGGGACGTGATCCTCGCTTCTATCATGACATCGTATTCGATGGTTTCCATTATGTCCTCAAGACTGATGGTTTGAACGCTGCCCAGAAGGAGCATGAGTATTGCTCTCTCTATACAGACGGTGCTATGCGTGCTGTAGATAATGGTAGTAGCACGGGTTATTTCATTCAGAAGCTGGTTCCTCACCAGTGTAACATCGGTGATAAGTGGTATGACTGGGGTCATAACTTGCAGACCTACCTTCCTTACATGCGTCTGGCTGATGTCTATCTGATGTTTGCCGAGGCTATGGCAGGCTTCTCACATGATGTGAAAGATTTGAAGACTGTAACGTTGTATTGCCCATCAGTATCTGCTGTTGGCGCTATCAATGCACTTCGTGAACGCGTAGGCATGGAAGGTGTACAGGACAACTTCCTGGATACTCGCGAACACTTCCTTGATGAGGTACGTCGCGAGCGTGCCGTAGAACTTTCTTTCGAAGGTTTCCGCTGGTGTGACCTGCAGCGTTGGTTGCTCCTGACCGAGGCTCCTTATACGGAGAAGTACTCTCATGAGTTTGAACGTATGCAGAATGCTAGCTGGTTCAAGAAGAATGATCCAAAGGATGCTCAGGTAGCTAATTTCCGTCATAAGTCGCTCATCAAGCGTCATTTGGAAGCTAAGCACTACTGGTTCCCATTCCCAGAGAAGGATGTATATCTCTATGAAGGATTTAAACAGAATCCAGGATGGTAAGACGCGCTTTGCGCTAGTTAATGTGAATAACGAATAGAGAAAATAAAAATTTATGAAAAATATAAAGACAAATATATTTCTCTTTGCCATGCTGGCAGCATCGCCAATGACAGTTAATGCTCAGACCGCTGACGATGCTGATTCAATCGTGGCAAAAAAGAAAGTCCATGTTGCTTTCCGTGATAAGGATGCCGACCATCTTCTCGGTGGCGTTTCTTATGTTGACATGGAAGAGCTGGCAAAGAAGGATTATACGATGAGTAGTCTGGAAGACCTGTATGGACTCGTCGGCGGTTGGAATGGTAACAATCTGTGGGGTATGGACAATGATCGTCTCGACAATAACGACAATGGTAACCTGCCACTTGTTTTTATTGATGGTGTAAAGCGTCCTTCAAACAATGTGCTGCCATCTGAAATCGAATCAATTACTTTCTTAAAGGGTGCGCAGGCTGTTGTACTCTATGGCTCTAAGGGTGCCAAAGGTGCAATCCTGATTACCACTAAGCGTGGTAAGGTAGATGGCCTTCAGATTAATGCTAATGCCAACACCGGCTGGCACTTTGCTAAGGAGTTCCCTGAGTATATCGGTTCAGCAGAGTATATGACGCTTTTTAACGAAGCATCTATCAACGATGCTGTAGGTCAGGGTAATGCTGCTGCAGTAAGAGAAAAGTTACCATATAGTCAGCAGGAGATCTACAATCATGCTTTGGGTGCCAATCCTTACCGCTATCCCAATGTGAACTGGTATTCAGATGAGTATGTCCGTAAGGCTTATAACCGTTCTGAGGGTACCTTGGAAATCCAGGGCGGTGGTACACGTGCCCATTTCTACACGAACATCAACTATTATCGTGCAGAAGACTTGATCAATTTCGGTCCTGCTAAGGACAACTACACCGATCGCTTTAGCGTACGTGGTAATGTAGACCTTGTAGTTAACAAGTTCATTACGGGTTGGGCAAATGTCAGTGCTACCTATTATAATGAGTATAAGAATAAGGGAGATTTCTGGGGTGCTGCCTCTACTATGCGTCCAAACTTCCCACAGGGTGCAGCTCCGCTTCTTCCTATTAGCATGCTTGACACCAATGCCAACATGGCATGGGGAACCGTCGGCAAATCACTTAACCTGCTTGGTGGACAGTGGTTCCCTGGAGGTGGTACAGACGGTGCGAAGACAAATGCCATTGCTGACTGCTACTTCGGTGGTGAGACTCAGGCTGTAAGTCGTCAGTTCCAGTTCGATGCTGGTATTAACTATGATATGGGCAAGTTTGTTAAAGGTTTATCTTTCAAGACACTGTTCTCTATCGACTATGCCGCCAGCTATAGCCTGGCATATAATAATACATATGGTTTGTTCCAGCCTACATGGAGTAACTATAACACAGCAGATGCCATTGTTGCTATTAAGCAGACTGAAAATGAGGTGATAACAGGTACGAAGACTATGTCTGATACGAAATATCGTCAGACCATCACTTGGAACGGTCATTTCGACTATGACCACACCTTTGCTGGCAAGCATCATGTCACTGGTTTGCTGCTCGCTAGCATGTATACTACAACTGCAAGCGGTCAGTACCATCGTTATGCCAATGCGAACTTAGGTCTGCAGGCTGGTTATGACTATATGGGTCGTTACTTCGCTGAAGTAGGTTTGGCCGGTGTACATTCAGCACGTCTTCCTGAAGGCAATCGTGAGGCACTTTCTCATTCATTTACTCTCGGTTGGAATATTGCCAAGGAGAAGTTCATGAAGAATACAGGTATTGACGACCTGATGATTAGTGCATCATATAGCAACCTGAATGATGACGCTGATGTTTATTATAAAGATAATTACTATTATATCTACGATGCCGTATGGAAAGCTGATGGTCAGAGCTATTCATGGAGTGAAGGAGCAAACTCTGCGCCCTCTACTTATTCTACAAATGGTGCGAACCCTGCTCTTGACTATATCCATCGCAAGGAGTTCTCTCTGTCACTGCGTGGCTCATTCTTCAATAAGCTGCTTTCTGCTGAATTGACCTATTTCAATACAGATATGGATGGTTACATTGTTCAGAACCCCACCCAGTATCCTTCGCACTTGAAGACTGGTCTGAGCAGCGGTAAATTCTCACCAGCCATCAATAATAATGTTGCAAACCGTAAAGGTTTTGATTTCAGCATTAAGGCTCAGAAGCAGTTCGGTCAGGTACATGCTGAATTAGGTTTGGTAGGCACTTACCTTACAACCGAATGGAAGAAGTATGATGAGGTTATTGATCCTAAGGCAACTTACCGTAACCAAGCCGGAGAGCTCACTCAAGAGGGAAGACCTCTTGACGTTATTGAAGGTTACAAATGCATAGGTTTCTATACCATCGATGACTTTGATGTGGTAACAACTGAAAAGAATAACAAGATAGTCAAGACTTACAAGTTGAAGGAAGGTAAATATAATCTTGGTGGTATAGTACTGCCCGGTGACTTGAAGTACGAAGATGTGAATGGTGATGGAACCATCGATAAGAAAGACCAGGTTGAACTTGGCAAGTCTGGTTCTTACGGCGCACCTTGGACTTTTGGTGTAAACCTCACCTTGAAGTATAAAAACTGGACACTCTTCGTGCTGGGCAACGGCCAGTTCGGTGCTAAGGGCATGATGAACAGTAGTTATTATTACATGACAGGAACCAATAAGTACTCTGTAAATGTACGCGATCATTTCCAGTATACCTATAATGATGAAGGCATTATCACTGGCTTTGTGAACGATGATTGCACTCATCCCCGTCTGAGTGTTAGTAACACGCCTGCCAATGGTGTTGCTTCTACCTATTGGATGTATAGCACTGACCGTTTCAACCTTCGTAAGGTACAGTTGACCTACGACTTCCCGAAGGAGATGTTCGATGGCAAGTGGGTAAAGGCTCTCTCGGTTTATGTGAATGGTAACGACCTCCTCACTATCTCAAAGCATCGTAAGATGATGGAAACCAATGTTGGCTATGCGCCTCAGACTCGTTTCTATAACCTCGGTGTTAAGGTAACCCTCTAAAACTACAAGACAATGAAAACAAGAAATATTATATTCTTTTTAACAGGTCTCCTTGCTTTCACTTCCTGCGAGGATATGTTTGAGCCGGCAAAGGAAAACACCAGACAGCTGGAGGCCATGGTTCAGGAGACTGACTATGTGTATGGCCTGCTGATATACGGTTACAATCGTCTTCCATATATAAGAACAACTCAGACGGATGTGGCTACAGATGATGCCATTGCCAATGTAGATGATTCTTATACGAAGATGGCCAATGGTGAATGGAAATCAGACAATAATCCAATGTCACAATGGGACGCTTGTAAGGATGGTATTCAGTATGTCAATCTTTTCCTCAAATACGTTAAGGATGTAAACTGGGCTCAGAGTGCTAAATCTAAGCAGCAGATGTTCATTGACCGTCTGACTGGTGAGGCACTTGGTCTCCGTGCCATCTTCTACTACCATCTGCTTCAGGCACATGCTGGTTATACGAATGATGGTGAACTTCTGGGTGTCCCCCTGCTGACAGAGCCAGAGGATGGTAGCTCAGACTACAACCAGCCACGTGCATCTTTTGCAGCTTGCGTGCGCCAGATTTTTGCTGATTGCGACGCGGCAGCTGCCTTACTCCCCGATCAGTATAAAGATATTGATGATGTGGAGAAAATCACGAAGAATAAAGAGGAGTATCTGGCTCTTGGTGTACAAACCTCTGGTTATAACCTTGTATTCGGTAAGATGGCCAGAAACCTTGTATCAGGTAAGGTTGCTCAGGCCGTCAAGGCACAGACAGCTTTGCTGGCTGCAAGTCCTGCATTCCAGAGTCAGAGTGGTGTTACTGCTGAAGAAGCTGCCAAGATTTGCGCTGAAGTATTGAAGAACGTCGAGTTCGATGCGACGGGAAATACTTGGTACAAGAATGTTGAGGCACTGTCATCAAGTGCTGCTTCCATGGATGAAATTCTTTGGCGTGCTGACTGGGAAAAGGCTGATGCTTCTCAGGAGTTAGATAACTTCCCACCATCACTGAATGGAAAGGGTAAAGTGAATCCTTCTCAGAACTTGGTAGATGCCTTCCCTATGGCGAATGGTTATCCTATCTCAGACTCAAGATCAGGTTACGATGCGAATGATCCTTATACAGGCCGTGACCCACGCCTTTCTGACGACGTATATTATAATGGTTCTACATTAAAGAGCGTCGTAATTGCAACTGGAACCTATGCAAGTTCTACCACGGATGCTGGAACCAAAGACAATATTAACAATTCTGGTTCGGCACATACCCTTACAGGTTATTATCTGAGGAAGTTGCTCCGTGAGGATGCAGGTCCAACGATTGGTTCATCTTCTTCCTCACAGCAGCCTCATATCTTCCCACGTATCCGTTACACGGAATTGTTCTTGGCTTATGCTGAGACAGCCAACGAAGCTTGGGGACCCAATGGAAAAGCTCCTGGTTTTAATCTGTCTGCTTATGATGTTATCAAGATGATTCGTCAGCGTGGTGGTATCGGAACAGACGAGAATGGTGACTATGTAGGTGATCCCTATCTGGATGAGTGCGCAAACGATAAGGCCAAGATGCGTGAGTTGATTCGTAACGAGCGTCGTATTGAGCTTTGCTTTGAGAACAAGCGTTTCTGGGATATTCGTCGTTGGAATTTGCCCCTCAATGAGTCCGTAATGGGTGTGCAAATTGATAAAATTGAAGAGGATGGTACTCTTAAATATACCCCTCTGGTTGTTGCACCTCGTCAATACGAGACTTATATGAACTTTGGTCCTATTCCCAATAGTGAGGTACTCTTATGGAGTGCTCTCCAACAGAACAAGGACTGGTAATTGACGCTTCGCTAATGAAAAGTGAAAAGTGAATAATGAAAAAAGATATAATGATGAAACTGAAGAATTATATATATGGTGTAGCTCTGGGAGCGCTCTCTCTCACTTATGCATCTTGCTATAATACAGATAAGGAGTTCCCAGACTATGAAGGGGGTACAAAGGCCTACTTCGCCTATCAGAACCCAGTACGTACACTCGTACTCGGTAATGATATCTATGACAACTCGCTCGACAATGCCCACAAGTGCCGCATCTGGGCTACTATGGGTGGTGCATACAGCGGACGTGACGCTGTGGTAGATTTCATTGTCGATGAGTCGCTCTGTAACAATCTTTATTTCCTTGACGATGGCGGATATGCATCTGCTCCAGTACTTCCTATGCCAAGCAATTACTATACGCTTGCAAGCAGTGTCATTCCTTACAATGGTGACTCTCGCGGCTATGTAGAGGTACAGTTTACAGATGCATTCTTCAACGATCCAAAAGCAATGGAGAATACCTATGTTATTCCTCTTCGCATGACTGGTGCAACAGGTATCGACGCCCTTCTTTCTGGTGTGGCAAATACCAGTTCTCCTGTTCGCCAGAATGCTCAGGACTGGACAACACTTCCAATGGACTATGTGCTCTACTGTGTAAAGTATATGAATCCATGGCAGGGTAAGTATATCCGTCGTGGTGTTGACAAGGTAACAGAAAATGACGTAACTACTGATTTCGTTCGCAAGGACTTCAGCCTGTACAATTCTGATATCGAGCATTACAGCAAGATGGATCCCTCAAATCCTGTGAACCAGTATGATGAGATATGTGGTATCACCACTAAGAATATGACCGAGGCTATTTTCCCTGTATCTATCAAGCGTGCCAAGGGTCAGTCAGTCTCTTGTAATCTGATTCTTAAGTTTAATGGTAACGAGTGCACCATTTCTTGTGCTGATGCTGACGTAGTTTCTACCGGATCAGGTGAATTCATTGCCAACGGTACTGCACGTTCAGAATATAAAGACTACCAGTGGGGAAGTATCAATGGCGAGCTCGTTCAGCGTGACATCCTCCGCCTGGCTTACAATGTTACCTTCAAGAAAGGTAAAGTCCTGGGACAGGCTTTAGATGGAACTGACATTGTTCTTGAGAACGACGTTGTAGTTTCAACAAATGATACATTGGTTGTTCAGACACGTGAGTCGAACAAGAGAGAATTCTTTGATTACAAATACGTTAAATAGGAGGCTAAGATATGAATAAAATTTTTAGAAACAGTCTCTTCATGTTGACAGCAGGAGTGCTCGCAGTGGCTTGTGCTGACTATAATGAAACAAATGACTTCTCTGTCGCTTTTGACCCAAGCTACGCTCTTCCCTATAGTAATCTGGGCGCCGTTAAGTCATATCTCAATAAAGCAGATTATCCTAACCTCTCTATTGAGACTGCTGTCGATCTGAAAGAGTTCAACGAACAGAAGGCTGCAAAAGCTATTAGTCATGCCGCAGCGCTGACAAACTTCTCGTCTCTTTCTTTTGGTTACTCTTTCATGCCTGCTAAGTATGTTAGTAGTAAGGGCTATATGAACTTCATGGATTTGAAGTCAGGCCTTTCTCTCATGGAAAGTATTGGCGGACAGGTGTATGGTAGTCCTATCGCAGCAAATGAGCAGCAGTCTGATGATTGGTTCTCAACACTTACTGCTCCTATCGAAGTTCAGGTGCTTCCTATTGATGATAAGGAGGTTGATTACTCTACTATGACTGAGTTTACAGGTAATATAGTTCGTGATGGTTCTAAGGTCAAGACAGGTATCGTCGAGAATTTTGATGATAAGGGTAATGCGCTGAGGATTCCAACGAGAGCAAAGGTTTGGATTGTTCAAGACTTCCCCCTTGATCCACAGGGCTATTATACCATCACTTTCACTGTAAGAAGTGAAGAGTCTTATAAAAGTGAGGAGAGCATTGTATGTACTTTTTCAGACAATGTGATTATGTCTGGCTCAGAGAAGAAAAAGTACGTTATCAGACCTGGCGCTTGGCAAACTGTTAAAGTGGAAGCTGCACCTGCAGAAGGAGCAACAGATGCTTATCTGATGATTGAGGGTAACTTGAACACGATGCTTTATATAAGAAATGTAAAGGTTTCTCACACACCAGATAATCACCGTGAGCAGACAGCAGAGGAAATCTCGGATACCATTCACTATGCCATCAATAAGTGGTGTGACGGTCTGATGCAGGCCAATGCTGGACGCATTAAGTCATTCGACCTGATTGACAAGGCTATCGACACAAAGGAAAAGCTCGAAAATGGCAAGTACGATCTGAAACACTCTACTGAGAAAATCTTCTGGCAGGATATCTTTGGCAGCGAGAACTATGCTCCCGTTGTATCAAAGGCAGCCAGCGAGGCTTTCGTAAAATACGGTGGTAACCTCGCTGACCTGAAGTTCTTCATCAGTGAAACTGGATTGGAGAAACAGGATCGATTCGAGAGCCTTAAGTACTGGATGGATATCTGGGAGGCAAAGGGTGCTAAGATTGATGGTATTAATGCAGAGTTGAACCTTAGCTATAGCGAAGATCCAACTACGCAGGCTGCCAACGAAGCTACTCTGAATACCCTTCTCGACAACCTCGCTGCTACCGGCAAACTCATCCGTCTTTCTAACTTCGACATCAAGTATCAGGATGCTACGGGCGCCAAAGTGATAACGGATAACATTACAGCAACTCAGCGCCAGAAGTTGGCAGACTATTATGCTTTCGTCATTAAGGCATATATGACAAGGATTCCAACGAACCAGCAAAATGGTCTCTGTAAGGGCAATATGGTTGATACATCTGACCCTGTAGGTCTTTGGACACTCAAAGATAATGACTGGGTGCGCAATGCTACTTACGAGGCATTCTGTAAGGCTCTCAGTGGAAAATAAACGAACTGACAGATGACTGCCAGTAAGCAAAGGAATTCGTTCTGATGGCCCTGGCAGTTATCTTTCAAATAAACTCTTAATTAACATAACTATTTTTATTTTTATTTTTTAATTACTTTTTCTATTAATCTAAATTATTTCTATTATGAAGAAATTATTTACACTTGTTGCTCTCTTGGCAATGGTCTTGGGAGCTAACGCTGCAGAGTGGAAAGAAGATTACAAGATCGACTACTCCACAAAGACTGCTTTCCCATTCTACGTGATGGGTTACGTACCTGAGTGGGTCAATGGTGTGATGACCGACTATGGTTCTGGCTTCAGTTACAAGACCGATGAAGAAATGGCTGATTTTACTGGTGGAACTGAAGTTGGTACTGTTACCACTGAGAGTGGTGCTGTTTACCACAAGGTTCAGTTGGATGCCCCTGCTTGGCACCAGTATTTCATTGCAGATGGTATCAACACTGGCGATTTGGCCGATGTTTATGTCGTTAAGGCTTTGGTGAAGGCTTCTGCAGCGTGCACTATCAACGTCAACATGGGTTGGGGTTGGGGTGATGGCCAGCAGGTCGGTGCTTCAGTAACCATTCCTCAGAGTGATGACTTCGTTGAGGTAGAATGGCAGTACTCTGGTATTGGTGGTGCTTCTTGTAACCTCGTTGCTCAGGGTAGCCATGAAGCAACCATTGAGTGGAAGTCACTCGTTGTTGGTCACTCTCAAAAGGCGTCTCGTCCTACTGTATGGAAGGAGTGGCTGACAAGCGATGGCCAGCCTGTTGTCGTAGAGACCACACTTGCAGCTATTCCTACTTATATGGGTAATGCTGAGACACCTTGGGCTGATCCTAACGTTAAATTTGACGACAAGACAAAGAACTATCTGATTTGTGCTTGGGGTAAGCAGAAAGGCACTAATATGAATGATGACGGTGGTTCTGATCCATTCCCCGCAACTATCGAGGAAGTTGATGGTAGCCACGTATTCGTAGTTCATGGTGCGCTTGCTGATTCTAAGGATGCTGATGGCTCTGATGCTCCTTCTGCATGGGACAACCAGTTCTGGATTCAGTCTCCACAGGCTTGGAAGGCTGGCGAACAGGTTAAAATTCACTTCCGTTATAAGGCATCTCAGGCAGCAAAGACCAATACTCAGATTCACAAGCAGAATCCTTCTGACTACTTGATCTGGCACGCTATTGGTGATATTACCTTCTCTACCGAGTGGCAGGAGTTCGATGGCACTATGTCTATTGCTGACGATATGGCTGAGGGTTGGTCAATTGCTTTCAACCTGAATGCTGAAGTTAAGGAGCCAACCGATTTCTATTTCGACGATCTCTCTTGGCAGACCATGGTATTGGACGAGGGTTACTTCGTTGCTGGCTGTAACAAGGGTACTGGTCTTGCTTACGACTATGATTCTGCTATTCAGTTCGAAGAGGTTACTGGCCAGGATGATTACAATTACGTAGCTACAGTCGGTGAAAAGAATGCTTATGTTGATGAGATCATGATTTCTACCGTTCGTGGTAACGACGCAGCCTTCAAGGGACATACCATTAAGGTGTCAGAGGATCTTACTACGGATCCCGAGGATTGGAAAGACTACACAGAGGCTGCTCAGGCTAAGATCGCTCTCCCAGGTTCTGGTATCTGGAAGGTATATCTGGATACAGAATCTAAGACTATCGCTGTCGAGATGATTGAGGGTGACGTAATCGTACTGAAGGATATCGTTACCAATCCTACAGAGATTACTGTAAAAGCTTTGGAGCGTGAGTACACTGAGGCTGAGGCTGAAGCAGCTGGCATTGATAAGCCAGAGACTCCTGGTCAGGCTTGGGACAACCAGTTCTGGATCATTGCTAACCGCGTGCTTGATGCTGGTGAAGAGACTGTAATTGTGTTTGATTATAAGGCTACTAAGGAGGCTAAGGCTTCTACACAGTGCCACGCTGCACCTGGCGGTTATATTTCTGGTGCTTTCGATAATGTAAACTTCACAACTGAGTGGCAGACCTTCACTAAGGAATTCACTATTCCTGATGCGTGCGCTGGTAAGAACATGCAGTCTATCGCATTTAACTTGGCTGAAATTAAGGAAGCTAACGACTACAGCATCAAGAACGTTAAGTGGTATCTGAAGAGCAATGAGGAAGGCAAGACCCGTGATAACCTGATTTGGG
Source organism: Prevotella sp. (assembly GCA_024692385.1). Taxonomy (GTDB): domain Bacteria; phylum Bacteroidota; class Bacteroidia; order Bacteroidales; family Bacteroidaceae; genus Prevotella. The sequence goes on along the minus strand of JAILMS010000107.1, from coordinate 123 downwards.
CTGAGGGCGATGCTATCTATGCTTATAAGGTTGTTGGTGGTGCGATTACTACTGGCATCAAGGAAGTTGCTACCAAGAAGGCTTCTTCTAACGTAATGTATAACCTTGCCGGTCAGCGCGTTT
>JAILMS010000086.1 GCA_024692385.1 Prevotella sp. | reverse complement strand
CCTTCTTAGCTATCTCCTCGTTCACCTTCTTTTCTGCAGCCAATTCCTTAGCAGCAGCATCCTTCTTAGCCTTTGCATCAGCCTCAGCGATCTTATTCAGACCGTTCTGCTTGTCAGCTTTCCAGGCATCGAACTTCTTCTGAGCAGTAGCCTCATCGAAAGCGCCCTTCTTAACGCCACCGCGGAGGTGCTTCATCATATAGACGCCCTCACGGCTCAGGATGTTACGAACAGTGTCGGTAGGCTGTGCACCTGTCTCGACCCAATAAAGTGCACGCTCGAAATTCAGGTCTACTGTGGCAGGGTTGGTGTTTGGGTTGTAAGTACCAATCTTCTCAGTGAAACGACCATCACGTGGTGCACGAGCGTCAGCGATAACGATGCGATAGAAAGCATAGCTCTTGCGACCGCCGCGCTGCAATCTGATTTTTGTTGCCATTGTTTAAATGTTTAATTTTGTTGTTAAAAAATTGAATTTCATGCTCTTAACTCGTAAAAGCGGGTGCAAAGGTACGAAGAAATTAAGAATTCTGAGTAGTGAGATGAGAGTTTTCAACTTCACATTAAGTATTTTTAACTTACGCCCCCCTCTTTTAAAAACATACAAAAATACTACTTTTTCTTAAAAACTTCCTTATTATTACTTTTTTTGATTACTTTTGCAAGCATATGAAGAATCTGTCGATACTTATACCTACCTACAATGACGAGTGTTATCGGCTTGTACGTAATCTGCAACAACAAGCTGCAGCACTTGACATCAGCTATGAGATCATCGTCGTAGACGATGGCTCTACCGAGTTATCTGTCATCATGGACAACTGCCGGATCAGCAATCTGGAGAATTGTCGTCTCATCAGATTACGCAAGAATTGTGGAAGGTCTTATGTACGCAACTTCCTGGCATCAAATGCCCGTTACGAATGGCTGTTGTTTATCGACTCCGACATGGCGATATGTCGTGACGACTTCGTAAAGTGTTATGCCGAAGCAGACGGCGATGTTGTGATGGGTGGTGTAGTCATTGGAGAAGCGATAGAAGGAAATCTTCGTTCTCTCTACGAGAAAACCAATGAAGAGGCTCACACGGCCGAGAAGCGCCAACAGGCCCCCTACCAGGATTTCCATACGGCCAACTTCATGGTACGACGCGACATCATGCTCGCCCACCCCTTTGACCAGCGTTTCCGCTACTACGGCTACGAAGACGTGTTCTTAGGCAAGACATTCCAAGAAAACGGTATCCAGATTCATCATATCGACAACCCGGTAAGTTTTGAGATTTTCGAGAGCAATGAAGGGTTTATCAAAAAGACGGAAGAGGGACTGCGCACACTATATGAGTTCCGCGAGGAGCTGAGCGGCTACTCTCGTCTACTCGATTTCGTCAAGACTCATCATATTCTTTGTATCTTCATTGGCTGGTGGCACCCTCTGGCAAAAAGATGGGAGCGTCGCCACCTAATGGGCAACACTCCCAATCTACGTATTTTCAGCCTTTATCGTTTAGGCTATTACCTCAGCTTTGCTCATTGAATGGGCTTGATGACAAAGGTAAAGTCGTAGTTGCTGACCGGAATCATATAGGCTGGCAACGGACGGGCACCCCATGAGTTGACACAACCCATACCCATCTGCTTCTGCTGGATGTGTACCTGTGTCAATGGGCGCTCTACGAGGTCACCGCTATGCTGTCCCCAACGATGGTCCTTGAAGGCACCGGCATCCAGATCTTCTACTAGATAAGGCAGTGCAGAGCACTCGATGGGTGCGTTAGAGCTGAACTGCAAGCCACGCTTGCCGTCGGTCACACTAAACCAGCGCACATCGGTGTGGTTGCCACTCTCCTGTGGACGAACGTATGGATAGTATTCATCACTGACCTTATTGCTATATACGCCAAGGAACTCACTGCTGTTGCGGTCGCAATAGTTCTCGTGCGGGCCACGGCCGTAATACTTCACATTGTCATACTGCTTAGGCATCTGCAGCTGCATACCGTAGCGGAACAGCCACTGATTCTTCACCTCCCCCTGAGGAGTCAGCTGCTGGCGGACAACGACGGTACCGTCAGCCTGCAGGGTGTAGGTCATCGTCAACAGACACTTCACGTCAGGCATGTCGATAGTAGAAACGACGGTATTATCATTCACCGTGACACTCTTCACCTTCTTCTGTGGATTCTTCCACTGACCGAAACGCTGCTGCAACCAGGCACCGTAGTCGTTGTCTGTAGGAGCACGCCAGAACTCAGGAGTGATGCTCTGACGATCGACGAGCATGGGCTGACCGTCAACATCGAGGTAGTCAATCATACCAGACTGCTTGCCGATGGTCAGCGAAGTACCGGCGGCAGAGAGCTTCACATAGCTGATGGTCTCCTCGTGGTCCACCTTTGCCTGTTCAGCATTGACAGCAGGGAACTGGTAGGGATTGAGCACGAACTGCTGACGGGCAACGACCTGTCCTTTGTCAACGAAGGGCTGCTTGTCGTCCTTGGCTTTCAGCTGGAAACTGACAAAGAGCTCCTGGTCGCCGTGATGTCCCAACACACGGGCAATGGTCTTCTGCATGGCCTCGATGGTGATGGTCTTACGCTGCTGGGGAGCAATGCCGCTGATATCTAATTTACCACCATGTCCGAAGGTCATTCCGTCAGGACGGTTGCCACTATGATGGCTATTGCCTGCACCACCGACAAACCACTCTAACTCCAGGTCGTCGAGGCTCTTGAAGAAGTTCTCGTTATAAATCTCGATGCGGCCGTCCTTGAAGCCCTTGTCACTGATCCATACATTCTGATAGTAGTACTGCACCTCGTAGGCATGGGGATTCAGTCTGCGGTCGGGAGCAATGATACCGTTACAGTTGAAGTTGTAGTCGCTGGCGGGATAGCGGCCGTAGTCGCCACCATAGGTAAAGATTTCCTTACCGGTGATAGGACTCTTGTCGCGCAGGCCCTGATCTACGAAGTCCCAGATGAAGCCACCCTGATATTTGGGGTATTTGCGGATGATGTCCCAATACTCCTTGAAACCACCAATGGAGTTACCCATGGCATGGGCATACTCACACTGGATAAGTGGACGGGGATTGTCTGTCTTGGCATATTTCTCACAGTCTTCATAACCCATATACATCGGACAGAAGATATCGGTCTTGCCCCAATGGCCTGCCTGCTCATACTGTACTGGACGGTTGTCAACGCTCTTGATCCAGTCGTAGCACTTCTCGAAGTTTGGACCATAGCCAGCCTCATTACCCAAGCTCCAGATGATGATAGAGGGGTGATTGCGCAGTGTCAGCACATTGGCCTGGTTGCGCTCTAAGTGCATCTGCTGGAAATCAGCACGCTTAGCCAGTGTCTTCTCGTTATATCCCATACCGTGGCTCTCCAGATTGGCTTCAGCCACGATATAGAGACCTGCTGAGTCGCACAACTCATACCAACGGGGATCGTCGGGATAGTGACAGGTGCGTACGGCATTGATATTCAACTGCTTCATGATGCGGATATCCTGCTTCATGCGCTCAATGCTGACGATATAGCCACCGTCGGGATCGAGCTCATGACGGTCGGCACCCTTGATGAGAATGGGCTGACCATTGACGAGCAGCTGTCCGCCCTTGATTTCAATATGACGGAAACCTACCTTCTGACGAACAACTTCGAGGACGTTGTTACCTTTCTTCAACGTAATCATCAGGTTGTAGAGGTTGGGGGTCTCAGCTGACCATGGCTTCACCTCATTGAGGCTCACCTGCTGACCATCGTTGTCAAGCAACGAGGTCTCTACGAGGGTACCCTTCGGAGTCTTTGCATCCACTTTCAGCACACCCTTGCCGTCAACATAATCCTGTGTGATGACCAGGTCCTCGATATGCTGCTTGGGACGGCTATAGAGATACACCTCACGGGCAATACCTGTAAAGCGCCAGAAGTCCTGGTCCTCCAAATAGGAACCGTCACACCAGCGCATCACCTGCATGGCGATGAGGTTCTTACCTTTCTTCAGGTATTTCGTGATATCAAACTCTGCGGCAATCTTCGAGTCCTCAGAATAGCCGACATACTTGCCGTTGACCCATACCTTCAGATTACTGGTGGCAGAACCGACATGGAACAGTACCTGCTGGCCCTTCCAGTCGTCAGGCAGTGTGAACTCACGACGATAAGAACCTGTATAGTTCTCCGTCTCACCAATAAACGGTGGATTGCTCTCGAAAGTGGTACACCACGCATAACCGATATTCTTGTAGATGCGGTCACCATGACCGTTCAACTCAAACAAGCCGGGAACAGGGAAGTCTTCCCATTTAGTGTCATCATAGTTCAGTGCCCAGAAATTGGCAGGGGCATCCTGGTGGTTTTTCACAAAGTTAAAGCGCCACAGTCCTTCCATCGACAGATAGCGACTGGAAGCCTGCTTCTGCCCTACTCGAGCAGCCTGCTCACTCTCGTAGGCAAAGAAATTGGCACGACGTGCTTCACGGTTTTGTTGATTAACTTGCGGATTACGCCACTCTGGCGCATTGTCGGCAACCGCAGGCACTACACCTAACAGCATGGCTGTTAAAGGCAGTAATAAAAGTTTCTTCATTGTTTAAATTGGTAAAGTTACACTTATTTCTGGGCAAAGGTACGAAAAATATTTCTATTAAACAAAAAGAAACCCTTCCATTTTTTGGAAGGGTCTCTCTTGTAGTATCTTAACACAGTGACGATTACAGGTTCAGGCTCTTCTTGATAGCCTCAATCTTCTCGTCAGCAGCCTTCGAGCAGCGCTCGTAGTCGGCAGCACCCTTGAAAGAAGGATCCTTCACCTCCGTGTAGAACTTAATCTTAGGCTCAGTACCAGAAGGACGAACACTGACCTTGGTACCATCGTTGCAGAACCACTGCAGCACATTAGACTTAGCAGGCATGTCGAGCTTCTCGACAGTACCGTCGGCCTTCTTAGCCTCCAACAGCTGGAAGTCCTTCTGCAGGATAATCTGAGAACCGCCCAGATCCTTGGGAGGATTAGCACGGAAGTCAGTCATCATCTGCTTGATCTCGTCAGCACCACTCTTACCAGGACGTACCACGTTGATGGTAACCTCCTTAGAGAAGCCGTACTCCTTATAGATATTCATCAGCAGGTCGTAGAGCGTCATGCCATTATCGCGAGCCCATGCTGCAATCTCACAGATCAGACAGATTGATGCGGGGGAGTCCTTATCACGAACCTTGTCGTATGGCAGGAAGCCAAACGACTCCTCACCACCACCGATATACTTCTTCTTGCCCTCGTTGACACGAATCTCGTTGGCAATCCACTTGAAGCCGGTGTAGCAGTCCTTATATTCTACCTGGTTCTTCTTAGCAATCTCGGCGATAACCTCTGTGGTTACGATGGTCTTTACGAGGAACTCGTTGCCCTTCAGCTGACCGAGCTTCTTCTTGTTGGCAATGATATACCATGAGAACATCATACAGGTCTGGTTACCGTTCAGAATCTCCCACTCGCCCTTACTGTTGCGGCAGACAATAGCCAGACGGTCAGCATCAGGGTCAGAAGCGATGACGAGGTCGGCATTGAGCTTCGTACCGAGCTTCATACCCAAGGTCATAGCCTCGGCATTCTCGGGGTTAGGAGAAACAACGGTGGGGAAGTTACCGTCGATAACCATCTGCTCAGGAACGACGTGGATATTCTGGAAGCCCCAAGAGCGCAGCGCCATAGGAATGATGACGCGTCCTGTACCGTGCATGGGTGAATAAACGATGTTGAGGTCCTTCTGGCGCAGGATGACATCCTGGTCAACCATGGCCTCCTTGACAGCCTGGATATAGTCCCAGTCCATCTCACCGCCGATAGGAATGATGAGTTCCTTGTTGCCCTCGAACTTCACATCACTGATCTTTACCTTCTCTACCTCAGCGATGATACCTACATCGTGGGGAGCGAGCACCTGGGCACCGTCGTCCCAGTAAGCCTTATAGCCATTGTACTCACGGGGGTTGTGAGAAGCGGTAACGTTCACACCAGCCTGACAGCCGAGGTGACGGATAGCGTAAGAAATCTCAGGAGTAGGACGCAGACTCTCGAAGAGATATACCTTGATACCATTGGCTGAGAAGATGTCAGCAACAGACTCTGCAAACATACGACCGTTGTTACGGCAGTCATGACCTACAACGACTGAGCACTGCTTGCCGGGGAAAGCCTTCTTGATATAGTTGGCAAAGCCCTGAGTAGCCATACCTACGATATACTTGTTCATGCGGTTGGTGCCAGCGCCCATGATACCACGGAGACCACCGGTACCAAACTCCAGATCACGATAGAAAGCATCAATCAAGTCTGTCTTATCAGCGTTGTCTAACATGGCCTGTACTTCCTTACGAGTCTCCTCGTCGAAAGCGGGAGACAACCACTCCTTTGCACGTGCCTCGCACTGAGCAATCAATTGAGCATTATTTTCCATACTTAAATAAGATTATAAGGATTAGTAATTTTCCAATACGCAAAGATACTGATTTTCATTACAAAATCAGTATCTCGCACCAGTTTTTTTACATTTTTTAATTATTTTCTCATCAGCCTGTCTATCTCTTCAAATTGTTTGCCTTTGTTCAGGTTGAGATAGATGCGATAGAGCGCCGGTCCCCAACGTTGTCTGTCGTTGGGTGCCAACTCTCTGTATTTCTCCATATTCGGACAAGCATTGCTGTACAGCTTGACCAACTGCTGGCGATACTTACGCGGCTCGTTGAGCTGCTCCAATGCCAGGGCTTGATTGAGATAACATGTGGCAATATTGAAATAGGGTTCCGCCTGGTCTTTGTTGCTGCTGATCATCTGTCGGCTGATATCGATACACTCGTCATAGCGGTTCATATTGAGCAGTGCGATTGACTTGGCCAACAGGAAGAGCGTATTATTAGGCGACTTCTTCAGTCCCTGCTCTGCCAACTCCAACAGCTTCGTGTTGTCTCCCTTTGCTCTGTAGTGGTCTGCCAGACGCGGGAAGAAATAAGGATAGGTAGGAAACAGCTTAAAACCGAGGTTCAGCGTTTTCATGTATTCCTCATGGTTATTCTGCAGCAGGTAGGCCTCACACATATAATGGAACACGTATTTCGACTTGTCGTAATCCGTCATAGCCAACTGGCTATATTTTAAGGTCATGGTGGGGTCCTGCAACTTAAAGCCACACAGCGTAGCCCAATAGGCAGCCTGAGAGATCAGCTTGTCATTCTCAAGAATCTTATATCCCGTAAACAACGGCTGACGGGCGGCATCCAGATACAGATCAAAATAGCTGAAGGCGGTATGGTAGTCCTCACGACGCACCTGGTACGTTCCACCATAATACAGGTTGGGGCGCAACTGGTTCAGCTGCTCCGCATGGTCCTTACGGTATTCAGGTTTTACACGCCCTTTTGCGTCGGGACGGATATCCAATGAGTCAAGCGACTGTGCCACCTGATACATGCGCTTGGTGATGTTAAAGAAAGCAGCAGTATCATAGGCCTGCTTGAGATATAGCTTCTCATTAGCCTGTGCATACTGTCCGCTGATAGCATCATACCATGTGGCATAAATCTTGGCATTGTCACGATTGGCGGGGTTGGCCAACAGGTCAACCATCAGCTTCTCAGCCTTGTCATAGTCTCTGCCGCTCTTGATATAAGACCGTGCCTGAGAGAGCTCTTTTTTCTGAGCCCACAGGCACGGTGTTATCATGGTGAAGAGAAGCAGAATCAGTTTCTGTCTCTGTATCATTCAAAGTTTATAATCTTATACCCTATTATCTGTCAGCTTCAGCAGCCTTTGTGCGGGCATCGTCCTCGCCATACAGTCCATAGTAGGCCTGGTAGCGGTTGTAGCCCCAGTTAGCCATGCGCTTTTCAGGATCCAGCTCCTTAGCCTTATCGAAGGCCTCGATAGCCTGCTTGTAGTAGTCCTTAATCTTCGCATTATCCTCAGTGGTAGCAGCCAAAGAGCTGAGGCAGATGCCTAAATAAGTATAGATAACAGCGTTATCGGGCTTGGCAGCAGCAGCCTTACGCAACCACTCAGCACCCTTTACGGCATCGTTCTCACCCATAGCCATCAGACCCTTGTTGGCCAAAGCGGCGAATGAGTTAGGATACTTAGCCAGGTGGTTGTCGAGCAGAGCAACCTGAGCAGCCTTGTCCTTTAAACCGTCATACATGCCATACAATGCGTCGAGGATGGCGTCATTCTCAGGCTCAGCCTCATACATAGCCTTCAGGGCGTTGATAGAAGCTACAGAGTCAGCATGATTCTTCAGACCGGTACGCAGGGCGTAGAGCTGGAAGTTCAGAGCGTCCTCCTTCTGGGTAGGATCCTTCTTGGCAATCTCGAAATAGCGGTTGGCACGATCCATATCCTTGGCCTCGTAAGCATAACGGCCAGAGAAGAAAGCTACCTGTCCGAAATACTCCTTCTCGGGCTCGTGGTTCATAGCGGCGAAGAGAGGATCTACACCTGAATCCACGAAAGCACCCCAATACTTTAAGGCATTATCCTTGGTCTCCTTATGAGCCTGCTCCTGACCGATGTTTACCAGGTGGGTACGAACAGCCCAGATACGCTGAGCGTTCTTCTCGGCAAACTTAGGAGCGACCTTACCCTTGGCGTTGGGCTGCTGGTCATATTTGTTACACTCGATAGCATTGTAGATAGCATCGCAGATAGCATCAGCCAGACCCAGCGTGTCGTAAGGAACGATCTCGTTGGCAGCACGTCCCATCTGCATGCCTACCTGGTTCTCAGCAATTGTTCCGGTCTCCTTAGAAACCTTCTTCATAGCGAGGTCAACGAGGTAATTGTAAGCCTTTGCTTTCTCAGAAGCATTGGCCATCTGATTAAGATTCTGCTTCACGAGCTGAGCAGCATCGCTGTAAATCTTAAGCTTCATGACTGCCTTGAGGGCATCGCTGTCACCGGCAAAGGCGGTAGCACTGGCCACCAGCATCATTGCCATCATCATCATTTTTTTCATAAGTTTTTGTTCTTGGTTAAACGTTTATTCTTCTTTGGTTTGTATCATCTCAGCAGTCTCTGCAGACTCAGGGAGTTCCTCATTCAGGACCTCTGCCTCTTCGACATCCTCATCCTGACTGGACATCACCTTGCAGACACTGGCGATAGCATCATTCTTCTTGGTGAGGTTGATGAGACGTACACCCTGGGTAGCACGACCCATGACACGTACATCAGCCACCTTCAGACGAATGAGTACACCCGACTTATTGATAATCATCAGATCGTTCTCGTCGGTAACCACCTTGATAGCGACCAGACGACCGGTCTTCTCAGTGATAGCGAGGGTCTTCACACCCTTGGCACCACGGGCGGTCTTGCGGTAGTCCTCTACCTCAGAACGCTTACCGTAGCCGTTCTCAGATACCACCATGATGGTCTCTGTCTGTGGGTCGTTGACACATACCATGCCTACTACCTCATCGTCACCACCGTCCAGACGCATACCGATCACACCGGTAGATACACGGCCCATGGTACGTACGTCGTTCTCGTCGAAGCGAACGGCACGACCGTTGCGGTTAGCCAGCAAGAGCTCGTTATGACCGTTGGTCAGACGAACGCCTACTACCTCGTCGCCCTCATTGATATTGATGGCACGAACACCGGCAGCACGAACGTTACGATACTGATCCAGGCGAGTCTTCTTGATGATACCCTGCTTGGTAGCGAATACTACATAGTGTGACTTCAGGAACTCTTCGTCGTTGAAGTTCTTGATGCGCAGTACGGCATTGATGGCATCGTCAGGCTCGATATTCAGCATATTCTGGATGGCACGGCCCTTCGAGTTCTTGTCACCCTCAGGAATCTCGTAGCACTTCTGCCAGTAGCAACGACCCTTCTGTGTAAAGAATAATAAGGTGTTATGCATGGTGGCAGGATAGATATATTCTGCGAAGTCGTTGTCACGGTGACGGGCAGCCTTAGAGCCCATACCGCCACGACCCTGCTCATGGAACTCATCGAGGTGGGTACGCTTGATATAACCCATGTGTGAGATGGTGATAACCACAGGATCGTCGGGATAGAAGTCCTCGGCATTGAACTCGTGGTCGAAGGGGATAATCTCTGTACGACGTGGGTCGCCATACTTCTCCTTCACCTCCTGCAGCTCGTCCTTCATCACCTGCTTGCAGCGCTCGGGGTTGTTCAGGATTTCCTCCAAGTCAGCAATCAGCTTCATCAGGTCGTCATACTCCTGGTGCAGCTGGTCAACACGCAGACCGGTCAACTGGCTCAGACGCATATCAACGATAGCCTTCGACTGCAGCTCGTCCAGCTCGAAGCGCTGCTCCAAATTGCGCTGAGCGTCGCTGGGAGTCTTACTATTTCTAATAATGTGAACCACCTCGTCGATGTTGTTCACAGCAATGATCAATCCTTCGAGGATGTGGGCACGCTCCTGGGCTTTCTTCAGGTCGTACTTAGTACGGCGGATAGTTACGTCGTGACGGTGCTCAACGAAGTACTTCACGCACTCCTTGAGGTTGAGCAGACGGGGACGACCCTTCACCAGGGCGATATTGTTGACAGAGAACGAGCTCTGCAGAGCCGTCATCTTAAACAGCTTGTTCAGCAGCACATTGGCATTGGCGTCGCGCTTGCAGTCAACCACGATACGCATACCCTGACGGCCAGACTCATCGTTCACGTTGGCCACGCCCTCAATCTTATGCTCGTTGGCGAGGTCGGCGATATACTTCACGAGGTCAGCCTTGTTGACACCGTAAGGAATCTCAGTAACGACAATTTTGTCGTGCGTCTCAGTGCTCTCAATCTCGGCCTTGGCACGCATCACGATACGGCCACGACCAGTCTCGTAAGCGTCGCGCACGCCCTGCAAGCCGTAGATATAAGCACCTGTGGGGAAGTCAGGACCGGGGATATACTGCATCAGTCCGTCGGTATCGATGTCGGGGTTGTCAATATAGGCACAGCAGCCATCAATCACCTCACCCAGGTTGTGGGTAGGCATATTGGTAGCCATACCTACGGCAATACCGTTACCACCGTTTACCAACAGGTTAGGAATCTTGGTAGGCATCACGCTGGGCTCAACCAGTGAGTCGTCGAAGTTGTTGACCATATCAACGGTTTCCTTCTCCAGGTCGTCCATGATATGCTCACCCATCTTCGACAGACGGCACTCCGTATAACGCATGGCAGCTGGTGAGTCACCATCTACCGAACCGAAGTTACCTTGTCCGTCAACCAGTGTGTAGCGCATGTTCCACTCCTGTGCCATACGCACCAGAGCACCATATACTGAGGAGTCACCGTGGGGGTGATACTTACCGAGTACCTCACCGACGACGCGAGCACACTTCTTATAGGGCTGGGTGCTTACGTTGTTGATTCCCATCATACCGTACAGGATACGACGGTGTACGGGCTTGAAACCGTCACGCACATCAGGCAAGGCACGAGCCACAATCACCGACATCGAATAGTCGATGTACGACGACTTCATCTCTTCCTCAATGTTGATTTTTACAATTCTGTCGTTGTCAAATGTCTGATCCATTATTTTTCGTTATTTTGCGTTTAAGGGCATTTTTAAGCCCGCTGACGCGTTTTTACATTTTTAATTAACCATGCAAAGGTACAAATAAACATGCAAAACGCAAAATAAATTAAGTTTTATTTTGCTTTTTCTAATAAGAAAAAAAGCATTTCGTCAGTCTCTGTCGTCTAACACGCGGAATTTATTGCGTTTAGACTCCAGCTCCTCCTTGTCCAGCACAACGGTCATCGCCTCTACGCCAGTGCCGCAACGAGCCATGACATGACCTGTAACGTCAACGACGACACTGCCACCGATATAGTGGCACATCGCGTCGTCGCCTACCCTGTTGACACCCACCAGATAACACTGGTTCTCAATGGCACGGGCCTGTGTCAGCACCTGCCACGCTTCCTGGCGCGAGTCGGGCCAGTTGGCAACGATGATGATGGCATCGTATTCACGTCCTGTAGCATAACGGCTCCAACAGGGGAAGCGCAGGTCGTAGCAGGTCAGTACCAACAGGCGCCAACCGTTGTATTCCACAATCAGGCGGTCGTTACCCGGCGTGAAATACCGGTCCTCATGGCCATAGCTAAACAGATGGCGCTTATCATAGTAAGAGGTCTCTTCTGCCCTGCCGTCAACGAAATAGTGACGGTTACGAAACGTGCCGTCGGCAAGATGTACGGCTACACTGCCACTGATCGCACACTGATAGCGCTTCGCAGCCTCCTGCATCCACGCCAACGCCACATTGGCGTCTTCCTCGTGGGCGATATGATGGGGCTTGGTGGCAAAGCCCGTGCTCCACATCTCCGGCAATACATAAAGGTCACTGCCCGGCTGTTCAGCAATCAGGCGCTCAGCATGCAGGATATTGGCCTCTGGCTGCGCCCACTGGATATCAGTCTGTAACAGTGTAACTTTCACCTTCTATAATATGTTAGTATTCCAACAGCTGGGTAGTCATCTGTCCATCAAATGAGATGACATGCTCTATCAGGTAACAGCTGGCATCACCGGGCGTACATACCGATACGTTGACATGGAAGCCCTTGGAGTCGGTACTCTCATACTCCATATTGTTGAGCACGGCCTGCTGGTAGAATTGGGCAGGCACACGCTGCTGGTATTGCTGTTTGCGGAAGTCACGCGAGAACAACTGCTGGGCACCCTTGAAAATACTCAGGTGGATAATGTTGTCGTAATAGACATTCTCCACATCCAGACCATCGTCATTGATGGTGTGGCGTACCACCTTGTATTTCGTGGGATTCACGGCGATATACAGATGATAGCGCTCGCCCTCGTAATTGACCACCGTATCCTTTTTCAGCACCTCCGCAAGGGTCAGTATCTTCGTCTTGCTCTGCTTAAAGAGCTCTTTGTCGTCTTCACCACCCTTTACCAGCTTTACCAATTCGCCCGAAGCACTCTTGAACCACAACACATGCTCCGTATGCTTCTCTATATGATAGCGGGCGGAAGAACCAATATAGAGCGTGTCATTATAGACGCGGAAATAGGCGGGAGCACTCGTGGTGTCAGGATAATACACAGAGTCACCGCGCATCTGAAAGACGATATCCTCCGTATCCTCATCACTCCACACGCCCTGCAGCAGCTGCTTGGCCTCTTTGCTCTCCTTAAGACCAGCATCTCCCGAACGTTGCCCGCAAGCCATCAAAGCTGCAAGCACACACACACTAACCAATATTAATCCACACCTATTCTTCATCTTCCTATACAATGATACTCAAAGCCGTTTTCATCCATTTCTTCTGCATCGAAAATATTACGTCCGTCAATGACCAGCGGATGACGCATGGCCTTCTTGACAACACCCCAAGTAGGCAGGCGGAACTCCTTCCACTCAGTCAGCAACAAGAGGGCATCGGCATCCAGCACAGCATCATACATATCATTACTATAGATGATGCTGTCACCGATACGGCGCTGACACTCCTTCATGGCAACGGGGTCGTAGGCTTTCACCTGACAGCCAGCCTCCAGCAACAGGCCAATCATGACCAAGGCGGTAGATTCACGCATATCGTCTGTCTCTGGCTTAAAGGACAGGCCCCACATGGCGATGGTCTTACCCTTCAAGGCCTCTTTCGAGCCAAAGGCTTTTATCAGCTTCTCGAAGAGCACGCTCTTCTGCTTCTCGTTGACACGCTCTACAGCCTTCAGCACCTCCATCGAATAGCCATTCTGGTCGGCAGTTTTGATGAGTGCCTTCACATCCTTGGGGAAGCACGAACCGCCATAGCCACAGCCTGCATACAGGAACTTACGACCGATACGTGTATCTGAGCCGATACCGGCACGCACCATATTCACGTCAGCCCCTACGCGCTCGCAGAGGTTGGCAATATCGTTCATAAACGAGATACGGGTGGCCAGCATCGAGTTAGCGGCATATTTCGTCATCTCAGCAGAAGGGATATCCATGAAGATGACGCGGAAATTATTAATAAGGAAGGGCTTATACAACTTCGTGAGCACCTTCTTGGCACGCTCTGACTCTACACCTACCACCACACGGTCGGGAGACATAAAGTCCTTGATGGCATTACCCTCCTTCAGGAATTCAGGATTAGAGGCGACATCGAACTCAAAGCCCTTCATGCCACGCTTCTCCAGCTCCTCCTCAATGGTCTTGCGCACCTTGGCGGCAGTACCTACGGGAACTGTCGACTTGGTAACGACCACCAGGTAGTTATTCATGTGCTGACCGATGGTGCGAGCCACCTGCAGCACATATTTCAAATCAGCCGAACCGTCTTCGTCAGGAGGAGTACCTACAGCAGAGAAGACAATCTGCACGTCGTCCAGCACACTCGACAGGTCGGTGGTGAACTTCAGACGACCGGCGGCCACATTCTTCTTGACCAACTCGTCGAGACCAGGCTCGAAGATGGGTATCTCACCATTCTGCAGACGCGCTATCTTCTGTGCGTCAACATCCACACATGTTACGTTGACACCTGTATCGGCAAAACAAGTTCCCGACACCAGTCCAACATATCCAGTTCCAACAATTGCAATATTCATAGTATAAGTTTCTCTCTATTCATTATTCAAAGACTTCCGCATCTTTCAGGAACGGCTGTTTCAAGTCTTTCTCACTCGTCTGCACCTCCTTGGGATCAATAGGCCACTCAATGCCTAACTCCGGATCATTCCATCGGATGCCGGCATCGGCCTGTGGAGCGTAGGCATTATCCACTTTATAAGTAAAGATAGCCTCGTCGCTCAGTACCAGGAAGCCGTGGGCAAAACCACGGGGAATAAAGAACTGACGCTTGTTCTCGTCGCTCAGCTCCACCATGACGTGCTTGCCAAACGTAGGACTCGACTTGCGGATATCTACAGCAACGTCCAGCACCTTACCCTTGATGACGCGCACCAGCTTAGCCTGCGAGGCATCACCTTTCTGATAGTGCAAACCACGAAGTACACCATAAGATGACTTCGACTCATTATCTTGTACAAACTCTACCTTGCCGATATTCTTCTCAAATTCCTCCTTCTTCCATGCCTCAAAGAAGTACCCGCGCGCATCGTTAAATACACGAGGCTCAATTACATACACTCCTTCGATAGTGGTTTTCTTGAACTCCATTATAATTATTTTGTCATTTTTATTCTGCAAAAGTAGTAATAAAAATTGAGATAATGAAAGATTTTTTGTTTTTTCGTCTATTTTTATTTGTCGTTTCCAAAAAAAATCGTAATTTTGCAGTCGTGATAGAATTGAACAGACATATCGAGATCCTGCTACTGACCAATGACTGTGTTATTGTGCCAGACTTTGGTGGTTTTATAACACACAATGTAGCATCACGATATGACGAATCCGATAAATCTTTCCTCCCTCCCCTGCGTACATTAGGATTTAATCCACAGCTGCGCATGAACGACTCCGTATTGGTGCAGTCGTATGTCGAGGCTTATGATATTTCCTACCCCGAGGCACTGCGTCGCATTGAGGAGGAAGTAGCAGAACTGAAACATCAGCTGGAGGAGGAAGGTCAGTACACCTTAGAAGATTTAGGCGAGTTGAGCATCAACCAGGAAGGCAACTACGAGTTTACTCCCTGTGAGTCCGGTATTCTCTCACCAGATTTATATGGATTGGGAGCCTTCTCCTTCAAGCGCCTGAAAGGTAGCGTTGCTGAGGAAGTCGTCATGCCGAAGGCAGCTCCCAAACAAGCAGCCACCGTTGCCCTACTCGACCAGAATAACGAGCAGCCAGCAGAGGCAGAGCCTCGCCTGCTTGATTTCACAGATAGTGACGATGCCGATACAGCCATCAGCATCAAGATGTCATGGGTACGCAATGCCGTAGCGATTGCTGCAGCTGTTGTAGCCTTCTTCTTTATCGCCACCCCTGTAGCCAACAGTGATTTGGGTACACAGACGATGAGTCAGCTACAGCATAGCATTCTCTATAAGCTCATCCCACAGGACACCACGCTGCCCGCTGTAGAGCCTGTCATCACAGAGACTGTCGATGCCAAGCCCGTCACCGCAAAGGAAACGATGACCACAGAGACGAAGACTGTTGCAGCGCCTAAGCCTGCCGTCACCTATTGTATCGTTGTGGCCAGTCAGGTAAAGCTTTCCAATGCTGAGAAATACGTGGAGAAGCTCAAGAGCAACGGCTACCCTAACGCAGAGGTTTATATCTCTAATAATATTGTACGCGTCATCTCCGCAGAGTTCGCTACCGAGGCTGAAGCATATCGCCAGCTCAACAAGATGAACATGCAGGAGGAGTTCTACGAGGCGTGGGTATACAAGAAGGTTAATGGTTAATGGTTAATGGTTAATGGTTAATGGTTAACGGTTAACGGTTATTGGTTATTGGTTAATGGTTTAAAAAATCCATGAAGCGTGTAAGATGCCCCAAATGCGACAACTATATCACATTTGACGAGACTCGTTATGAGGCTGGTCAGTCGTTGGTATTCAAGTGCGACCAGTGTGGTAAGGAGTTTGGCATCCGTATTGGTGTCAGCAAGCTCCGTCAGACACAGAAAGAAGAGAATGAAACTCTCAACTGTCAACTGTCAACTGTCACCTCTCAACTGTCAACTGTCAACTGTCAACTGTCAACTGTCAACTGTCAACTGTAACCTGCGGTTACATTGTCATTATCGAGAACGTGTTCCACTACAAGCAGATTATCCCACTGCAGATGGGCGACAATGTCATTGGCCGCTACCAGAAGGGTAACCCTATCAACACAGCCTTCGAGACGGTAGATCCCAGCGTAGATCTCAACCACTGCACCATCACCGTTTCGCGTGACAAGCGTGGCAATCTGCGCTATACCCTTAGCGACAACAACAGCAATACCGGCACCTTTGTAGGTGACGTAGAGCTGAAGCCCCGCGAGCGTCGCATCATCGAGGATGGTACACTCTTTACCCTTGGTGCCACCAGCATCATCCTGCACACCAAGGAAGATTCCGAAGATTAATTTGTTTTATCATTCATAAAAAAACACAGCTACTTAGCAGTGCTAAATAGCTGTGTCGTAAAATGGGCTGAGCCGTTCTTCCTACGGTTCAGTTTTATTTCACCGTAAAGTCAAACGACTGCAGGTCACTATCGAGTGAGGAACTACCGTAGAGGATCTGGTATTTGCCAGGCTTTACAGCCAGTTCATCAATCATCTCGTCGTAGTACTCAAAAGCTTCAGCATCGAGAGCGATGACGGCCTTCTTGGTCTCACCTGGTTTGAGGGTGAGCTTCTTGAAGCCTTTCAGCGCCTTGAGGGGTGCACCTGCATCGTCGAGGCGTTTTACATATACCTGAACAGTCTCGGTACCCTCGCGCTTACCAGTATTGGTAACGGGAATAGCCAACACGGTATAAGGCTTGTTAGACTTACCTATCTTAGCAGACTTAGCGGTCATCTTACCCTTGCCAACGCTGAATGTGGTATAGCTCAGACCATAACCGAAAGCATACTGGGGCACGCCAGTGAAGTAGCGATAGGTGCGGTTCTTCATCGAGTAGTCGAGGAAGTCGGGCAGGTCGTCGTTAGAGCGATAGAACGTTACGGGCAACTTACCACCGGGGTTGTAGTCGCCAAAGAGTACCTCAGCCAATGCCTTGGCACCACCCTGACCAGGATACCATGCCTGCAACAGTGCATCATACTGTCCTTCAACACTACCGAAAGCGATAGCAGAACCAGAGCAGTTCACGAAGACAACGGGACGGCCCGTCTGGTGCATGGCCTTTACCAGCATCTGCTGTACCTTAGGCAGTTCGATGGTCTGCTTGTCACCACCCTCACCTTCCATGCGGGCAGAGATACCACCAATGATGATGATGGCGTCGGCACCCTTTACCTGGTTGGCCAATTCAGTGAAGTCGACGAGCTTGCGCTCACAGATGTCGCCACGCAGCATAGCGAACTGGCCCTTGCCACGACGGTATTCGATGACAACGTCATACTCCTTGCCCTGCTCTACATTGAAAGACTTATAGTCAGCACCACGACGACCGAAGCCGAAGCCACGACGGCCACCGCCCTTGTTTTCTTCTACCACCTGACCGTTGACCTTCAGCACATAGCCGTTGTCACTCATCAGCGTGTACTTCATCTCACCGGTGAATGTAGCGGTGTACTTACCACTG
>JAILMS010000083.1 GCA_024692385.1 Prevotella sp. | reverse complement strand
GAACTCTTTCTTTAGTGCTTAGCAGGTCACTTCCTGAAAGCGGATGCAAAGGTACGACTATTTTTTGAAACACCAAAACTTTTCTAAGAAAAAATTCAGTTTTTATAGAAAAAAGTTTCGGGCCTTGATGTATGTCAAGACGAGGACAACATTACACCTTATTATATATAACGCACGCACGAGGCCGAGAATTGTTTGCGCAAACAGTGTTACAGAAACGATTTGTCGGGCATCTGAAGAAACAATGCTGAACAAGTAATTAGCAAAATATTATAAAAAGACGCTCAATAATTTGGAGGTTTGTATATTTATTCGTAACTTTGCGCCCAGTTTTGTATAAATATACCGACATGAAAGTAAAGAACAACCGCTTAGAAGCCCTCAGAATGATTATCTCTAGTCAGGAGTTGGGCAGTCAGGACGAGCTATTAGCCGCCCTCAAGCAAGAAGGATTCAAGTTGACCCAAGCCACCCTCAGTCGCGATCTCAAGCAGCTAAAGGTAGCCAAGGCTGCCTCCATGCGCGGCAATTATGTATATGTATTACCCAATGATACCATGTACAAGCGCGTTAGCACTCCTTCTTCCGTTCGCGAAATGATGCAAGTGCCTGGTTTCTTAAGTATCCACTTCTCTGGCAATATGGCAGTCATCAAGACACGTCCTGGCTATGCGAGTTCTATTGCTTATAACATTGACAACAATCAAATCAACGAAATTCTTGGAACTATCGCTGGCGACGACACAATCTTTATTGTCATCAAGCAAGGTGTTACGAAAGACGAGGTTATCGATGCGCTCAGTGAAGTAGTTCCAAACATGAGATAACAAATAATGCACGTAGCATAATTAAATGGAACAAGACACAGAGATTAAAGTATTGGTGGCCGGACCAGAACACGAGGTCTATGTAGACACTATTCTTGAGACGATAGCTGAAGCAGCCAAGGTGCGTGGCACTGGTATTGCCAAGAGAACGCACGAATATCTGGCAAAGAAAATGTTTGAAGCCAAAGCCGTCATTGCGCTGACCACAGACGGACGCTTCGCAGGTTTTAGCTACATTGAAACATGGGAGAATCAGCAATATGTAACGACCAGCGGTCTTATTGTACACCCTGATTTCAGAGGGATGCACATTGCCAAGCGCATTAAGGACATGACCTTCACGTTAGCGCGCACCCGTTGGCCTCATGCCAAGATTTTCTCATTGACCAGCGGAGCAGCTGTTATGAAGATGAACACGGCCTTAGGCTACCAGCCAGTAACCTTTGCCGACCTGACTGACGACGAAGCGTTTTGGAAGGGTTGCGAGGGATGCGTAAACTACCCCGTATTGCGTGAGCGCAACCGCAAATTCTGTATTTGCACCGCTATGTTGTTCGACCCCACAGAACACCTGCCAGCAAAGCTATCCGAGGATGTATTATCACGCATCAAACACCTACAAGAAATAGAAGAGCAAAAATAAAATAAAGATATGGCAAACAAGAAGAAAGTTGTAGTAGCATTCAGTGGTGGACTCGACACCAGCTACAATGTAATGTATCTGACCAAGGAGTTAGGTTATGAAGTATATGCCGCCTGTGCCAACACAGGAGGATTCTCAGCTGAACAGCTAAAGAAGAACGAGGAGAATGCCTATAAGTTGGGAGCAGTAAAGTATGTCACCCTCGACGTAACGCAAGAGTATTACGAGAAGTCATTGAAATACATGATTTTCGGTAATGTGCTGCGCAACAACTGCTATCCAATCTCCGTATCCAGCGAGCGTATCTTCCAGGCTATTGCCATCGCGCGCTACGCGAAAGAGATAGGTGCCGACGCCATTGCCCACGGTTCTACGGGAGCAGGCAACGACCAGATTCGTTTCGATATGACCTTCCTGGTGATGGCCCCAGGTGTAGAAATCATCACACTGACGCGCGACAGAAACCTGACACGTAAGGAAGAGGTTGACTACCTGAATGCCAACGGCTATTTTGCCGACTTCACCAAGCTGAAGTATTCTTATAATGTAGGCATCTGGGGCACCAGCATCTGTGGTGGCGAGCTCCTCGATCCCACTCAGGGACTGCCCGAAGAGGCTTATCTAAAGCACGTCACTGCCAAGGAGAACGAGAGCCTGCTGAAGATTACCTTCGACAAGGGTGAGATTGTGGCCGTCAATGGCGAGCAGTTCGACGACAAGATCAAAGCCATTCAGAAGATAGAAGAGATTGGTGCCAGCTATGCCATTGGCCGCGACGCCAACGTAGGCGACACCATCATCGGCATCAAGGGCCGCGTAGGCTTCGAGGCTGCCGCTCCCAAACTCATTATCGAGGCACACCGCCTGCTGGAGAAGTCAACACTCTCTAAGTGGCAGCAATACTGGAAAGACCAGGTAGCCAACTGGTACGGCATGTTCCTCCACGAGAGTCAGTACTTGGAGCCCGTCATGCCTGATATGGAGGCCATGCTCACCTCTTCACAGCGCAACGTAACGGGCACTGCCATCCTCAAGCTCCGTCCTTACGGCTTTGAGACGGTAGGTATCGACTCTGCCAACGACCTCACCAAGTCTAAGCTTGGCGAGTATGGTGAGACGCAGACTGGTTGGACAGCCGACGAGGCCAAGGGCTTCATCAAGGTTAGCTCTACCCCACTCCGCGTTTACTACGGAATCCATAAAGACGAGAAGAGATAGGAACCCCTATCCCGACCCTCCCCGAGGGGAGGGGGCACATTAATAACAGAGTGAGAACCAGAGGGAGGGAGAACATAAATAACAAGATGGGAAACGATGGGAACTACAATACGGCATCACCAGACATATATTTGCTCCTAAAAGATTTTGCCCAGACGAACAAACGCTTTCAAACAGATGCAGAAAGGCTGTTGTGGGAACATATTCGGGCAAAACAATTATCTGTTAAATTCAATAGGCAACATATTATTGGTGATTATATTGTAGACTTCGTTTGCATCGAGAAGAAACTTGTCATAGAGGTAGACGGAGGATATCACTCCGAATACGAGCAAATAGAAAAAGACGAGTTCAGAACTCAACAGCTAAATGATTGGGGGATTCATGTCATACGTTTCAAAAACGAAGAAATCTTTGGCAATCTACCAGAAGTATTGAACACAATAAAAAATAACTTGATTAAGAGACATGAGTAATCTAAAGACATCCTCCCCTCGGGGAGGAATAAAGGTGGGGGTCCTTGGTGCTGCAGGCTACACGGGTGGAGAACTCATCCGCGTGCTGCTCAACCATCCCAATGCAGAGATTGTCTTCGCCAACTCAGAGAGTAATGCTGGCAATCTGATCAGCGATGTCCATGAGGGCTTGATTGGTGAGACGGATTTGAAGTTCACCGACGAGATGCCTTTTGATAAGGTGGATGTTTTATTCTTCTGCTTTGGCCACGGCAAGAGCGAGGCATTCCTCAAGGAACACGCCATTCCTGCCAACGTGAAGATTATCGACCTGGCACAAGACTTCCGCATCAAGGGCGACCACGACTATATCTATGGCCTGCCCGAAATCAATAAGGAAGACATCCAGAAGGCACAGCACGTAGCCAATCCTGGCTGCTTTGCTACTGCCATCCAGCTCGCCCTGTTGCCCGCTGCCTATCTGAACCTTCTGAAAGAGGATGTGGCCGTCAATGCCATCACTGGTTCTACTGGAGCTGGTCAGAAGCCTGGCGCTACCACTCATTTCTCTTGGCGCAACAACAACCTGAGCATCTACAAGCCCTTCCAGCACCAGCATATTGCTGAGATTCGTCAGAGCCTGAAACAGGTGCAGGGCTACCTGGATGCTGACATCGGCTTCATCCCCTATCGCGGTGATTTCGCTCGCGGCATCTTCTGCACAGCAGTGATTAAGACTCCCGCTCCCGTGGAGGATGTCATCGAGGCCTATAAGGACTTCTATAAAGAGGCTGCCTTCACCCACTACAGTGATAAGGCCATCGACCTGAAACAGGTGGTAAACACCAACAAGGCATTAGTGCATGTAGAGAAGTACGGCAACAAGCTGCTCGTCACCTCCTGCATCGACAACCTGCTGAAGGGTGCCGTAGGACAAGCCGTCCAGAATATGAATATCATGTTTGGCATTGATGAGACAGCAGGCCTTCGCCTGAAAGCCTCAGCATTCTAACAGCATATAGAAATAAAAAGGAGGGTGTACCGCTTTGAGTATACCCTCCTTTTTTTATTCAGTAAAGAATCGAATCCTATTCCATCACTTCACCACTACCTTTACGACGCGACCGTCGTCTGTGCGGATAATCTGTACATTCTTTTTCAAACAACCAAACAAAAATCAACAAAATAGATAAAAGAAACAA
>JAILMS010000141.1 GCA_024692385.1 Prevotella sp. | reverse complement strand
AAAGTCCTGCTGCAGGTTAGCAACAGCAATCTGTACAGCCTTTGACTCCTGGTCACTATAACCAATACTTGCACCAATCAGTGACAATGCCCCACTCTGTTGAGTGAAACTTACAAAGCGCTCAGTGGCATTCATGGGAATCGCCATGAATGCCACTAAGGTTAAAAGAATCGTTTTAATTCTCATATTTCTCTTCTCACTTTTTAAACAGGTGTGGAATGAACTCATGGAGTCCACGACGCCAAGTCAGGAACTCATGGCCAGTACCCTCAGAGACAGAGCTGTCAACCTTGATACCAAGACCGCGCAAGCCGTCAACGATGGGCTGACTCTTGATGAAGTCTTCAGAACCCCAGTTCATATAGAAGTAGTGCATCTTCTTGTTAAACTCCTCAGCGTTAGCAAAGACACCGTTGTAGGCGGTCTTCACGTCGAGGCCGAAGATAGCACCGCTGAAGGTACCCATCCAAGCAAACTTATCCATATTGTTCAGCACGATGTCGAAAGTCTGCTGACCACCCCATGACAGACCTGCCATAGCACGGTGTTCGCGGTCTGCCTTCGTGCGGAAGTTCTTGTCAATATAAGGAATCAGGTCGTTGAGCAATACAGGATAGAATGAAGCACCATAGTCGCTCATACCCTGACGGTTGTTACCGCCACCGAAAGGCTGCTTGATGTCACCGCTCTCCATGACCACAATCATAGGAACAGCCTCGCCCTTGGCAATGGCGTTATCCATGATGTGTTGCATCTTACCCTGCAGCATCCAGCTGGTCTCGCCCTCACCCATACCATGCTGCAAGTAGAGTACAGGATACTTCTTCTTGCCAGTCTCGTATTCGGCAGGTGTATAAACCAATGCATGACGCCACTCACCGAACTTCGAGTTGGGGCTATGATAGTAGATGCTACGCACCTGACCATGAGCAATACCCTGCTGTGGACGATAGTAGTCACCCTCAGGACCTTCTGGAACTTCCAGACCACCAGCTTCACGGTTGCAACCAAAGTAGGTCTCACTGGCTGGGTCGATGAAGTTCACACCGTCGATATTCATAAAGTAATAGTGGAAGCCAACAGGCAGTGGATCGGTCACAGCCATGAAACCACCCTTTCCGTCGGGCAGCATATCGTATTTCTTGCTGCAGATGTCAACAACCACCTTGCGTGCCTGAGGAGCCTGAATGCGGAAGTAGGCACGACGCTGCTTGTCAATCTTCGGGAACTCATTGCCAGGGATGGCATTCTCCACGGTCACAGCATCAGCAGGAATCTCAATCTTCTTGGCAACAGGCATATTAGCAGGACGCTTTGGCTCGAAGCCAAGGTGACGGGCAACAGCCTCTGCATAACGGCAACCCAACTCACGATAACCGGCAGCATCGAAGTGCAGGCGGTCAGGACCGTTAGAACAGTCGTCAGAAGAAATCACCTGACAGGTATGAATGGTCTGGGGCAATTCGTCAATCTGCTTCTTGCAACCGATGCAGACGCCCTTGCCACCAGCCTGTACGATGTTTCCAACATAGAGGTTTACCTCTTCGGGCTTCAGCTGCAGGTCACCGCAAAGGTTCTCATATACCTGCTTCACCATACCAGCCCATTTGGGGTCACCGGTATTGGTCTCACCCTGATGCATTAGGATACCCTTGATAACACCATCTTTCTGAGCCTTCTTGGCCAGCTCTACCATACGCTTATAAGGATTGTTATCGTATGCAGCCAGCATACCCTTCATCCAACCTGGAGCCTTCTTCTCGGCATACTCCTTGATACTATCAGGCAAGAAACCCTTGATATCAATACCACCGATAGCTACATGGATAACACCAATCTTGATGTTGTTAGGCAGTGAAGCCACCATAGTACGACCGAACCAGTCGGCAGGAGTCAGACCAGTATTCGGACGACACAGGGGAGCCGAAGCCTCACACCACTCACCCATCTTACGAGCTGGGCGATCAGCAGTAGCGGGGAAATCCACTGCGGGCATCAACAGAAAACGTGGACCAGGACTTGCCAAATCGGCAGCCTCTGGACGGGCATTTCCCTCCATATTAGATTGTCCGAAACAAAGGAAGATGTAGAAGTTTGGGTCTACTGCTGCCTGCATCCTGAGGGCAGGCAGAATCGTCATTAACAAAGTTATAATAACTGTCTTTTTCATTGTTGTTAGTAATTGTTTGGTCGTTTATTAGAATTACGTTGCAAAGATACTCATATTAATTATAATAGCCAAGGGGTATTGTGTCATATACTTTTCCTGATGTATCAACCCTATGTCGCATATCATAAAAAAACAATAAGATTTTTTGCTCTACATCTTTTTTTTTATATCTTTGCACCCATAATAGCAGAAACCGTGTAAAAATTACAACTAATTTTATAAATCAATGAAAAAAGTTATTGTTTCTATTATCGTACTGGCTGCAGCGTCGATGACGATTCAAGCAGCTAAGCCACGCACATCCTTAGTGGTAAAAAGTACCCAAAAGCAAACCGTCACTGGTTTCGGTGGTGCCTGCTGCGACGGTGCTATGAAGCCGTTCGGCACAGACAACGCCTGTGTGAGCAAACTGTATGGTTCCAAGTCAAAGATTGGACTGAACATCATGCGTATGGAAATCTCACCGAGTTTTACCGGCGACAACTGGGGTGACTACGACTGGAATGGCTCGTTGCCTTCGGTTAAGATTTGTAAGCAGCGTGGTGGTATCGTTTTCGGTACCCCATGGTCACCTCCCGGTGAGTACAAAACCAATGGTACAGCACAGGGTGGTAATGCAGAAAACCAAGGAAATCAGAGAGGAAAACTACGTGAAGACTGCTACGACAAGTTCTTCCCCTGGTTCAACACCTTCCTGAAGTGGATGCATAATCATGGTGTAGATGTCGATGCTGTATCTATTCAGAACGAGCCCGACTGGTGGGTCAGTTATTCAGGCTGTCTCTATGAGCCAGAGGAGCAGGTAAACCTGATTAAGAATTATGCCCACCTGCTCGACCGCGACACATACAACGGTGTGCGTATCATCAGCGCCGAACCTTTGGGATATAGAAAAGACTATTTTGATGCTTTACTGGCAGACGAGACCTGTCGCGAGCAGGTTGACATCTTTGCTGGCCACATTTATGGCCACATGCCTCTCCAATACATCAAGCCTGTAGCCCAAACAGCGTTACCACTTGGCAAAGAGATTTGGATGACTGAGCACTCCGTGACTGACAACATTGACCACATGCCCAACTGGAATGACAACCTCATCTTCGCTGAGGAGCTCAACGAGTGTATGTTGGCTGGTTGTACAGGTTATATCTATTGGTATCTGCGTGCCCACTGGGCTTTTGCAGGAACAGGTCAATCATGGGAACATAATGGAGAGAACATCAACTTCCCTGAGAACAAAAAGGACGAGCTGCTGCCTCGCGCTTTTGTCATGTCTCACTTCTCAAAGAATGTGACAGGTTCTACTCGTTTGGTGACCGACCAAGATGCAGATGCTGGTCGCACGGAAGAGGGTAAATTACAGGCCGAGCAGTTCTCAGCATATATCAAAGGTGACTCTATCATCGTCATGGCCATTAACGCCAGAGAAAAGGCTCACGACGTAAAGATACAACTTCCCTATAACGTAAAGAGTGGTGAACTGTGGTTGTCAACAGGTAACGAGAGTGATAAGCTCTGTCAGAAGTCAACCCTTGAAGACCTTACTGAATCTACCAACAATTATCTCTATGAGATGCCTGCTATGAGCTTAAGCACCTTTATCTTCCAGATAGATAATGGTAGCACAGCCATTGAGAATATAGAGGCTGCTAACGACGATGATGCACCCAAGACCTATTACGACCTGCAGGGCCGTCGCTTAGAAACTCCTCGCGGTCTGTGCATTGAGCGCAGTGCCAATGGTCAGTCAAGAAAAGTCATGATAAGATAATCACTTCTATTATCATACTACAATAATAATCGGGAGCCCCAAAGGTTCCCGATTATTATTGTTTTACTTTATTATTTCTTGCTGACGCCACAAATAACGCAAATCTTTTCCGTACCCACCACATGATGATTTATATATCTGCGAGATCAGCGAAATCTGCGAGAGATAATACTGGCGAGAAGCCCAATACGGGTAGAAAAAAAGTAATCGGGAGCCCGAAGGTTCCCGATTACCATTAGGATATGTAATCAATCAGAGATTACTTGTTTACCATCTTCTTACCGTCCTTAATAACGATGCCCTTGAAGCCGTTAGAAACGCGCTGACCGGCAAGGTTATACATTACGTTAGAAGACTTCTTGTTCTTGTTAACGACTTCTGTAATACCAGCAGCAACAGGATTAGAGCCAGCACCAACCTTGATGAAGAAGTTAGCTCCACCTTCGCCCCAAATCAGGTTCTCATAAGTCTTATTCTGGGCATTCTGCTCCTCGTCTACCAGATACCACTGGAAGTCCTTCAGCTCATAAACGCAAGCGTCCTTAATCTCAGCCATGTTGAAGGCGATAGACTTCATGCCATCAGCCTCAGTGGGAACATCGAACTCCTGCTTGAACTCCTGCCACTCCTCAGTGAAGGTAACATCACCGATAGCAGCATAGTGCTTGTACTCACCAGGTGCGACATGACACTGTGTAGTGGTCTTAGCTTCCTTATCAGCCTTATACTTGAATGCAAGGATAGTCTTCTCACCCTTAGCGAGTGTGCGATTAGCAACAATGAAGAACTGGTTGTCCCAAGCTTCACCATTGTGGCCTTCGCCACCTACACCATGTGAATCCTCAGCAGTATTGTTATCAGCTTCTTCTCTAACTGTAAGTTCCTGTTTGTTTGCATCCCAAGAATCCTTCAGGTCTTCACGCTCTACACCGTTAATTGTGATTACCTCTGCATTAGTAACGATGTCAACAGGCTCTTCCTTATACTCTTTACCCTCGAGCATCTCAAATGCAATTGAAGTGTATTCTAAGTCAAGATAAACCTTCCAAACACCAAGACCTGGGAGATCCAACTTAGCATTAGAAGAAGCAACGTACTCCTGCCAAGCGTCAGCATCGTTCTTAATCTTGCCAGCAGGCTTCAGCGTAGCGCCCTTGAAGGCCTGATCATCACCACGAGTGGTTGAAATCATAATCTGATCAACGTAAGTAGCAGCGTTACCCTTCTCACCAACTGTAGCAACAAGGTTGCCAGTAGCTTTACCCTTATCGTCTACCTCAGCTTCGAACTGAATAGCGTTGTCCAGATTATCGTAATCAGGATTTACAGTTACATTAACACCAGAAACGAAGTAACCCTCATCCAGCTTCAGATACTGCCAAGAGAGGTCGTCGAAATAGAAGTCGATAGCGTCCTTGTCACTTGAATTCAGGTTGAAGGCAACTGACCAGCCACCGTTCATTGCATCAGCAATAGTCACATCCTTCTCAAAGGTCTGCCATGACTCAGTGAAGCTCATGTCACCAATAGCCTGATAATGCAAGTAGTCAGAAGGATTCTGTTTGTGAATCTGAGTCTGACAAGTAACTTCCTTAGAAGCCTTATAGCGGAACTTAATCTTCAGGGTAGTACCAGACTTCCAGGCGTGCTTAGACTGAATCCAGAACTGGTTGTCCCATGCAGCAGCATCACCCTCAGTAATAGCAGCCTGACCATGGCAAACGAATACCTTGTTAGAAGGATCAGCAGGATCAGCCTCAATGCCAGCAGGGAATGGATCCCAACCACCATCAGCATTCGTATTAACCATTCTTTCCTTAGACCAAGCGCAAACCTTGAAGTTATTCTCCTGATCGTTGAACTTCACGTCAGCGAGTCCAAGCTCTTCCCATGTCTTAGAAGCATCACCATTCTCGATGTCCTCAAGCCACACCTTAGGTCTCTGAGTTTCCTTCTGCCACTCGTAAACCTCGAGGCTTTCCCATTCGATGGTCTCAGCACAAGTACCTGGCTGTGCAACGAGGTTACAAGAAGAACCACCAATGCCCTCATACTGCCATTCTACTGTCTGGAAGTCAGCATCTCCAGGAATATCTACATTAGCGCTGGCCTGCTGACCGTCACCCCAGCCCCAACCCATGTTGATCTTGACAGTGCATGCGTTTGTAGCCTTTACCTTTGCAATGACTTTGTACTTACCATCAATTTTGGTGGTAATATTGTCAGCGATGAAATACTGATGCCAATATGGACCAGCACCTGTTACCTTCTGATACTCTGTTTTACCAGCCATAACAGAACCAGTAGAAGACTCTCCATCCTTCCATTTGTCATCACCTGTACCGTCAAGAGCTTCCTGAGTTGCATATCTGTAAGCCGAACCAAAGTCGGTCATGCAACCATTACTGAACTCAGGTACATAACCCATTACGTAGAATGGGAAGTTTTGCAAAGTGGTATAGTCTATCGAATAGACTTTTTCCCACTTTTGCGCATTTGCTCCCAAGACCATTGCCAAGAGAGCAACAAGTGTAAATAATTTCTTCATAATAGAAATAATTTAGATTAATAGAAAAAGTAATTAAAAAATAAAAATAAAAATAGTTATGTTATTTAAGAGTTTATTTGA
>JAILMS010000080.1 GCA_024692385.1 Prevotella sp. | reverse complement strand
GACCCAGATGTTGCGCGACAACCATAAACTCAAGGGCGAGGCTGCTGACGACTTCACCATCCGCTCACAGGCGGAGATGATGCAGACCATGTCATCGACCATGGACACCGTGACCATCATCCTCGTGGTGGCCGCAGCCTTCTCGCTGCTCGTTGCGGGCATCGGCATCATGAACATCATGCTCGTGTCCGTCACAGAGCGTACCAAGGAGATTGGCCTTCGCATGGCGGTAGGTGCCACAGGTCCCGTCATCTCGCTGCAGTTCCTCATCGAGTCCGTACTCATCAGTGTCACGGGTGGTCTGTTGGGCATCTTGGTAGGCTTTGCCGTCGGCGATATAGTGGTGCCGGCCATGGGCATGCCCAGCAGCGTGCCAGCGTGGTCGGTCTATGTGTCGTTCCTCGTGTGTGTGTTCATCGGCGTACTCTTTGGCTACATTCCAGCGCAGAAAGCAGCCAATATGGACCCCATTGAGGCCATCCGACACGAATAAATTGTTAAAAACGTATAATTCTCCGCTCGGCTGCACGGGTTTCTCAATTATTATGAGTACCTTTGCAGCCGCTTTTTGACCAACAATGGTAAATTGTAAATAGTCAAATCGTAAATTTCACGGGCAGTCCTGTACGGCCAGCTCCCTCGGAATCCCCCAGGATGGGAACATAGCAAGGGTACTTGGTTGTAGCGGCGCGATGCAGATCGCTGCCCACCCGCCTCTTTAGCTCAGTTGGCCAGAGCACGTGATTTGTAATCTCGGGGTCGTTGGTTCGAATCCGACAAGAGGCTCAAAAAAGGAAGCAATGCAACAGCATCGCTTCCTTTTTTTATTTCTCATTTTCTCAATTTCTCATTTTCTCAATTTCTCAATTTCTCATTTTCTCAATTTCTCATTTTCTCAATCTCTTGATTAAACAACGCTCCGTTGTTTAATCAAGATCAACCACAGTAATTCCCGCCCCGCCAAACTGTACGTGCTCGTCTTTCGCTTTCTTCACGTTGGGAACGGTAGCCAGATATTGGCGGATGAGTTGTCTGAGTGCTCCTGTGCCAGTACCGTGAAGGATGCGTACACGGCTCAGTCCTATCAGGATGGCGTCGTCGATGAAGTGCATCACGGTGTCCAGTGCCTCGTCGCCACGCATACCCCTTACGTCTAAGTCCTGATGGAAGTTCTGTCGGCGGTCTTCCATCGTGGCTCGCGTCATGTGACTGGTCTGAATGGCCAGATGGGCGTGCTTGTTGGTGCTGTCCTCGCTCGTCTTTTTCTTCTCAGTCCTTTCCAGCTGCTCCAGCTTTACCTTCGAGCGCAGACCTCCAAAGATGACGGTAGCCTGCTTGCCCTGTATGCTCTCTATCTCGCCGATGCTATTGGTTCCCTTGATGCGAACGCAATCTCCCTTTGATATGGAGACATTGAGAGAATGAGATAATGAGGAATTGGCTGCGCTGAGTTTTAATTTCTCATTTTCTCCATTTCTCATTTTTTCCATTTCCTTCTTTTCTTTTCGCTGTGCCTTGCGAGCCTTGCGCTCCTCCATCTGACGTAGCTTCTTGGCAAATTCTTCCTCGCTCATCAGTCCGCGTGTATCATCATTTTGTACCTGCTCACGGAACTCCTGCAACTCTTCGCGAACCTCGCGGGTGCGCTCCTTCTCTGCCTGTGCCTCCTTGATTTCGCGGATGGCGTTTTCTATCCTGCGGTTAGCCTCTTTCAGCAGCTCCTCCGCCTGCTGCTTGGCACGATTCAGAATCTGTTTGCGCTCGCGCTCTATCTCCTCCAGATTCGTCTCGTAGCGCTGGATATGTCCCTCCAGCGACTTCTCGTGCTGGTGGATGGTCTGGCGCTTGCCCTCCCAGTAGCGCTTGTCGCGCACGATGTCCTGTAGGTATTTGTCGCTCTGTATGTAGTCGCTGCCCACAATCTCCGAGGCGTCGCTGATGACCTCCTCAGGAATACCCGTCTTGCGGGCTATCTCTATGGCAAACGATGAGCCAGGCTGACCAATAGACAGCTGGAACAATGCCTGCATCTGGTGGCGGTCGTAGAGCATCGCGCCATTCATCACGCCTGGGTGATCCTCCGCAAAGTGCTTCAGGTTCTGATAGTGCGTAGTGATGACGCCAAAGGCCTCCTTCTTCCAGAACTGCTTTAATACGGCCTCGGCAATGGCACCACCAATCGTAGGCTCCGTACCACCGCCAAACTCGTCTATCAATAATAAGGTGCGCGCATTGGCCTGCTTCATCATGTTCTTCATGTTCAGCAGATGGCTGGAGTAGGTCGACAGGTCGTCGGCTATCGACTGCTCGTCGCCGATGTCTATCATGATGTTCTGGAACAGTCCCACCGTAGAGCGGTCGCCAATGGGTATGCTGAGTCCGCATTGCACCATATACTGCAACAGTCCCACCGTCTTCAAGCATACCGACTTACCGCCAGCGTTAGGGCCAGAGATGATGAGAAGTCGTTTGTCGCGCATTAGCATGATATCCAGTGGCACGACTTTTTTATCTTGTTTTGCCAACGAACGTTGCAATAGCGGATGTATGGCGCGAATCCAGTCCATCACCGGCTCTGCCTTCACCTCAGGCTCAAAGGCCTGCATCTGCTCTGCCATCTCCGCCTTGGCGTGGATGAGGTCTATCTCTGCCAGGAAGTGGTATGAGTCCAGCACCTCCTGTACGTGAGGGCGCAACTCGTCAGAGAATACCGTCAGTATGCGGATAATCTCTCTGCGCTCCTGTGCTTCCAGCTCGCGCACCTTGTTGTTGGCTTCCACCACCTCAGCAGGCTCTATGAATACCGTCTTACCCGTTGCCGACTCGTCGTGTACGATACCCTTGATGCGTCGTTTCAGTCCTGGCGCTACGGGTATCATCAGTCGTCCGTCGCGCAGTGTGGGAGCCACATCCTGTGCCACCAGTCCGTCGCGCTGTGCCGAGTGCAGTATAGTATATAAGGTACGCGATATGCTGCCTGCCGTCTGTTCCATGTCGTGACGGATGCCCGCCAGCGTCATAGATGCCGAGTCCTTGATTCTTCCGAATTTATCCAGGATAGAGTCTATGCGACGAATGATGGCTGGGAAGGTCATCACGTTCTCTGCCAAGCGGTGTAGGGCAGGGTAGGTGTATTCTGGATTCTCGTCGACGCCATTGTCCTTGTTCAGGAAGGTCACGATGACGCCAATTGTCTCCAGTGAACGGCGCAGGTCGAAGAGTTCGTCCTCCTCCAGATGCGTGTTCTCCATGCGGATGCGAGCCACCGACTCGCGCACGTCGAAGAAAAAGTTCATCTCTGGCTTCTCCACAGCCTGCGTCAGTCTGCGGAACTCACGAATCTGAGCCATCTGCTCGTTTACGCGTGCTGCATCGTCGCTGAAGGCCAGCTCGTCCACTTTCTCTTTGCCTAAAGTAGATATGCAGTGCTCCTTCAGTAGGTGACGTATGGTGTCAAATCCTATCTTGGATTCATAGTTATTCGGGTAAATCATGCTGCAAAGGTACACACTTTAGTTAATAATTCATAGTCCATAGCCCATAGTTTAGGGCAAATTTGGTTAAAAAACTTTAAACGCAAGAAATTTATGCATCGTGAGCTATGAACTATGAACTATTTTTACTACCTTTGCACCCGCTTTCAAGACAATGGAGCACTGGAGAGATGGTAGAGTGGTCGATTACAGTAGTCTTGAAAACTACCGTACCGAGAGGTACCGGGGGTTCGAATCCCTCTCTCTCCGCAAAGAGCAATCCGCAAGGGTTGCTCTTTTTTTCTTCTACTATAGTTTTGTCATAAGATGAATGAGCTTTATTAGATTGAAATCAGAATTCCCAATTCTATTCTCTAATAAAAGTGTAGTTAAACCTCACACCATTGCTTGCATCATCATCTTTACTGCATGACATAATCATTGGCAATGATACAACTAGCATGAGCAACACGTAACATTCTTGAAGTTTTTTCATATCTATAGTATTAAGTTCAAATAGGTTAAAACATCTAACTGCATGTAAAGATACAAAGGAAAAAGTACAATAGCAAGATTTTACCGAAAAGATTTGGGAGATTTAAATATATACCGTATCTTTGCACTCAGAAAGTGCACTTGATTGTTTCGACTTTCATACTGCACTATAAAAGGAACTGATGAAGGCTGGCTTTCGAGGCAGTCTTTTCTCTTTATTAGTGAGTCGAGACATGAAGTATATTCGGCACTTAATTTTAAGAACCAAAACCTTACAACCTTACAATCTTACAACCTTACAAAGCATGCTTCCATATTTGGCAATGGGTGTCTAATGATAATATATATTATCATTAGCATATCTTCTCAACTCACGGAAACGCACCATGTAAGAATGTAAGGTTGTAAGATTGTAAGAAATGGGGGGCGCTTGCTTGGTTGCTCAATAGAAAAATGAAAAAAAATGACACAGATAATTTGCGTCCTGTCGCAAAAATTACTATCTTTGCAACACATTTAAGATGTGTTGCGAGTGTGGGCTGCGGCTCAGCAAATCTCGAGCAAGCTCGGCTCTGCGTTCGCCTTGCACCACACTTGGATTGTCAAAAGAGAGGAAGACGCCCGCCGCGCGCGTGACAGGCTGATACCGCTCTGAGACAGCCTGATACAGTTATGGGTTAGCCTAATACGCGCGCAGGACAGCCTAATGCGGAACTGTATCAGCCTGAAAACGTTAAACGATGACAGTTGAAAGTTGACGTTTCCTCTTAACAACAATTAACAGCGGAATGAGTACAGGTTAATGGAAATCTTCGTACTTTTGTAAACGAATTTTAACTAGGCTGAAACAATTAATGAATTAATCACTGATAATTATGAAATCTTTTGTACGAAGAATCTTTATGCTGGCAGCAATGGCCGCCTGTGGAACGATGGCGTTTGCGCAGCTGCCTAACGAGAAGTTTGGAAAACCCTCTAAGCAGGAGTGGGAGTTCGTGGGCTGGGGAAACACCGTGAATGCGGATGCCGTTATCCTCTGCAAGACGATGAAGGTGACGTATCACCTGTCTGACCAGGTGTGGAGCACTAACCAGTCGGATTCTGAGCTGAGCATCGACAATCTGGCGGACTTCAGCAAGAACATCATTGACGACAGCAATATCCTCGTGAACTATGAGTTCTGTCTGCGTACGAAGATTCTGAAGGCTGAGGGCGCTAAGCATGCTAACATCGACATTACCTACTACAATCTGGAGGATAAGGTGCTAGTGGGTTGCGACGAGTTGTCGGACATGAAGATTAAGGTGTTTACAAAGAACGAGAAGGGAAAGGTGGAGAAGAAGAACGTGAACACGGCATCGTTTGCGACGGAGCGCGTAGACAAGAACTATATGGTGATGCACGTAGAGGTGCCCGACGTGGAGCCCGGCAGCATCATCGAGTACACCTACAAGATTACGAGTCCGCGCCCTGCCTATCTCTACGACTGGGTGTTCCAGGAGAGCATTCCCACGGTGCGCTCAAAGTGTGACATCGAGATTCCTGCCTTCTTGCAATTCAATATGAATGTGCCCATCAACAAGCTCATCAGGTCGGGCGTGGTAGCTGGCAGACTGAGCTACGACATCAACCGTCCTGACCTGAAGAAGGGTAAGTCGATCATTACTAACCACTACACCATCTATGGCGACTATATCCCTGCCGACGGAGAGACGATAGCGCCCTTTACGAGCCTGATTGCCAAGCCTGCCGTTGACCCCATACCGGCAAGGATGCCTACAGGCGCCACACACCTGAGAGTGAAATAAAAACATAAGACTATGAAAAGACTGCTGCCGCTGCTAATGCTTGCGCTGATGCTGACGGCCTATCATGCCGAGGCTCAGCAGATTCGTGAAACCATCCTGCTGGATAAGGGATGGAAGTTTGCACTGGGTAATGCCAGTGACCCGAAGAAAGATTTTGGCTGCGGCACGGAGTACTTTAACTACCTGACGAAGGCCAGCTCTATCCATAACGAGGGGCCTTACTCACTGAAATTTGACGATACAAAATGGCAGGATGTGCAGTTGCCGCACGACTGGGTGACGACGTTGCCCTATGCTGCTGAGGCTAGTCACTCGCACGGCTACAAAACGGTGGGGTGGAAATACCCGGAGAGCAGTGTGGGCTGGTATCGCAAGCAACTCGCAATTCCCGCTACCGACCTCGGCAAGCGCCTCATGCTGCGCTTCGACGGCATCTTCCGCTCGGCACAGGTGTGGCTGAACGGTTTCTATATGGGTACGGAGCCCAGCGGCTATGCTACGCAGGTCTTTGACATCACACCCTATGTGAAGTATGGTGAGCCGAACCTGATCTGCGTGCGTGCCGACGCCACGCTGGAGGAAGGCTGGTTTTATGAGGGTGCCGGCATCTATCGCGACGTGTGGCTGGAGAAGTCGGCCGAGGTCAGCGTAGCACCCTTTGGCACCTTTGTCTATGCCCAGTTGCAGCAACCCTACGACCAGGCTACCATCTTTGTGGAAACCGAGGTGCACAATGCCTCGTTGAAGAGTTGCCAGTGCGAGGTGCAGCAGCGACTGCTGGATGCCGAGGGTAGGGAGGTGGCTAAGTCAACCGACGCCAGTCTGCCCCTGAAAGCCAAGCAGACGCGCGGCATCAAGCAACAGATGGTGCTGACGAATCCACATCTCTGGAGCACTGCCGACCCCTATCTCTATCAGGTGGAAACCACCATCAGCGTAAGGGGCACGGTGACCGATGTATATACCACGACCACGGGGGTCCGTGATATCCAGTTTGATGCCGACCGTGGCTTTCTGCTGAATGGTCAGCCGCTGAAGCTGAAGGGCGTCAACATGCACCAAGACCATGCCGGCGTGGGTGCTGCCATTCCCGATGCCCTGCAGGCGTGGCGCATCAAGCAGCTGAAGACCTTTGGATGTAATGCCTATCGTGCCTCGCACAACCCGATGACACCCGCCCTGCTCGACATTTGTGACCGCGAGGGCATATTGGTCATCGACGAGAACCGACTGATGGGCATCAACGATGAACACCTGCAACTGCTGGAGCGTATGATTAAGCGCGACCGCAACCACCCCAGCATCATCCTATGGAGCGACGGCAATGAGGAGTGGGGACTGGAGAACAACATCCAGGGTACCCGTCTGGCGGAGGCTATGCGCGAATATACCCGCCTATATGACCCCACACGACCCAGTACGGTGGCCAATGCCGGTGGTACGGAACTTATCAAAGGTCTCGACGTGGTGGGCTTCAACTACATCGTGCAGAACGACGTGGACAACCGCAAGAAGAACAATCCCTCGTGGCGCATTGTGGGCACGGAAGAGACGTCGGGCTGTGGCACCCGAGGCTGGTATTTCAAGGATGCCGACTACCCCGGGCGCATGGTCAGTCTGAACCGTGAGCCAACTGCTAACGGCCAACAGCCAATAGCTAATGTCATTGAGCGCGGCTGGAAATTCTATGCAGAGCGCCCGTGGGCAGCAGGCCTGTTCTATTGGACGGGCTTCGACTATCGCGGTGAACCCAACCCCTTGTCATATCCTGCCCACGACTCAGAATTTGGCATCTTCGACTACTGCGGATTCCCCAAAGACGAGGCGTACTACCTGAAGGCATGGTGGACTC
This sequence comes from Prevotella sp., assembly GCA_024692385.1. Lineage (GTDB taxonomy): Bacteria > Bacteroidota > Bacteroidia > Bacteroidales > Bacteroidaceae > Prevotella. Next base: position 37,075 of record JAILMS010000080.1, on the reverse strand, counting down.
AGGAGCCCGTGCTGCATATCTTTCCACACTGGAACTTGCAGGGTCACGAGGGTGAGGAGGTTGAACTCTGGGCGTATAGCAACTGCGACGAGGTGGAGCTCATCGTGAACGGCAAGAAACTGGGGCGCCAACCGATGCCCAAGAACGGACACCTGACGTGGAAGGCGACATACCAGCCAGGCAAGGTGGTGGCCTACGGTTATAAGAACGGAAAGCGCACGATGACGCAGGCCATCGAAACTACGAAAGCCCCCTACAAGACGGTGCTCAAGGCCGATAGACAAGAGTTGATGGCCGATGGTCGCGACGTGGCAGTGATTACCGTCGAGGTGCAAGACCAGAAGGGTAGAGTGGTGCCCGATGCCTGCCCGCTGCTGACCTTCACGCTGGAGGGCAACGGCCGTATTCTGGGTGCTGGCAATGGTGATCCGATGTATTTGGGTGGCGACCATCCCAAAGACAAGGATTGCCGACAATTCACCATCCCAGCCTTCAACGGACTGGCTCAGGTGCTGGTGCAGAGCGGCGAGGAAGCATCGACTATCACCCTGCGCTGCAAGGGTGAGAAATTACAGACGGGAAGTGTCTGTATCACAGAAAAATCCAAATAAATTCGTTTATTTTATCACTTTTTTGTAATTTTGCACCATCATTTAATTATAATAAGGTGAATCAGGAAATAGAACGCAGGCGAACATTCGCCATTATCTCGCACCCCGATGCTGGTAAAACCACGCTGACAGAGAAATTTCTGCTCTTCGGTGGACAGATCCAGGTGGCTGGTGCCGTGAAGAATAACAAGATTAAGAAAACCGCTACTTCTGACTGGATGGATATCGAGAAGCAGCGTGGTATCTCGGTGTCGACCTCTGTGATGGAGTTCGACTATACGCCAGAGGGCTCTAACATTGAATACAAGGTAAACATTCTGGATACTCCAGGTCACCAGGACTTTGCCGAGGATACCTACCGCACGCTGACCGCCGTTGACAGTGCCATCATCGTGGTGGACGGTGCCAAAGGTGTTGAGGCGCAGACGAGGAAGCTGATGAACGTATGTCGTATGAGAAATACCCCCGTTATCATCTTCATCAACAAGATGGACCGTGAGGGGCGCGACCCGTTCGACCTGTTGGACGAGCTGGAGCAAGAACTGGAAATCAAGGTGCGCCCACTGTCATGGCCCATCAATCAGGGTGCCAAGTTCAAGGGTGTATATAATATCTATGAGCAGCAGCTCAACCTGTTTACCCCCGATAAGCAACGCGTTACGGAGAAGGTGAGCGTGGAGCTGGAGTCTACAGAGCTCGACGAGAGGGTAGGTGAGCAGGATGCCAACAAGCTGCGCGAAGACCTGGAGCTGGTAGACGGCGTATATCCCGAATTCGAGGTAGAGACCTACCGCTCGGCAGAGGTGGCTCCCGTATTCTTTGGTTCGGCGCTGAACAACTTCGGTGTGCAGGAACTGCTGGACTGCTTCGTAGAGATTGCCCCATCACCCAAGCCTACCAAGGCCGAGGAGCGCATGGTGCAGCCCGACGAGCAGAAGTTTACGGGCTTCATCTTCAAGATTACCGCTAATATCGACCCCAACCACCGCTCGTGTATCGCCTTCTGTAAGGTCTGCTCGGGTAAGTTCCAGCGCAACCAGCCCTATCTGCACGTGCGTCAGGGCAAGACACTGCGCTTCTCCAGTCCTACGCAGTTTATGGCACAGCGCAAGTCGACCATCGACGAAGCGTGGCCAGGCGACATCGTCGGTCTGCCCGATACTGGTGGCATGTTCAAGATTGGTGATACCATCACTGAGGGCGAGCAGCTCCACTTCCGTGGCCTGCCATCCTTCTCGCCCGAGCTGTTTAAGTATATCGAGAACGACGACCCCATGAAGTCGAAGCAGCTGCAGAAGGGTATCGACCAGCTGATGGACGAGGGCGTGGCACAGCTGTTTGTCAACCAGTTCAACGGTCGCAAGATTATCGGTACCGTAGGTCAGCTGCAGTTTGAGGTTATCCAGTATCGCTTGGAGAACGAGTATAACGCCAAGTGTCGCTGGGAGCCCGTACACCTGTATAAGGCCTGCTGGATAGAGAGCGACGACGAGAAGGAGCTGGACAACTTCAAGAAGCGCAAATATCAGTATGTGGCGAAAGACAAGGAGGGCCGCGACGTATTCCTCGCTGACTCAGGCTATGTATTGAGCATGGCGCAACAAGACTTTGAGCGAATCAAATTCCACTTCACAAGTGAATTCTGATTCAAATTGAGATAATTAGAGATTAAAATGACGAGAGAAGAGGATATAAAGAATGCCGTAGAGGTATTGCGAAAGGGCGGAGTGATTCTCTATCCAACAGATACGGTATGGGGCATTGGCTGTGATGCCACGAATGCAGAGGCTGTAAAACGTGTGTATGACATCAAGCAGCGCGACGACTCGAAGGCCTTGATCTGCTTGGTGGACTCTGATGCCCGCCTGCAGCGCTATGTCAGGAATGTGCCTGATGTAGCTTGGCAGCTGATAGACAGTCTGAAGGAGGGCGACGTGAAGCCCACCACGATTATACTCGACGGTGCCATCAATCTGGCGGAGAACCTGATAGCTGAAGACGGCTCGATAGCACTGCGCATCACGCAGGAGGCCTTCTCTAAGGAGCTGTGCTACCGTTTCCAGAAGGCGCTGGTGAGCACCTCGGCAAATATCAGTGGTGAGCCTGCTGCCCAGAACTACTGCGACATAGACCCTCGCATCATCGAACAGGTGGACTACGTCTGCTGGACACGCCGACAGGAGCATAAGCCTCATACGCCCAGCTGCATCATCCGCCTGAGACAAGACGGGGAAGTGACTATCATTAGGAAGTGACAGTTGATAGTTGACAGTTGACAAATTAAATAATTAAAAAATCAAATTATGAAAGGACTGATTAGAAAGGAACTGCTAACCATTGTGTGCAGCATGGCAGTGGGCATGGCGACGGCTCAGGAGAAGTTGGAGACAACGCTGAATGCCGATGTAGTCAGTCAGTACATGTGGCGTGGTATACAACTGGGCGGTGCTGCTGTGCAGCCTACGCTGGGCGTATCATGGAAGGGCCTTAGCCTCTCGGCATGGGGCTCAGTGGGCATTGCCCGTGCGGAGGATATGAGGGAGATAGACCTCACGCTGGAATATACCACTGGCGGACTGACGGTGGGTGTGGTCGACTACTGGAACGATATGGCAGACCCTCGCTATCTCTTCTATGAGGCTCACGGCACAGGACACGTGTTGGAGACCTTTGCCGCCTACGACTTCGGACCGCTGAGCGTGTCGTGGCAGACTATCTGGGCTGGCAACGACGGATTCAACAAGCAGGAGAAGAGAGCCTACTCGTCGTATGCAGAGTTGCAGGCGCCCTTCCGTCTGGCATCGTGCGACTGGGAGGCTACCGTGGGAGTCGTGCCTTATGCTACTACCTTCTATGGAACAACGGGCTTTGCAGTGACCAATGTGACTCTGCAAGCCTCGAAAGCAGTAAAGATTACCGATAGCTTCTCGCTGCCTGTCTTTGCTCAAGTGGTGGCCAATCCCTGTCATGGGAATGCCTATTTTGTCTTTGGTATAACGATTTCAGCAGATTGATATGATGAAGAAGAACGCTCTTTGGCTATGGTTTGTAGCAGTGCTGGCCGTCAACGTGCTGACTGCCTGTCAGAAAGACGACGATGAGAATACAGCGCCCGAACCGCAGCGACAGCATACGGAGGCCGTAACGGTTCTGAAAGGCATCTGTGACACGAATCAGGAAGTAAGACAACTGCTGGAGCATGCCATCCGACAGGCCGCCTCCATCAATCCCGACAGACGATATAACCCCGCACAGTCGCTGGAGGAGTTCTACGACTTCGTAGACAGGAACGTGCGCTGCCTGCCCTGGGACGTGATGCTGCATCAGGCACCTGGTGAATATGGTAGCTCGCTCTACGGACGTACCGATCAAGGAATAGGCTACTTCTGGTTTGTCGTAGACCAGCCCCTCGACGAGTTGCGCGACCGTGGCTTCTTCTATCCCACCGTGGAATTCGTGGAGCCCTTTGCCTCGTGGCTCTCTACCTATAGTCAGTCGTGGGGCGATTGGCTGTCGACTGAGGAGAGCTGGAACGATACCTACTACCAGATGGTGAGAGACGATCCCGACTGGGGACTGGACAGGGGCTGGTATGGCACGGGCAACCTGTGGCGCACCTATAACGAGTTCTTTGCCCGCAAGCTGGCATCGCCCGACATGCGCCCCATAGCAGATGCAGAGGTGGTGGCACCCGTAGACTCATGGCCCAAGATGACGTGGCATATCGACGACCAGAACCAGCTGGTATATGCTGCCGACCTGCAGATTAAGACGGCAAAGATATCGGACATCGCACAGCTCATTGGCAAGGACTCACAGTATAAGGATGCCTTTGCCGGTGGAACGCTGACACATACCTTCCTCGACGTCAACGACTATCATCGCTATCATGCGCCCGTAGACGGCGTGCTGCGCGAGTTGCGCACCATTCCAGGTGTCTCGGCAGGTGGCGGATATACTCTCTGGGATAATGACTCTAAGCTGTACTACTACGTCAACGACCTGGGCTTCCAGATGGTAGAGACACGCGCCTGTGCCATCATCGAGACAGCAGAGTACGGACTGGTGGCAATGATGCCTGTGGGCATGTCGCAGATATGTTCCGTGAACTGGATTCCCGAGCTGCACGTTGGTCAGGAGTTGCATCGTGGCGACGAGATGGGCTACTTCATGTTTGGCGGCTCAGACATCGTGCTGCTGTTCCAGCGTGGCGTAGAGGTAGACATCCTGCATCATGGCGACCACATACTGATGGGAGAAGGATATGCTAACCTAAGAAACAAGAATTAGCCCCATGAAACTGTCGCGAATATTAGAAGGTTCTGTAGCTCAACGCACTACCGTCTTCATGGTGAGCATGGTGACGGCGGTCATCTTGGTGGCTGGCATCTGGCAGATAAGACTGTTGCGCCATTCCACCGAGGAGCAGATGCAACATAATGCCGACCGTGCGATGTCGGCAGCCGTCAAGGTGATAGACAACCGCATGGCTACTGTAGAAGCGTCAGTGGGTACGGCAGCGGCCTATGCCGACATGCTAGCTACTGACGAAGAACAGGCTTACTCGCTGTTGCAACGCCTGATAGATGCTGACGAGGATATCACCGCAGTGACGCTGCTTTATAAGGAAAACTTTTTCCCTGAGCACGGACGCTATTTCGCACCGACCATCTCCAGAGATACTGCGGAGGGCTTGCTGGTGAGAGACGAGATAGGGGGGCCGGAGAATGACTTCTGTTATCTGGAGACCGACAGCAACTGGATATATACCAACAAGCTGGACAAAGGCTACTGGTGTCTGCCTTACGTGGACTCGATGTCAACGAATCGTCCGCTGGTGACCTATAGTGTGCCGTTGCACGACGCGAATAACAAGATTTATGCCGTGTTGTGTGCCGATGTAGACCTTCAGTGGGTGCGCCAGATTGTGGAAGGTGCCAAGCCGTACGACTTTGCCACCGCGAGCGTGATGAGTCGTGACGGACAATATATCTGCCGACAGGACTCCGTCTTCGAGGGTTATCTCCTAGAGGGCAAGGTAGACCGCGTATTGTGGAAGGTAGGCTTCAAGATTCCTAAAGACCGCATCATGAGGGAGCCCAACCTGTTGCTCAACAATATGATTGGCATCCTGCTGGTGTTGCTGATGGCAGTATCGGCAGTGCTCTACTTCGTCATCAGACGACAGCTGAAGCCCCTCAAGCAGTTGGCAGAATCTACGGAGGAGCTGGCTCGCGGTACGTTTGATGTGGAGCTGCCCGTGATTACGACGCACGACGAGGTGAGAAACCTGCGCGACTCGTTCGAGCAGATGCAGCACTCGCTGGCAAACTATATTGAGGAACTGAAGATTACGACAGCCTCGAAGGCCATGATGGAGAGCGAGCTGAAGGTGGCCAGCGACATACAGCGCTCTATGCTGCCCAAGATATTCCCGCCATTTCCCGACCGCAAGGACTTTGACGTATATGGTGAGCTGACGCCTGCCAAGGCGGTGGGTGGCGACCTCTTCGACTTCTACATCCGCGACGAGCAGTTCTTCTTCTGTATAGGCGACGTATCGGGCAAGGGTGTTCCTGCCTCTTTGGTGATGGCGGTGACGAGAGCACTGTTCCGCACGGTATCTGCCCAGGTATCAAGTCCCGACGTCATCGTCAGCATGCTGAACAACGCTATGGCCGACGGTAACGACTCGAATATGTTTGTCACCCTGTTTGTGGGTGTGCTGGATATCGCTACTGGACGAATGACCTATTGCAATGCAGGACACGACGCACCCTTGCTGGTGAGACAGACGGAAGCGCCCGACTTCCTGCCAGCAGATCCAAACCTGCCCGTAGGTGTAATGACCGACTGGACTTTCTCGCTACAGGAGACCGTGATACCTGTCGATACCACTATCTTCCTCTATACGGACGGATTGACGGAGGCAGAGAACATAGACCATGCACAGTTTGGCGAGGAGCGCATCGTAGAAGTGGCGCGCACGGCATCGCTGCTGCCTCGTGAGTTTGTGACAACGATGGCGGAGCATGTGAGAGCATTTGTGAATGGTGCCGACCAGAGTGACGACCTCACCCTGTTAGCGATACATTACAAAGGACAGAATATATAAAAGGAATAATGGAGAATACGTCCAAAGAGTTGAAACGCCCTGAATGGCTGGTGAAGCTGCACGACTGGCGCGTGGCCAACGTGAGCGACAAGATGTTTTTGCTCATCTTGGCGTTTGTGGTGGGTGTGCTGTCGGCAGTGGCTGCCTTCGTGCTGCATGGACTCATCAATACCATCGTGGCACTCTTGACAGGCCGTTTCCATGCGGATACCTACAACTGGCTCTATCTGGTATATCCCGTAGTGGGTATCTGGCTGACGTCGCTGTTTGTGCGCTATGTGGTGAGAGACAATATCTCGCACGGTATCACGCGCATCCTCTATGCGATATCGTCGAACCGCTCACGCCTGAAGGGCCATAACACCTGGTCGAGTGTCATCGCTTCAGCCATCACCATCGGCTTTGGTGGTTCGGTGGGTGCCGAGGCACCTATCGTGCTTACGGGCTCGGCCATCGGCTCTAATCTGGGACAACTGTTCAGACTGGATAACAAGACGCTGATGACGCTGGTGGGCTGTGGTGCTGCAGGTGCTATCGCCGGTATCTTTAAGGCGCCTATCGCAGGACTGGTGTTTACGCTGGAGGTGCTGATGATTGACATGACGATGTCGGCACTGTTGCCTATCCTGGTATCGTGCGTGACGGCTACCTGTTTCACTTACTTATTTAGTGGCAATGCCGCCCTGTTCTCCTTCCATCTGGATAGCGACTGGACGGTGGAGCGCGTTCCGGCCTGTATTCTGCTGGGCATCACCTGTGGCTTCGTATCGCTCTACTTCATCCGTACGATGACCGTTTGCGAGGACCTCTTTGCACGTTTCAAGAACAAACCTTATATCAAGCTGCTTATCGGCGGTGCTACGCTGAGCACGCTCATCTTCCTGTTTCCCTCGCTATACGGTGAGGGCTACCATTCTATCAACCTGCTGCTCAACGGAAAGACAGAGGCCGACTGGAACCAGATACTCGACGGCTCACTGTTCTATGGACATAGCGAGTATATCATCCTCTATCTGGCACTGGTACTCTTTACGAAGGTCTTTGCCACCTCGGCAACGAATGGTGGTGGCGGCTGTGGTGGTACCTTCGCGCCCTCGCTCTTCATCGGCTGCTTTACGGGCTTCCTGTTCTCACGTCTGTGGAATATGAACCAGATAGGAGTCTACGTGCCGGAGAAGAACTTTGCCCTGATGGGTATGGCGGGCGTGATGTCGGGTGTGATGCATGCCCCGCTGACGGGTATCTTCCTCATTGCCGAGATTACCAGTGGCTACGACCTCTTCATGCCACTGATGATAGTCTCAGTGTCAGCCTATCTGACCATCAATATCTTTGAGCCTCACAGCATCTATGGCATGCGTCTGGCTAAACAGGGACGACTGGTGACGCATCATACCGACCACGCAGTATTGACACTGATGAGCCTGGACTCTGTCATCGACCGCGACTATCAAGGTGTAGACCCTGATATGGAACTGGGACAGATGGTGCATAAGATTAGCCGTTCGCATACCGATGTGCTGCCTGTGACGGATGCCGCTGGTATGCTGATGGGCGAGATAGATATCCGTAAGATTCGCCATGTGATGTTCCGTACGGAGCTGTATCACCACTTCAAGGCGCATCAGCTGATGGTAGAGCCTGCTGCCGTATTGAGCGACGGCACGCCGATGACGGCCGTTATGAAGACCTTTGAACGTACACAGGCCGACTGGTTGCCCGTGCTCGACGTGGATAACCACCTGAAGGGCTATATCTCACGCAAGCGAATGTATGATATGTACCGCAAGATGGTACACGACTTTAGTCAAGACTAGGCGGACTTTGTCCTAGTGAAGAGTGAATAACGATTAGTGAATAGTTATAATGACGAAAAACGACCTTAGAATTGTATTTATGGGAACCCCGGAGTTTGCAGTAGAAACGCTGCAGGCGCTGGTAGAGAATGATTATAACGTGGTGGCAGTAGTCACACAGCCAGATAAACCCGTAGGGCGCCATCAGACGGAGATGCAACCCTCAGAGGTGAAGAAGTATGCCTTGGAGCATGGCCTGCCCGTACTCCAGCCCGAGAAAATGAAAGATCCTGCATTCATTGAGCAGTTGCGCTCATACAATGCCAACCTGCAGGTGGTAGTGGCCTTCCGCATGCTGCCTGAGGTGGTGTGGGCAATGCCTGAATACGGTACCTTCAACGTGCATGCCGCCCTGTTGCCACAATATCGTGGCGCTGCCCCCATCAACTGGGCGGTCATCAATGGTGAGACAGAGACGGGGGTGACAACCTTCTTCCTCGACCACGACATTGATACAGGTCGCATCATCATGAAGAAGCATTTCCCCATTCCCGATGAGGTTGATGTGGAGTATGTCTATGACGGACTGATGCATCTGGGTGCGCAGATTTGTCTGGAGACACTCGATGCCATCATCGCAGCTGATGGCCATCCCGATAGCATCCCTCAGGATGATTCTCAATTCTCAGTTCTCAATTCTCAATTAAAGTCCGCTCCCAAAATCTTCAAGGAGACCTGTCAGATAGACTGGACAAAGAATGCCAAGCAGGTATATGACTTCGTGCGCGGCCTGAGTCCTTATCCTGGTGCATGGACCACCCTCGTGGCTCCTGACGGAAAGGAAACAGTGCTGAAGGTGTTTAAGACTCGCAAGACGGGCAACAAGTGTCTGGAGTCAGGAACGCTGAAGGTGGACGGTAAGGCGCTCTTGGTGGCTTGTGCCGATGAGTGGCTGGAACTGGTGGAACTGCAGCTGGCAGGCAAGAAACGCATGAAGGCAGCAGACTTCCTGAACGGCATGAAGCAGGTAGAAAACTGCCGTGTGAAATAATTTTGTCAACGGATATAATAAAAGGGTAGGGTCGTGCGTTTCTTCTATAGAAACTCAAAGATAGAATGCCTATGCAACATTTTACTCAAAACGAATTCAAGCCCAATCCATCGACCATTCTGTTTATTAAACAGTTTGCCCGTATGTGTAACGCTAAAAAGAATCAGATAAATGGCTACAATCGTTTCGCCGTCGCTGCTTGCAGCTGACTTTCTGCACCTCGAGCAAGAGGTGGAAATGATAAATCGCAGTGAGGCTGACTGGCTTCATTTGGATGTGATGGATGGTGTCTTCGTACCTAACATCTCGTTTGGCTTCCCCGTATTGGAGGCTGTTGCCAAGAAATGTAAGAAACCGCTGGATGTACACTATATGATTATGCATCCAGAGCAATATATCCAGCAGACGGCTAAGCTGGGCGCAATGATGATGAATGTACACTATGAGGCGTGTACCCATCTGCATCGTACCATTCAGGAGATTCACCAGGCAGACATGAAGGCTGCCGTGACGCTGAATCCCGCTACTCCTGTGTGCGTATTGGAGGATATCATCTGTGATGTGGATATGGTATTGCTGATGAGTGTTAATCCTGGTTTTGGCGGACAGTCGTTTATCGAGAATACCATTAAGAAGGTGCGCCAGTTGCGCCAACTGATTACAGAGCGTGGCTCAAAGGCTCTGATAGAGATTGATGGTGGTGTACAGCAAGAAACTGCTCCACGCCTTGTTGAGGCTGGTGCCGATGTGCTCGTTGCTGGTAGCTATGTCTTTGGTAATAAGAATCCAGAAGAAGCCATTAGAAGTCTTCGCGCCCTCTAATTCTCCATTCTCAATTACATCTCCAGATTCAGCTGAATATGGTGGCTCTTGGCCATGCGACGCATATTAATCAGTGCGTAGCGCATGCGACCCAGTGAGGTGTTGATGCTCACACCCGTCATGTCAGCAATCTCCTTGAACGACAGGTCCTGATAGTAGCGCATATAGACTACCTCGCGCTGGGGGGCAGGCAGCGCGTCCATCAGATGACGCACGTCGTCCATTACCTGCTCATTGACGAACTCATTCTCGCGGTTCAAGTCCATAACCTGACTGCCACTCAACTTGTTCAGATCGTTGTCCTCTGAAGGCTCTACGATGTGGGCTGAGCGCCGCTGGCGATAGGTGTCCATAATAATGTTATGGGCAATGCGTGTCAGCCAGAAAGCAAACTTACCAGAGTCGGTATATTTACCCTCTTGCAACTTGGTAATCACCTTGACAAAGGTCTCTTGGAACACGTCGTTAGCCACCTCAGGGTCGCGAACTACGAACATGATGTACGAGAAGAGTTTTTGCTGATTGCGAGCTAATAACTCATCGAATGCCTTGTTGTCTCCGTCTATGTAAAGTAGTGCCAACGCTTCGTCGGTACAACTTGCATAATTCTTCATATTTGTTCTTGTTTAATTATGAAGTAGAGCTTTTCCTATAGGCAAAAATGTTTAAAGTTATTAACTAATTTTTTGTTTTATCGCTGCAAAAGTAACCAAAAATATTATTCTTGCAAAATATTTTCAGAAAAAAATGCTTTTTATAGCCAAAAAAGTGTACCTTTGTAGTGAATTTTACTATAACACTACTAAAAAAACATGATAAAGTTGTTTGTGCCAGGCCGTCTTTGCCTCTTCGGTGAGCATACCGACTGGGCCGGTCACTATCGTACCATGAATGCAGACATCCTGCCAGGTGCCTCTATCGTAACAGGTATTGAGCAGGGTATCTATGCAGAGGTGGAGAAGTCACCTATCTTTGAACTGTATAGCGACGCTCCGGAAATCAATAATGTATGGAACGACTTCTCCTGTCGTATGAACGAGGCAGAGCTGAAGTCTGTGGCCAAGTCGGGCTCCTTCTTCTGCTACTGTGCAGGAGTAGCCAGCTACATGCTGGAGTGGTATAAGGTGGGCGGTGTGCGCATCCGTATCACGAAGATGACGCTGCCCATGAAGAGCGGTCTGTCGTCGTCGGCAGCTATCTGCGTTTTGGTGGCTCGTGCCTTTAACCAGTTGTATAAGCTCAATCTGAATACGTTGGGCGAGATGAATATCGCCTATCTGGGTGAGTTGCGTACCTCCTCACGTTGTGGTCGTCTGGACCAGGCGTGTGCCTTTGGCGTGAAGCCTAATCTGATGACCTTTGATGGTGATGAGGTAGAAGTCAAGGCGCTGAACGTGAAGAAGACACTCTACTGGGTATTTGCCGACCTGTGTGCCGAGAAGGATACCATCCGTATTCTGAAAGACCTGAACAAGTCGTATCCCTTTGCTACTACCGAGGCGGAGCAGAATCTGCATAAGGCGCTGGGTGAGTGGAACCACGAGATGGTGGATCGTGCCATCAAGTATATGGCTGATGGCGATGCGGAATCCTTAGGACGCCTGATGACAGAGGCTGAGGAGCAATTCGACAAATATATCACGCCGATGTCTCCAGCATTGGCAGCCCCCAAGTTGAATCAGGTGTTGCACGACCCGAATATCCAGCCTTTGGTCTATGGCGGTAAGGGTGTCGGCTCGCATGGTGATGGCTCCGTACAGTTCCTTGCCCGTAATGCTGAGGCACAGCAGAAGCTGATTGACTACCTAAATGCACAGGATTTGCGTGCCTATGCACTCACGCTGCATCCCGTTCATACCGTTCGCAAGGCCATTATCCCTGTGGCAGGCTTCGGTACACGTCTCTATCCTGCCACCAGAACGCAGAAGAAGGACTTCTTCCCCATGCCCTGTCCTGATGGTATGGTACGCCCCGTCATCCTCATCCTGTTGGAAGAGTTGGTGAAGAGTGGCATTGAGGAGATCTGCCTGGTATTGGGCTCTAAAGAGGAACGCCAGCAGTATAAGGACTTCTTTGAGAAACCGCTCTCTGACGAACACTTGGGCAAGCTTAACGCAGAGGCTCAGGAGTATGAGAACCATATCCTCGATATTGGCAAGCGCCTGCGCTATGTCTATCAGGAGGAGAAGCGAGGCTTCGGTCATGCCGTCTATCAGGCTGCTGAGTTTGCGGGTAACGAGCCTGTGCTCCTAATGCTGGGCGATACGCTCTACCGCTCTACCACTAATAAGCCCTGTGCCCTACAGCTCATCGAGGAGTATGAGCGCTACAACCAGTTGCTGGTAAGTATCCATTCTATCCCGCTGGCTGAGGTTAGCCATTACGGCATCCTCAGTGGTGTTTGGGAAGATAAGGAGCGCACCATCCTGAATGTCTCTGTGATGCAGGAGAAACCCAAAGCCAGCTATGCTGAGGAGTTCTTGGGCGTACGCAATGGCGAGGGACAGAAAGAGTACTATAGCGTGTTCGGACAGTATATCCTTACGCCTGATGTCTTCGACCAGTTGGCCAGTGATATCGCACAGGCCGATGCCGATGGCGATACCTCCCGTGAGATTGAACTCACCGCTGCTTTGGAGGCTGTTCGTCAGAAGACTGGCATGATGGGTGTCCGCCTCAATGGCGTGATGTTCGACATGGGCAATCCCAAGGCTCTTCGCCGCTGTATCATGAATTTTCCAGAATAATTCAGAATAAGAAATAAGAAAAGGAATGCAATCGCATTCCTTTTCTTATATGTATGTATTGTCGAGATAACTTATTTCTCTTCTGCTATGCGTAGCAGGTATTTGCCATAGTCGTTCTTGGCCATAGGCTCTGCGACCTTGCGGAGCTGGTTGTTGTCAATCCAGCCACGCTTGTAAGCAATTTCCTCCAGACAGGCAACCTTCAGACCTTGGCGCTTCTCGATAACCTCTATGAAGGTGGAAGCCTCAGAGAGAGAGTCGTGGGTGCCGGTATCGAGCCAAGCGAAGCCACGCTGCAGGGTTTGTACCAGCAGGTTGTGGTCTTCGAGATAGCGCTGGTTGACAGTGGTGATTTCCAGCTCCCCACGTGCCGAAGGCTTGATATTCTTGGCGATATCGACCACGCTGTTAGGATAGAAATAGAGGCCTACCACGGCGTAGTTACTCTTGGGCTTGGCGGGTTTCTCCTCGATAGAGAGGCAGTTGCCGTCTTTGTCAAACTCAGCGACACCATAGCGCTCGGGGTCGTTGACATAATAGCCGAAGACGGTGGCGCGGCCATCCTCCTCAGCGCTCTTGACAGCTTGTTTCAGCATGCCCGTAAAGCCAGAACCATAGAATATATTGTCGCCTAAAACGAGGCAGGCGCAGTCGTTGCCAATGAACTTCTCACCAATGATGAAGGCTTGGGCCAGTCCGTCGGGAGAGGGCTGCTCGGCATACTCAAAGCGTACGCCCAACTCAGAACCGTCGCCCAACAGGCGCTTGAAACCGGGCAAATCGTAGGGCGTAGAGATAATCAGAATCTCACGGATGCCAGCCAGCATAAGGGTAGAGATAGGATAGTAGATCATGGGCTTGTCGAAGATGGGAATCAGCTGCTTCGACACTCCCTTGGTGATAGGGTAGAGGCGCGTTCCGCTACCTCCTGCTAATACAATACCTTTCATGTTTTTTAATATTTGTGCTGCAAATATACGAAATAATTGATAATTGAGAATGGAGAATTGAGAATTTTTTGTAATTTTGCAGACGATTTGATTAATTAATGAAATAATATGGCATTTTGGAATAATATTTTCGGAAAGAAAGAGGGGGAAGATAAAGTTGGTGGCATGGAGGACTTCATGACGCTCATCCGCGTATATTTCCAGGCAGTAATGGCTGCTGACCTGGGCATCACCAATCTGGCAGCACTGCCCGACCTGCGTACCTTCAAGGCTACGCTGAAGGTGCCCACGCAGAACAATAAACTGGGACTGGCTGAGAAAGCACGCTGTAAGAAAATGCTCAAGGAACTCTACCAGATGGACGACAACTTCACCAAGGAGATTGAGACAAGCATCCGTAAGCGTTGCAAGAAACCACAGGATGTACAGACTTATATGTACCAGTTCTCTGGTTTCTCACAGGATCTGCTGATGCTGACGGGCAACCTGATGAAGTTTAAGCTGCGTCTGCCCAGCATCTTCAAGAGCGCTATCCGCACGATGACGGAGAAGACGGTGAACGATATCTTTACGAAGAACGACTTTACAGATCCCGGTGTTATGAAGACCGTTGTGGCCATCCGTCAGTATGACCAGAAATTGGGATTCTCACAGCAGTGGGTTACCGACTTCGTCTTCCGTGTTGTTATGCTGGCAAAGAAAGAGAAACAACCCAAGGAATGAACTGTGAATGTTAACAAAAATTAAAGTTTAAAGTTCAAAGTTCAAAGTTCAAAAGAATATTCCTACCTTTGTGGAATAAAGTGAGAATGGTATGACTGCTAACGAGAAAACCTTAGCAACTTTTGAAACCCGTCTGCGTCAGATGTTGCTCCGTTTCCAAGAACTGAAGAAGGAAAACGGAGAACTCTTTCAAATGCTTGAAGCCAATGAAAAGGCAATGAAACAGTTGCAGGAGCAGTTGGCTCAGAAGCAGTCGGACTACGACTCACTGAAGATGGCCAAGATGATTGAGATTACCGACGGCAATCTGGAAGGTGCCAAGGAGCGATTGTCAAAGCTTATCCGCGACGTCAATAAGTGCATTGCAATCCTCAGCGATGACCAGTAACTAAGAGGAGATACAAGCCATGGCAGAACAAAATCAGGACAGATTACATATCACGCTGCATGTGTACGACGAAGAGATTGAAGTCGTCGTAAAACGCGAAGACGAGGAGTACTATCGTGCAGCCGCCAAGCTCATCACCGAGCGCTATAATGCCTATTCGCAGGCATACAAGGGGCGCAAGAGTGATCATACAATAGCGCTGATGACGCTCATCGACGTGGCGCTAATGTATCAGAAGGAGCATGCGCATAATGATACTTCGCCCTATAATAATGTTCTTGCCCGCCTGACTGCTGAGATTGAAGACGCGCTGAAATAAAAGAACATTAACTCTACATATATATACTTTATGAACATTATTGTTGCGATTATTGCCATTGCCGCCGCCCTTGTTCTGGGAGGTGTGTGTGGCTTTTTAGTTTTCCGCTTTGTCATCAAAGGGAAATATAATGAGATGGTCAGTGCTGCCCAGAAAGAGGCAGAAGTCATCAAAGAAAAGAAACTGCTGGAAGTAAAAGAGAAGTTCCTCAACAAGAAATCAGAGCTGGAGAAGGAGGTGCAGCAGCGCAACCAGCACATCCAGCAGAGCGAGAACAAACTGAAACAGCGCGAGATTTCGCTGAACCAGCGTCAGGAGGAACTGGGACGTCGTAAGAACGAACTGGACAACCAGCAGACGCGTATTGATAACGAGAAGAAACTGCTGACCCTGAAACAGGAAGAGCTGGAGAAGATGCAGATGCAGGAGCGCGCTAAGCTGGAAGAGCTCTCTGGACTCAGCGCTGACGAGGCTAAAGCTCGTCTGGTGGAGTCGCTGAAAGACGAGGCTAAGACCGATGCTCAGGCATACATCAACGAAATCATGGACGAGGCTAAGCTTAATGCCAATGCCCAGGCCAAGAAGATTGTCATCCAGACCATTCAGCGCGTAGCTACGGAGACCGCTGTGGAGAACTCAGTCAGCGTATTCCATATTGATAATGACGACGTGAAGGGTCGTGTGATTGGTCGTGAGGGTCGTAACATCCGTGCATTGGAGGCTGCCTGCGGTGTTGAAATCGTTGTTGACGATACTCCCGAGGCCATCGTTATCTCAGCCTTCGACCCCGTACGCCGTGAGACCTGTCGTCTGGCCCTGCACCAGCTGGTTGCCGACGGACGTATCCACCCCGCACGTATCGAGGAGGTAGTTGCCAAGGTGAAGAAGCAGTTGGAGAACGAGATTATCGAGACTGGTAAGCGTACCGCTATCGACCTCGGTATTCACGGTCTGCACCCTGAGCTGATTCGTATCGTTGGTAAGATGAAGTATCGTTCTTCATACGGTCAGAACCTGCTGCAGCACGCCCGTGAGACCGCAAACCTCTGTGCTGTGATGGCTGCTGAGCTGGGTCTGAATCCTAAGAAGGCTAAGCGTGCCGGACTGTTGCACGATATCGGTAAGGTGCCCGATGAGGATACCGACGATCCACACGCTATCTACGGTGCTAAGATTGCCGAGAAATACAAGGAGAAACCCGATATCTGTAACGCTATCGGTGCTCACCACGATGAGATGGAGATGCAGACACTGTTGGCTCCTATCGTACAGATTTGTGATGCTATCAGTGGTGCCCGTCCCGGTGCTCGCCGTGAGATAGTAGAGGCTTACATCAAGCGTCTGAACGATCTTGAGGCTATCGCTATGTCTTATCCTGGTGTTACCAAGACCTATGCTATTCAGGCTGGTCGTGAGCTTCGTGTCATTGTTGGTGCCGACAAGATGGATGACGCCGAGACCGAGGCACTCAGCGGACAGATTGCATCGAAGATTCAGAACGAGATGACCTATCCCGGACAGGTGAAGATTACTGTCATCCGTGAGACACGAAGCGTTGCTTACGCAAAGTAAGAAAGTGTAATCAGATACAAAAAAGAAAGAGACTTCAGTTGAGGTCTCTTTTTTTTATATGTTGTTCTCGTATTTGCTGATGGCTAACTCTGTCTTCATCTTGCCAATGGCTATCAGTTTCTCCGATTTATCATAGTCGAAACCTCCATATTTGCTCATCTGGATGTCGATCAGTATGTCTGGATTTGTCAGCTTAGCCATCAGAATGGAGTTCTGGCGAATCATCAGTGAGCTGGTACGCGACAGCATGGTGTAGTGATTGAAATGGCTTATATTCTCTGCCTTGTAGTCGTGGCCGCTGACATCGACACCCACCAGAATGTCGCCCTCCTTACGCTTCACACGGTTCAGTGGAATGGGGTTTACCACACCTCCGTCAATGAGTATCATTCCGTCTTTCTGTACAGGCTCGTAGAACGAGGGTAGGGAGATGCTGGCACGAATGGCCTCAAAGAGACTTCCACTGCTGAATACTACCTCACGACCGGCTTTCCAGTCGGTGGCTACGCAACAGTAGGGAATGGGAAGGTCTTCGATGGCCATATCCGGCACAAACTCCATAATGGCCTCAATAATGCGAGTGCCTTTCACGATGTGATTCAAGCTAAATGAGAAATCGGTAAGCTCCAGCATCTTCTTGCGGTCAATGGTCTTCATCCACTCCCTGAACTCCTTGAGCTTGCCCGCAGCATAGACACCACCAATCAGGGCGCCCATCGAACAGCCTGCCACAGAACTGATATGATAGCCCTGCGCCTCCAACTCCTCAATGGCTCCGATGTGTGCCAGTCCTCTGGCACCACCACTCGATAATACTAATGCTACGTCCTTCTTCATTCCTTCCTTTCGTGATTTTTGTGTTAACTTGTGATCCCGTTGGGATTCAAACCCAAGACCTTCAGAACCGGAATCTGACGCTCTATTCAGCTAAGCTACGGGACCGGCAAATGCTACCTTTGTAAAAGTTTTGCAAAGTTAAGCATTTTAATTGAAAATTGAGAATTGAGAGTTCTTTTTTTAAGAAAAAAGTGTGTCGTTGCATTGATAATTATATTCTTTTAAGTGTTGTCTGAACGTGCAGATTGATAACTAAAAATCGTGTTTTTCTTTCATTGTGCAAAATAATTTGGCTTTTTGCTTGCTTGTTAATATAAAATTAGTACCTTTGCAGACGCAAAATGTAAAACGGATAAATTGTAAATCGTCAATTATTTAATATAGAAGATGAGTCAACTGATAAAACCAATCGACTATCAGCCTCTGCTCGGTGCCAAACAGACGGAGCAGGGTATCAAGATGATTAAGGAGTTCTTCCAGCAGAACCTGTCTACCGAGTTGCGCCTGCGTCGCGTGACGGCTCCGCTTTTCGTGTTGAAGGGACTGGGCATTAATGACGATCTGAACGGTGTGGAACGTGCGGTAACTTTCCCTATCAAGGATTTGGGTGATGCACGTGCTGAGGTCGTTCACTCGCTGGCCAAATGGAAGCGCCTGTCACTGGCTGAGTATGAAGTAGAGCCTGGCTATGGCATCTATACTGATATGAACGCTATCCGTGCTGATGAGGAATTGGATAACCTGCACTCATTGTATGTTGACCAGTGGGACTGGGAGGCTGTCATCACTAAAGAGCAGCGCACTATCAGTTTTCTGAAGAATGTGGTGAGCCGTATCTATGCTGCCATCCGTCGTACGGAATATCTGACTTGTGAGACCTATCCACAGATAAAGCCTTTCCTGCCCGAGGAGATTCACTTCATACATGCTGAGGAACTGTTGCAGATGTATCCTGACAAGACGCCTAAAGAGCGTGAGGACGCTATCTGTAAGAAGTATGGCGCTGTATTCGTGATAGGTATTGGCGGCAAACTGTCGAATGGCGAGAAGCACGACGGCCGTGCGCCAGACTATGACGACTGGTCTACGGTAGGCGAGAATGGTCTGCTGGGATTGAACGGTGATATTCTTATCTGGTATCCTGTGTTGGGTCGCTCGTTTGAGCTGTCATCTATGGGTATCCGTGTGGATAAGGAGAGTCTGCTGCGCCAGTTGACGATTGAGAACAAAGAAGAGCGCAAGGAACTATATTTCCACCAGAAACTGCTGAACGACGAATTGCCACTCTCTATAGGTGGCGGTATCGGTCAGAGCCGTCTCTGTATGGTACTGTTACACAAAGGCCATATTGGCGAGATACAAGCCTCTATATGGCCTGACGATATGCGTGAAGAATGTAAAAAGCTTGGAATGACGCTGATTTAGGCCAATTCAAGTTTAAGGAGCTCCCTCAATTTCGCGATTGAGGGATTTTCTTTTTCCATCATCTCATATTGTTCGCGACGCGTGGGGATAGGGGCTATCTTCTCTTTGTCTGCCAAACGAAGGGTGAGTGTGATCGCTTTGTTGTGAAGATATGTCTTGAGGGTAGCGATAATGCTGCCTTTTATCTGGTCCAGCTGGTCGAAGGCTACCTGATTATCGGCCGTCACCTCGACGTTAGGGAACTCGGTGATGACAGGATTCATGTTCTTCATGCGCGTGGCGATGCCGCTCAGCTTCTGTGGCATGCGGTTGCACATTAGCATCCATTGCAACTCCAGGTCTTGCTGGCTGAAAGAATGTTCTTCGTCTTTCAGCGTGGCATTGGGGTCAGAAGCGTCGAAGGTGCCTGGAATGATTGACATCTTCATCTTCTTTGGCTTCTCCTTCTCAAGGATATTCTTAAATGACATGCTGACCGCTGATTTCAGCATGGGGCGCTTAGCGGTGGGCTGGCTTGGAGTACTAGCTGGATTGGTAGAACTAGTTTGGCTAGCTTCACTAGATGAACTAGTGACACTAGCCTCAGAAGACACCACACGTTCAGCAGCAGCTACCTGCGGGGCTGCTTTCTGGGGCTGAACAGCTGATGTCAGTTGCTTGAACAGGGATTTTAATCTTCTGGGCTTGCGCCCACTGCCTACGCTGTCGTCAGGTTGCGTAATCTGCGCTATCTCAATGAGCGTCAACTCTACTAGCAGACGCTTGTTGCTAGACTGGCGATAGTTGATGTCACACTGGTTGATAAGGCGCAGTGCCTGATAGAGGAATGGTATCTGGCACTTCTGTGCTTGTTGCTGATAGCGCTGGCGCTGTTGGTCGCTGACTTCCAGTAAGGGAAGTGTCTGCGGGTCGCGTGCCATCAGCACGTTGCGCACATGCTTGGCAAGACCTTGTATAAGCAGTCCGCCATCGAAACCTTTGTTGATAACGTTGTTGAGCAGTACCATGATGTCCATCGCCTTGTTCTCCAGGGCGAGGTCGATAATCTGGAAGTAATTCTCTGCATCTAACACGTTGAGGTCTTCAATAACCTTCTGATAGGTGATGTTGCCCTGACAGAACGATGCTGCCTGGTCGAAGATGCTCAGCGCATCGCGCATGCCACCGTCGGCCTTCTCGGCAATAACCGCCAACGCTTCTTCCTCAACAGTGATGCCCTCCTTCTCAGCTACGTGCTTCAGGTGGTTGATGGTGTCGCGTACCGTCATGCGCTCGAAGTCGTAAATCTGACAACGGCTCAGAATGGTAGGCAGGATCTTGTGCTTCTCGGTGGTTGCTAAGATGAAGATGACATGTGCGGGTGGCTCTTCCAGCGTCTTCAGAAAGGCGTTGAAAGCGGCAGTTGACAACATGTGAACCTCATCGATAATGAATACCTTGTACTTGCCCACCTGTGGCGGTATGCGTGTCTGCTCCATCAGTGTCTTGATGTGTTCCACTGAGTTGTTGGAGGCTGCGTCAAGCTCAAAGATGTTGAACGAACGCTGTTCATTGAAAGCCTGACAGCTCTCACACTGTCCGCAGGCTTCACCATTGGGCGTTGGCGATTGGCAGTTGATGGCCTTGGCAAAGATTCGTGCACAGGTGGTCTTACCTACACCGCGTGGTCCGCAGAAGAGGTAGGCATGAGCCAGCTTTCCGCTGCTGACTGCGTTCTTCAGCGTAGTGGTCAGCGCCTGCTGACCTACCACGGTGTCGAATGACATCGGGCGGTATTTTCGTGCTGATACAATGTATTCCATACTTTTTTGAGATTTATGGTGCAAAGTTACAAAATAAGTGAGAGAAATGACAAAGAAAAATGGTTTTTCTTTTCATTTCCGAACGAAAAGTAAGTTCGACATAGTCAAAGTTACAAAATAATTGAGAATTGAGAATGGAGAATGGAGAATTTTTTGTAATTTTGTCGGCGAATAGAGAGAAAAGTATGAAAAAGCTAAAATCATTGTTGCTCCGCATTTATCATGTCAAGGCGCTGAAGTATATCGTCGTGACATTGATAGGTGTTATCCTGATTGGTTTTGTCGATGAAAACAGCGTGTGGCATCATATCGCCAATAGGCAGAAGATCAGTGAACTGCAGGACGAGATAGACCGCTATACTCTTCAGAATAAAAACGACCAAGCCCAGATTAAGGTGCTTGACAGCAATCCGAAGGCTATCAAGAAAATAGCCCGTGAACGCTATTTTATGAAGGCTGATGACGAGGATATCTTTGTGTTGAGTGACGATGAGAAAACTGGTAAAAGTATATTGAATGATGAGACAGTTGAATAAGTGGGAGAGTGCTCTCATGCTGTTGGGAGGTCTGTTGATGGTCGTAGGTTCTGGAGCCAATATATTGTTATGCTCATGGGCGCCCTATGCGTTCGCTCCTGGCGCATTACTATTTGTCGCTATGCAGTTGCGTCAGCGCTATGAGGGTAGGGACTTAACAATTCGTCGTTTGCGTCGTATCCAGATGATTAGTGATGTGTTGTTCCTCTTTGCTGGCCTGTTGATGATAGCCAATCAGTTGAACTTCTTGGGAATAGACCAACTAAGCTATATAAAATATGTGCATAACAACTGGGTTGTCGTATTGCTTGTGGCAGCCGTTCTGCAGTTATACACCGGTCATCGTATTGCAAACGAATTAGAGAAAGACACAAAATAAATGCTAAATATTTGCGCAAAAGTTTAAAATTGCGCAAATATTTTTCTTATTTCAAGATATCATCGTACATTTGCCGATGATTTCAGATGTAAGCGATAGCTATGAGTAAAATATTATATACGATTATTGCCGTTGCAACGGTATTGTTAACCTCTTGCGCCAGCTCATATAATGTGCGTGGAACGTCATCTGTCTCTGCGCTGGATGGAAGCAAGCTCTATCTAAAGGCCGTTAAGAATAACGACCTTCAGAATATTGATTCCTGTGAAGTGGTACATGGTGAATTCCACTTTGCGGGCTTGTTGGATACAATTCGTATGGTTAGTCTTTTTATGGATGACGAGAGTATCATGCCCATCGTGTTGGAAGAGGGCGAGGTCGTTATTCGTATCGAGAATGCTGTACAGAGCGTCAGCGGTACTCCGCTGAATGATAGCCTTTATGTGTTTATTGATAAACATAACCAGTTGTCGAATCGTATGAGTGAGTTGTCTCACCGTCAGAGTCAGATGTTGCTGGACGGCATTGACGAGGAACAGATTGACCGTCAGCTTAGTGCCGAGGCTAACGAGATTGCCATAGAAGAAGATCAGCTGGTCACGAAGTTTATTTGTGATAACTTCGACAATGTGTTGGGCCCTGGCGTCTTCATGATGATTACCAGTCAGTATCGCTATCCCGTTCTGACACCCCAAATAGAGGATATCATGTCAAAGGCTACTCAGAAATTTAAGAGTGACCCCTATGTGCGTGACTATTATCAAACTGCTCAGGAGAATGAAGCGCGCATGAACGGTACGAAGGACATGGACGATGTTGCAGTACCGTTGCCTGACTCCACCGCTGTACAGCCTGCTGCTCCTCTGACCAATGTGCCACAGCCATGAAGACACTTATAAAAGGAGGACATATCGTAAATGAAGGCCGTGTGTTCGATGGCTGCATCGTTATTGAAGACGGCAATATCATAGAAATTAGCAAACAACAACCCGAAGCATCATTCGACGAGACAATAGATGCCTCGGGTTGCTACGTATTGCCAGGTATTATTGATGACCATGTACACTTCCGTGAGCCCGGACTGACAGAGAAGGCCGATATCGATACAGAGAGTCAGGCTGCTGCAGCTGGCGGTGTTACCAGCTACTTTGACATGCCTAACTGTAATCCGCAGACTACCACTATTGAGGCATTGCAAGAGAAGCAGCAACTGGCCGCCAAGAAGAGTCATGTTAACTATGCTTTCTTCTATGGCGCTACTAACGACAATGCCGATACCTTCAGCCAACTCGACGTTACACAAGTGCCAGGCATCAAACTCTTTATGGGTTCTTCAACGGGTAATATGCTGGTTGATCGCCAAGAGGTTCTTGAGCGTATCTTCAAAAGTTGTAAGTTGCCTTTGATGGTGCATTGCGAAGATACTGACATCATCAATCGTAACATGGCCAATGCCAAGGAGGCATGGGGCGAAGATCCTCCCGTCAGCCTGCATGCCATCATACGTTCGGAGGAGGCATGTCTTGAGTCTACCCGTAAGGCTGTAGCTCTGGCTAATAAATATGGTACGCGCCTGCACGTGGCACATATCTCTACAGCAGAAGAGTTGGAATGTATTCCCCCAACTTCCTCTCCTTTGGGAGAGGCTCGCATTACCGCTGAAGCCTGCGTAGGCCACCTGTTCTTTACGCAACTCGACCATGAGCGTTTGGATACCCGTATCAAGGTGAACCCCGCAATCAAGACACCTGTTGACCAGTTTATGTTGCGCGAGGCACTCACCGATGGACGCATCAGTGTTGTTGCTACCGACCACGCTCCACATCTGCTCAGTCAGAAACAGGGTGGGTGTGCCAAGGCTGCCTCAGGTATGCCTATGATTCAGTTCTCATTGGTCACCATGCTCGAACTCGTCGATGAGGGTGTGCTCACTATTCAGCGATTGGTTGAACTGATGTGCCACAATCCAGCTCTCCTGTTCGGAGTTTGTAAGCGCGGATTCCTACGTCCGGGTTATCGTGCTGATATCGCTATCGTGCGTCCTAAAACTCCATGGACGGTCAATAAAGACTGTATCCTTAGCAAGTGTGGCTGGAGTCCTATGGAGGGACACCAGTATCAATGGCGCGTAGAACGTACGCTATGTAACGGACAAACTGTTTATACCAATGGTCATGTCTCTACCGATATTCTTGGCGAGGCTATCACTTTCTGTCACCAATGATTATCGACTACGACATTCGCCAACTTACGCCCTACATCAACTGGGATTATTTCTTCTATGCTTGGGGTATGCATAATAAACCCATCGACGAGCGTCAGAAGTTGCAGGAGGAAGCCATGTCTGTATTGTCTGACTTGGAAGGTCGTTACAAGGCTCATGCGCTGTTCTTGTTGATAGATGCCCATAGCGAGGGTGATGACGTTGTCGTGGAGTGTGGGACTAAAGAGTCTGGATTTGTGAGATTACCTTTCCTACGCCAACAACAGCCTGGTAGCGATTGTATGTGTCTGGCAGACTTTGTTCATCCTGAACACGACCGTATCGGTGTCTTTGCTACCACCGTTGATATGGGACTGGAGAAGGACTTTGATAATGATACCTATATGAAGATGATGGTACAGCTATTAGCCGACCGACTGGCGGAGGCTGCTGCGGAGTGCATGCACGAGGCAGTGCGTAAAACCTATTGGGGTTACGCACCTGATGAGCATCTTACTATGCAGCAGTTGCATAGTGAACAGTTTCAGGGCATCCGTCCTGCTGTGGGCTATCCATCATTACCTGATACCAGTTTCAACTTCGTACTAAATGAGTTGCTAGACTTCCATCAGATAGGTATCCGACTCACGGAGAGTGGTGCTATGAAACCGCATGCCAGTGTGTCAGGTTTAATGATAGCTCATCCAGAGGCACGTTACTTCTCATTGGGAACCATTGGTGAAGACCAGCTGCAAGATTATGCCCGTCGTCGCGGCCTGCCTGTCGAAGTGATGCGCAAGTTTCTAACCTCTAACCTATAGACTCTCCATGATAGCTCGTTTCGCCATAACCTTCTTCCTTGTCGTAGGCTTCCTGCTGTTGCCCGCTATTGTCTATACGTTATGTCGTTGGCTTATGCCTAAGCGTTATGGGCGTAAGATAGGAATCGCTCTTGCTGCAGTAATCATTTTCCTCGTTTTCTATGGTATGACTGCAGGCTTTCGCCCCTTGGTGGTACGTCAGATAGAATTTGCCAGTGCTGACCTGCCTGCTGCTTTTGATGGTTACCGCATTGTGCAGTTCTCTGATGTTCATGTGGCTACTATGACAGGTTCTCGTCAGGATATGCTGCAACAACTTATCGATAGCATCAATGGACAAGCACCTGACATGATTGTTTTTACAGGCGATATGCAGAATATCCAGCCTGAAGAGCTTATACCGCCCATGCTCTCTTTTCGACAACTCCATGCATCTGATGGCGTCTACGCCGTATTGGGTAATCATGACTATGCCGTCTATCAGAACTGTGACGATACAGAAAAAGCCAACAACTGTCTGCTGACGAAGGATATTATTCGCAAGATGGGTTTCGACTTGCTCCTCAACGAACATCGCATCATCCATCGTGATTCCGACAGCATCGTTGTGGCAGGTATGGAGAACTGGGGTAAGGCCGAGCGTGCACCAAAGGAGGGCGATGTGAAGAAGACACTCAATTCTCCATTCTCAACTCTCAATTCTCAATTCGTATTGATGCTCCAGCACGACCCGACTTGTTGGCGTGAGAAGATATTACCAGAGTGTAATGCTCAGTTGACGCTTAGCGGACATACCCATGGTGGACAGTTCTCAATCTTTGGCTGGTCGCCAGTTGCATTTAGCTATCGTGAGTGGCAGGGTATGAGTTATGAGGGTACTCGGGCTATTAATGTTAGTACAGGTGCAGGCTCACTTATTCCCTTCCGTTTGAATCAACCAAGAGAAATCGTAGTAATCACACTTAGAAAGAAATGAAATACTTGTATCGAATTTATCAATTGTTTGTCGCTGTACCCGTCACGGTACTTGTTACTATCATTACTGCCATCGAGGTGGGGGTTGGCTGTGCCATTGGTGACGGCCATTTTTGGGGTTACTATCCTGGACGCTGGTGGGCACGAATTATTACGCGTGTGTTCTTATTACCAGTAAACGTTGTAGGAAGTGAACATCTGGAACCCAACCAGTCGTATGTCTTTGTTGCCAATCATCAAGGCGCTTTTGATATTTTCCTCATATATGGTTTCTTGGGACGCAATTTTAAGTGGATGATGAAGTATCAGCTGAATAAGATACCATTCGTGGGCTATGCTTGTCGTAAGTCTCATCAGATATTCGTCGATAAGCGTGGAGTAGGGAAGGTGCGTCAGACATATGAAGCCGCCCGTCACATTTTAGAAACAGGTAGCTGTTCAGTCGTAGTATTCCCGGAAGGTGCTCGTTCGTTTACCGGCCATATGGGAACATTTAAGAAAGGTGCTTTTGCACTGGCTGATGAGTTACAGCTTCCTGTGGTTCCTTTGACAATCAATGGATCGTTCGATGTAATGCCCCGCATGCGTGATTGGCATTTCGCTAATTGGCATCCTCTTTCACTGACGATTCATCAGCCCGTATATCCTATTGGCCAAGGAGGACAGAATATTCAGGCTACTATGAAGCAGTCATACGATAGCGTGATGTCAGCCATTGTACCCGAGTATCAGGGATACGTGGAGAACCCTGATCAGTGATGCTAAGAGGGCTCTCTGGCTGTTTTACTGCAATTGTTAATATATGTTTACGGTTTCTTGCTAAGTCCAGCATTTTATCTGATACATCCTCAAAAATCATCGAACAATTTATTTTTTGTAACGAATGAAATACATGTTAAAGTTTTTGTTACATAAAATAAAGTGGTAAATATGATTTTTTTTTACCTTTGCGGTGCTATTTACCAAAAAGTATTAAAAATTATATTATTTTATTTTTTATATCTAACCTATTTATTAACTGTTAAACAAAAGTATGTGGAATTTTAAGTCACTACAAAAGCATGTAGTTTTGTTGGTCCTGTTCTGCGCGATTCCGTTCGGAATGTCATTTGCACAGAGCACGATTAAGGGAACTGTTAGCGACGAGTTAGGCGAACCGGTTATCGGAGCCTCCGTCAAAGTGCAGGGAACCAACGATGGAGCTATTACCGATTTGAACGGTAATTTCTCTGTTACGGCTGCCTCAAACGCTACCTTGAGCATCTCTTACGTGGGTTATGTAACCCAAGAGGTGAAAGTCGGTGGCAAAACCAACATCACCGTAACCTTAAAAGAAGACAACACAACGCTGAATGACGTTGTCGTTATCGGTTATGGTACGATGAAGAAAAAACTGGTGACCGGTGCTACTGTTCAGGTCAAGGGTGAGGATATCGCCAAGCTGAACACCACCAATGCACTCGAGGCTATGCAATCTAGCTCTCCTGGTGTACAGATCACCCAGTCTTCTTCACAGCCTGGTAAGGGCTACAAGGTTTACATCCGTGGTATCGGTACCACAGGTAATGCTAAACCTCTGTATGTTATTGACGGTGTTGCTGGTGGAAGTCTTGATGATATTAACCCTAACGATATCGAGTCTATCGATGTCCTCAAGGATGCTGCATCAGCTGCCATTTATGGTGCCCGTGCTGCTAACGGTGTTATCCTGGTAACTACAAAGCAGGGTAAGGCTGGTAAGGTCGAGATTACTTACAATGGTTCTATCGGTTGGTCTAACGCTTACAAGCGTCCTCAGCTGCTCAATGCTCAGCAGTACATGACCATGATCGATGAGTACACCTTCAATACTTCTGGTAAGAAGATGGATTGGTCAGGTTACCTTCCTCAGGATATTATTACTAAGGTACAGAGCGGCTGGCAAGGCACTGACTGGTGGGGTGCATTCGAAAATAAGAATGCTGTTAAGCAGAATCATTCTGTAACCCTGACTGGTGGTACTGATCGTTCTAAGTTCGCTATGTCTTATACCTATACTGGTGATGAAGGTATCATGGGTGCAGATATGGCATCTTACTTCAAGCGTCATACAATTCGTATCAACAGTGATCACGTACTCTTGAAGGCTAAGGACTTCGATGCAATCACTATTGGTGAGAATATTTCTATTGGTTATAACAAGAGCCATGACTTGGCTGAGGATGGTATGTATTGGAGCTATATCCACAGCCTGCTTCAGACTTGTCCTATGATGCCACAGTACGCTGAAAATGGCGACATCTACTACTATCAAAATTTTGATGGTACTGATGCTTATGGTAAGGGCTGGAACTCTTCTCTGTTCAGCAACCCATGGGAGAACCTCAAGAAGGGTGGCTTCAACTCTATGGCAGAGAGCCGCAATCTCAATGCAAGTGCTACTGCTTTCATGACAATTCAGCCTATCAAGGGTCTGAAGTTCCGTTCTCAGTTCAACTATAACTGGACTGCTGGTGCATATCGTAACTATAACGAGCCTCGCTCTACTGGTTATGGTAATGCTACTTCAGTTGTTTACAGCGTAAGCCAGAATGCTTATCTGAATTCTAACTTCTCTGTTGAGAATACACTGACCTATGATCTTCCTATTCTCGCTGGTCATAAGGTTAGCGCAATGGTTGGTCAGAGCTTCCAGAGCACCGCTTGGAGTGTAAATATTTCTGGTTCTAACAAGGTTAATTATGGTGAGCAGCTCGCAACTTTGAAGGGTTGGGATTCTGCATACCTGAGCAACGTTAAACTGAACAATGCTACCGATGCTACTCTGACTGGTAAGCCCAATGATGAGGAGTATCTCGCTTCTTGGTTCGGTCGTTTGACATGGGACTACAAGGAGAAGTATATGGCTACTTTCACTTTGCGTCATGATGGTTCAAGCGTCTTCACTGATGGTAAGCGTTGGGGTACCTTCCCCTCATTCTCTGCTGGTTGGGTAATCACCAACGAGAAATTCATGGAGCCCGTTCAGAAGTTCATGGACTTCTTCAAGATCCGTGCATCTTGGGGTCAGAACGGTAACTGTTCTATCGATAAGTACCAGTACTTGGCTACTATCGCCCTGTCTGGTGAGGCTTATGACAGCGGTTACAAGTTCGGCTCTGGTACGGCTACTTCTGTTGCTGGTAATCCAAATGTTGGTGCTTATGCTAACATCGTACCTAACCCTGACCTGACTTGGGAGACTTCTGAGCAGCTCGACTTCGGTTTCGATGCTCGTTTCCTCGACAGCCGTCTGGGTGTTAACTTCGACTGGTATAAGAAGACTACTAAGGACTGGTTGATCACAGGTCCTCAGATTGCTATCAATGGTACCAACCCTGCTGCCATCAATGGTGGTGACGTTGAGAATACCGGTATTGAGCTTGCTCTTTCTTGGAACGACAGAGTTAACAAGGACTTCAGCTACAATGCAAGCGTGAACTTTGCTACTAATAAGAATAAGGTAACACGTATCGCTAACGAGAATGGTTATATCAACGGTGATGCCAATGTTCTCTCACAGGGTACTGAGTTCATCTATCGTGCTGAAGTAGGTAAGCCTATCGGTTACTTCTACGGTATGTCATACAGCGGTATCTGGCAGAGTCAGGAGGAGATTGATGCTGCACGTGCAGCCCATAAGGCCGTTCTTGATAACGCTCAGCCTGGTGACTGCATCTGGGATGACTACAATGGTGATGGTAAGATTACTTATACCGAAGGTGGTGACTGCGACCGTCATGAGATTGGTAATCCTAACCCAGACGTAACTCTTGGTATCAACCTCGGTGTAAACTGGAAGGGTATCGACCTTTCTGTAAATGCTGCTGGTGCATTTGGTCATCAGATTATGCGTTCATATCGTTCATATAGTGATGCTCCTTATCAGAACTATGATACTACCATCTTGGATCGTTGGGTTGGTTCTGGCTCTACAAACGAGCAGCCTCGTATCTCAAGTACTGGTAGTGAGAATACTAACTGGGTATCAACTCGTTACATGGAGGATGCTGACTACTTGAAGATTAAGACCGTAACTCTTGGTTACGACTTCAAGAACCTGTGGAAGGCTTGCCCATTCCAGCAGCTCCGTCTCTATGTACAGGCTCAGAACCTCTACACATTCACCAAGTACACAGGTCTCGATCCTGAGGTAGGTAATAATGCAGGTGGTAAGGGCTGGGCTTCTGGTGTTGACCTGGGTCTTTACCCAACCGCTCGTACTTTCCTGGTAGGTGCAAGTATTAAATTCTAATTCGACAAATAATCATGAAGAAATATATTTTATCAGCATTAGTTGTTTCGTCAGCAACTTTGTTTACAGCATGTAACGACATGCTGGACACTGATCCGCGTGTGACTGATCTGACCTCTGCTACATTCCCGGGTAAGCCTGCCGATGTAGAGGCATTGAATGCTGCTACCTATAGTATCATGAATACACTGGGCGGCGGTGATGCTGGAGGTATCTTAGATAACCCTTTCTATTGGTGGTCTCTTATGTCAGACGACTGCTACGGAAGTGGTGGTTTGCAGGACAACGTAGCTAAGTCACTGCACCATTTCACAACTGCAGGTGCTAACCAGTATGAGCAGGACTTCATCCTTCTCTATGGTGGTATCTCACGTGCTAATAACCAGATTGAGACTATTGATAATGTAAAATGGTCTGCAGCTCAGAAAGCTCAGCGTAATCAGTTGCTCGGTGAGGCTTACTTCATGCGTGGTCTCTATACCATGTGGCTCACCCAGCTGTATGGCGATGTGCCCCTGATTACTACTACTGTTGTTACGGAGGATTTGTATGAAGAGAAGAGTGCTGAGGATGTTATCTATCCACAGATTCTTTCTGACTTCGTTTCTGGTATGAATCTGATGAAGGCAGAGCGCGCTAATGGTTCTGGCCATGCAGACAAGTTTACTGCTGAGTCATTCTTGGCACGTGCTTACATGTTCTGGGCAGGCTTCTATAAGAAGGTTGGTGAGCTCGCAACAGAAGATGCGTCAATTACTCTGGTTGCTCAAGAGGGCTGCGCTGGTGGTACTCTTGCAAAGGCTGATGTTGTTGCTGCTCTGCGTGACGTTATTAATAATGGTGGCTACAAGCTCTGTGAGGACTTCCGCTCACTTTGGCAGTATTCTAACAGTCTGCTGTGGGATGAGGCTCACGATGGTAAGGGTCATGCTTATGAGTTCATCGCAGACATGAAGCGTGAGAACTGCTTCGACCAGCCTGGTATGGGTAATGGTAACACTGAGGAAATCTTCCAGATCCAGTTTATGAATGCCTCTAAGTGGGATATCGGTGGTACCTACAACAATTCTCGTATGTATTCAAACTACCTCTCTTGCTTCTGGGGTCTTCGTAACGGTGCTACCAATGATAATGGTAAGCGTGATAAGACTTATCCTTTCAACCAGGGTTGGGGTCAGGGAACTCCTTCATGCAACCTTTGGGATGACTGGAAAGATGCTGAGAATGTTGGTGGCTATTCTGATATTCGTAAACTTGGTACTCTGATTGACCTCGAGCATGAGCTTGCATCTTATACCTATGAGAAAGACGACTGTGAGGAGTCTGGCTATGGTGTTAAGAAGTATGCTGATGTAAACCTTGATGCTTGTGCTGCCGATAACGATTCATGGTGGAGTAAGGCTCCTGGCTATTCTGCTAGCTCATTGGACAATAAGCAGCAGGGTGACCACTTCGAGGACTTCTATCTGATGCGTTATGCTGACGTGCTGTTGATGATGACCGAGCTCACTGGTGATCCTCAGTACATGAATCAGGTTCAGAAACGTGCTGGTGTTCCACAGACTGGTTACTCTCTGAAGGCTGTTCAGAATGAGCGCCGTTGGGAGTTTGCCTTAGAGGGTCTCCGTTTCAACGATATGCGTCGTTGGTCAGGTAAGGATAATCACAGCGAGAACTCATATGCTGCTAAGGCTCTCCAGGCTCAGGAAGGTAAGCAGATTGTATGTCTCGCAAAGAAGGGCAATACTATGCGTCACATGACCATGCCTCAGGCCAACGGTTGGGGTAAGCGTTATGCTGCTACTAAGGGCTTCTTGCCTAAGCCTCAGTCACAGATTACTCTGATGAATTATAAGATGAAACAGAACCCAGGATGGGACGAGAATACGCCTTCATCTGAGTGGTCATACAAAGTTCTTTATTAATATTAAATAAGTAAACAACATGAAAAAGATATTATTTTTGCTTGTTGCTGCAGTATGCACATTCGCTGCTTGCGATCCTGTTCATGAGGATATCAGCAATGGCGGAAGCATTACTGTCGACGAGTTAAAGGCAAAGACTATTGTCACTGTTGACAAGGCTGACAATGGCAAGAATGGTAATGTCATTACTTGCCAGACCTCTGCACCGGTTAATGCAAAGTGGGATATCGGTGGAAAGGAATTCATCGGTAACTATGCATGGAAGAAGATGAAGGTTAATTGGGATAAGGATGGTAATTTCGTTTCTACTCCTTATACTGTTGTCCTCACAGCTCTTTGCCCTGATGGCACACAACTTAAGGCTGAATTCCCCATTAACTGTGAAGAAGTAACAAACCCACTTCAGAAGTACTATATCTATGGTAATCCTGAGAATACAGAAGAAGTACCATTCAAGCCAGGTGCCTGGGATGCTGCTGCTATGCGTTTCAGCTCTACTGAGGGTGCACACCTTCCCACTATTCCCGATGATGTATACTTCGGCCTGAAGACTCTGATTTTTGATGTCGCAGATGTAACTGCAGACTTCGATTTGAAGGTCATGAATGGTTGGTGGAGTAACACCTATTACGATCATGTAAAGTGGACTTCTGGTTTGAACGAGCTTCAGATCACTCAGACAATGGCTGATGAGTGTGCTAAGGGTGGTGAAGGCCGTGACCTCGACCTCATGCTCTACAGTGGCTCAATGACTCTCAAAGCCGTTTACTATGAAGAATAGTAAGTTCTATATGTAAATGTATAATATTAACACATCTATTATAATGAAAAGATTTTTGAATTATAGTAAGCTCGCAATTACCACACTTATTGCATCAAGCGTATTTGTGGCTTGTAGTGATGAGATTAGCGAAACTACATGCGATGCCCAATATGTTGCAAATGTAGGCAACCTCAAAAATGCTGGTGAGGCAGTAGATTTGGGACTCCCTAGTGGAACGAAGTGGGCCAATATTAATATTGGTGCATCTTCAGCAACTGACAATGGCGTTCTCTTTGTTTGGGGTGACATCACAGGAACCCAGTCTCAGGCACCTACTTCTACTAGCTATACTGATGTAGCTGCTCCCGTGTCTGTATCTGATTTGTTTAACATGTACAAATCTGCAGAGCAGAAGACTGGCGCCATTTGTGATACTACGAATGTTACAAGTCTTACTGGACCTATGCTGCTTAAGTTAACTGCTATAGGTGATACTATTGGAATGGATTCTCTTGCAAAGGCACAGATTGATGCTCAGAAAATGAATGAGATCAAGTCTTTCGTAAAGGATCAGCTGAATACTATCAAACAGTCTAAGACTGGATTCCTTGAGGCAGCTCTTTCTAACGAAGATTTTGCTATCATCATTGATTGGAATGGTACTGACTTTGTTGAGAGATTCCCTGCACAGAAGACTGAAAGAGATACACTTGACTACTTCAAGAAATTTGATAATGCAAGTAATTCAATCTTCAATATTGATGTGATCGGCACTACTGAAGTTAAGTTCCACGACTCTCCTTCAGCTAATAGCTACACTGAGATCAAGGATCAGTTTAATGTTGTTATGCGCAAAGACTACAATGGTGGTGACATCACTAAGGTTCCTGCTTATAACATCATTGCAGATGCTAAGTATGATGCTGCTGCTGCAAACTGGGGCGGTAACTGGAGAATGCCAACTACTGCACAGTTCCAGGAGCTGATTGACGAGTGTGAGTGGGAATTCACAGGTAATGGATATAAAGTATCTTCTAAGAAGGAAGGAAATACTAACTATATCTTCTTGCCCGCTGCAGGTTATCGTTTCGGTGATAAGTGGTACGGAAACGGCAATGCTGGCTATTATGCTACTGGTGAAATCTTCGGAACCTATCATTTCCCCTCAATGGTAGAGCAGGTGAATGGATCAGAGGGTAGTGTTACCAGTACAGAGAACATGCCAAACATGTTGATCTTCCAGCATGGTCAGTTTGTTAATGAGGTTAATATCTATAGCAACTTGACCACCAGCTACGGTGTTTCTATCCGCCCCGTAACTAAGTAATGTATCGTGTTAGTGTCTCATTATAATACATTTCCAAATGGAAGTGAGGCACAGATAATCAATAATAGGCTGACTCAATCAAATGAGTCAGCCTTTTATACCCAAAATAATGATAAAAACAAGTATTGCAACGCCACGTTTTGACTTTAAGTCAAAGAAAGTATCTAATGCAATTCTCTATGTAAGCCTGTTGGCTTTCATTTCATATGTTGCCTATATATTATACCTTAATCAAGAGGTATTCTATACGGCACACGACCGCTCTGAATTTATCTTCGGGGCTCCCTTCTTCCACACGCTGTTATCCAAACCTTTTGGACTGATGCGCTATGTGGGAGCCTGGCTCACCCAACTCTTTTATAACCCTGCCGTAGGTGCAGGAGTGCTGGCTGCTATCTGGATGCTCATATTCTTTGTGGGCACTAAAGCATTCCGGTTACAGGGAACTGCCTCTGCACTGATGCTCTTGCCTGTAGCCTGCCTGCTCGTCTCTGTCGTTGATTTGGGATATTGGATTTATATCTCTACCATCAGAGGCTATTGGTTCTCGCAGTCTGTAGCTTATCTTCTCATGCTGTCGCTCTTGTGGGTAGCACGTTGCACACCTCGTAAGTGGCACCTTGTCTGGTATTTGATAGGTGTTTGTCTCTATCCAATACTTGGATGGTATGCTTTACTCTTTGTAGTTTGTCTTGCACTTACTGAGAAACTCTCATGGCGCGAGTTCCTTGGTCTATTCTTACTTATATTTACTGCCAGTATCTGGCATACCCAATTCTATTCAAATCTAATCTTCGACGATGTGGTGTTGGCTGGTTTCCCACGTTTCATAACACCTATCGATAGTGCCGAACATCTTTCCATTCCGTTCTGCGTGTTGGGAGTTGTCTCAGTGCTTATTCCGCTTGCTGGAAATTATTTAGCTCGCCCAAATATTAGGTGGACTGTTCCAGTATTGTGTGCAGTTGCAGGTATCGCCTATACCTCGTCACAAATGTTCTATGACCAGAACTACATCGATGAAATGCGTATGGTGCGTTATGCTTCTGACGATGACTGGAAGGAAGTTCTCCATATGGCTGAGGCTAATAAGAAGCCAACCCGTACAATGGTGTTTCTTAAGAATATAGCCCTGATGCATGAAGGCGGCTTGCTTGACCGTTCATTTAAGATTAGTAGCGATGGTGGAGATATTACCAATCCTGATTCGCTCCACGTCAGCCTGTTAGACATCGCATCGCCGCTGGTCTATTATAATTATGGTATGATGAATGAAGCCATCCGTCTGAATTTCGAAAATGCCATACAGGCCGGTTTCTCACCTTTCTATCTGAAAATGCTTTCTCGCTGTGCCTTGGCTACGGGAGATAAGAAACTGTTGGAACGCTATACCACTCTTCTGCATCATCTCCCATTCTATCGCAACTGGCAGCCTGCTCCAGTAAGAGAGAATATCAAGGAACTGCAAAAATGCTATCCTGATGAGCTTACTGGTGTTGAGAATAGCGAGAGCTATATTATTAACGGTATTAGTCTGTGGTATGAATCCGATAGTAAGGTGGCATCAGAGCAAGCGTTGTTCTATTCCATGATACGTTGCGACTCCCGTCGTTTCTGGGCTTCACTGCGCAATTATGTAAAGTTCCACATGAATGAGGAATTCCCTCTGCATGCGCAGGAGGCTTATATCCTATTTATGGATAAGGCTCGTGAGGAGAAACGTATGATGCTCCCTGTTGAAGAAAATACTTATAATCGCTATAAGCAATTCTGGTCAATCTTGGAAAGCAAGGCACAGCCTGGTATGACATTGGAAAAGGTTGGCGATGAAATGCGTGCAGAATGGGGAAATACCTATTGGTGGTATAACCTCTTCGGTAAAAAAATATTTTAATGCGTATGTCTAAATTTGAAACTATACTGGCAGTTGTTTGCCTGCTCTTATTGTCGTGTGTAAGTCACCCCGATGTCCCTTCTTCATCTAAGGAGGCAAAGTGTCTACCTGCTATTTACCCCGATTACTGTGATGTTACAGTACCTTGTAACATTGCACCGCTTAACTTTATGCTACCTGCTGACGAGTATGATGAGTGTGTGGCGCGTTTTACGATGTCCGATGGCCAGCAGCAGACTTATGGCAGTGGTGTCAAGGTTCAGATTCCTGAGGATGAATGGCACGCTATGCTTGATGCTTCTAAGGGCAAGAGCCTTAAGGTAGAAGTCTGGGGACATAAGAATGATGAATGGTTGTCGTTCACTCCGTTTGAGATACATGTCGCCAAAGAGCCTATCGATGAATATGTGTCGTATCGTCTTATCGAACCCTCTTATGTTGCATGGACCTTCATGGAGATTGCTCAGCGCAATCTGACCTCGTTTGAAGAAACCCAGATTTTCAACAACGAGATTACCATGAATGACAGGAAGATAGGCCAATGTATCAACTGCCACAGCTATCAGAACTACAAGACCGACAATATGCTCTTCCATGTGCGTCTGTCTAATGCGGCTACCGTTCTGGTGAGCGATGGTAAGGTCTCGAAAGTCAATATGAAGCGTGACTATACTATCTCTTCTGGTGTCTATCCCGCATGGCATCCTACTGCAAAGTTGATAGCCTTTTCTACCAATAAGACACGCCAAGGATTCCATACCCTTAACCCCAATAAAATTGAGGTGTACGATGAAGCCAGCGACCTGATTCTCTATGATGTA
>JAILMS010000046.1 GCA_024692385.1 Prevotella sp. | reverse complement strand
ACTGATGGCGTAAAGAAGGTTACTGTAAAGTAATAAGGAAACATCTAACCTCTTAACATAGCATGCCTCAAACCCCTTACATATCGGGGTTTGGGGCATGTTGATTTTTAGCCAGTTTCATGGCATCTGGCGTACCAAAAGTTCTTCGGATGAGCGTCTCCGCATATCTCCTGATGAGCGTTTCATTATTTATCTGTGTGAAGATTCTCACTATTCTCAGCTGATTGTACCATAC
Source organism: Prevotella sp. (assembly GCA_024692385.1). GTDB lineage: Bacteria > Bacteroidota > Bacteroidia > Bacteroidales > Bacteroidaceae > Prevotella. The sequence continues at coordinate 4,353 of JAILMS010000046.1, read as the reverse complement.
TATCTTTACCGAGTCGTTTAATGCGCGGCTATGTCCCGCAATGCTCAGTGAACCTTGTTCTTCTTTCAACCTGTCGAAGTCTTTCAGACCAACCTTATTTTGGTTGTATATGTGAACAAGCTCTACTTCTCCTTCGCCAGGTGAAGCGATTCTTAGGCTATCAAGGCTATCCAAGTCTTCAGCCTCGATATAGCTGGCCCAGTCCACCATCGTCAACCAGTCATACGGGTGAGTGGCTAACAGAATGTCATACTGCTGCCATACCAGGAAGCCCACAGTCCCGGAGAGATGTTGCATATCTTGTATGTAGCTGATGTCATCAAGCATCGGTTTATCTGATGCTTGTATCTCATTTGCTTTTGCCAGGCGTCTGCGATACATAATAGTATATATCGCACTGCATGCAAAAAAGGTAAAGGCAAGGGTAAGAATAGAAAATAATGGTGACATAATCCGCGCTTTTATATTTCTGCTTCTAATCGCTATATTCCTATCCCTGTTAGTTTTGGGATTGAGGTGGTATAAACGGGAGTTTGCGAGAGGGCTTTTGAAGAAAGAATTTTAGATTTCCTTCTTGTAGCAGCGATGGCGACGTATCTGGTTGGATTCCAGATATTGCCATTGCGACAAGACGCCCTCGTTGGATTCCATCTGTGGACCAGTCTCAGCCCAATCAAAGCCGTAACGATGGAACTGGCGGATGAGGTCGTCGAAAATCAAGGCGTTGGCACCCTTACTACGGTATTCGGGCAATACGCCAATGAGTAGCAGGTCGACAGTATCCGTCTTATGCCACTTCAGTATCTTCAGCAGATGCCACCAACCAAAGGGCAGATAGTGTCCGTCGTGGGTCTTCTGCAGGGCACGAGAGAACGAGGGGAAAGTAACACCAAAGCCGACGAGCTTGTCGCCATCCATCACACCTGTCACGAGGTTGAGATCGGCTATCTTGATATAGTCGTTAACCAACTGGTTAATCTGATGGTCAGACAACTGACTGAAGCCATAGAGGTTCTTATAGGTCTCGTTGAGCAGGTCGAATATGCGCTTGCCCCAGCCACCGCCTATCAGCTCCTTGCGTGAGAACTTATGAACACGCAGACCATAGCGCTTGCGCACCATCTCGGTAATCTTGGCAAACTTATCAGGCACTACCTCAGGCACCTTGACGCGCAGCTCTACCCAGTCGTTGGCCTTCTCATAACCTGCAATCTGCTCCATATGTTGCGGATAGTAGGGGTAGTTGTAGTTGATATACATGGTAGAGAGCTCGTCGAAGCCTTCAACGAGCATACCCTCACGGTCGGTATCGATGAAACCAATAGGCCCCGCAATCTCCGTCATACCCTTGGAGCGTCCCCAGTCTTCAACGGTCTTTAGCAGAGCGGCACTTACCTCTGGGTCGTCAACAAAGTCAAACCAGCTGAAGCGTACCTGCTTGCAATCCCAGCGCTCGTTGGCACGACGATTGATGATAGCAGCCACACGGCCTACCATCTTGCCATCCTTGAAGGCCATGAAATACTGGGCCTCACAACATTCAAACGAAGGGTTTCCATCATGTTCCAGTGTCGACATCTCTTCACTGTACAGATAGGGTACGGCATTGTCATTACCACGATAGAGGTCGTAGAAGAACTGTACAAACTGTTTCAGTTCCTTACGACTTGTGACGGGTATGATTTCTATCTTGCTCATGGCATATTGTTCTTTACAGCATGCAAAATTACTGCAAAAAACTTAAACAGACAAATAATTACCCTTATAAATTGTCAATATATTGCCACAATTGGCGATAGAATGGATGGCGCGTCATGGTGTTCTTGTCGCCCAGGATGATGAGTTTCATACGAGCACGGGTAATGGCGACATTCATGCGGCGCAGATCACGCAGGAAACCTATCTGTCCTTCATCGTTGGAGCGCACCATCGAGATGATGATGATATCGCGCTCCTGTCCTTGGAAACCATCAACGGTATTCACACTAATCAGTCTGCGGAAAGGCTTAAAGAACTCACGCTTCATCAGCAGTCGACGCAAATATTGCACCTGGGCACGGTAGGGCGAGATGATACCTACATCGATATGCTCATCCAGTATGCGCTGCTTACCAATCTTGTTGAAATAGTGTTGCAGCGCCAGCAAGGTCACCTCAGCCTCAGCCTTGTTGATGCGTCCAAACGACTCGCCTACGAATTCCTCCTTAAACGACACGTCACTATCAGCAGGCAATTCCAACTGCGAGGTATCAATCCACGTCATTGGCGTATCCAGGTCGAGGATGCTACGATACTTCACCTCTGGCGCACTCTCCACCTGTCCGTTATAGAAGTAGTCGCTGGAGAAGCGCATGATGTCGTCGTTCATGCGGTATTGTATCTTCAGCAGGGTGACGGCCTCGGGGTGGGTCTCTACGATGCGCTCCATCAGGGTCTTGCCCAGTCCAGCTTTCAGGGCAGCAATACTCTTGACCGTTGGGGGCAGCTGACAGTGGTCACCAGCCAGTACCACACGACTGACACGACTCAGTGGTATCCAACAGGCTGCCTCCAGTGCCTGGGCCGCTTCATCTATAAACAAGGTACTGTACTTCTGTCCATCCAATAGTCGGTTGGCAGCACCAACAAGGGTACAGGCTATGACGCGGGCCTCACCAAACAGCTCGCTGTTGATGCGAATTTCCAATTCTGTGGCACGACTTTTCAGACTCTCCAATCTTTGGTGGTATTTCTCATCGCCACGCTTGCGATGACTACGCAGGTCGCGGATGGCCTTGCGCAGAGCCCATAGCTGAGGATAGTCAGGATGACCCTCAAAGCGACGCTCGTAGGTGAATGACAACATTTTATCATTCACCCGCGTAGGATTGCCGATGCGCAACACATTGATGCCGCGGTCTACCAGTTTCTCACTGATCCAGTCAACAGCCATATTGCTTTGTGCACAGACCAGCACCTGACTCTCGCGCATCAGCGTCTCGCGGATGGCTTCCACCAGCGTTGTCGTCTTACCGGTGCCTGGAGGACCGTGAACGATGGCTACATCTTTGGCGCGCAACACCTGATTGACGGCCTCTTCCTGTGTGCGGTTCAGGTAGGGGAAATGCATGGGTTGGAAAGTGAAGGTCTCTGCCTTGGGACTCTTCGAATAAAAGAGGTCACGCAGGTAACCCAACCGCCCCTTTCCACGGATGGCACGGTCCAGTGCCTCCATCATCAGTCGGTAACTGGTTTCGTCAAACGAGAGTTGTACGCCGAGGTTCTCCGCACTCTGCAGGTCAATGACTGGCACCTTGTCGGGCACCGTAATCACCATGCGGTCGCCATCGACATAGCTTACCACACCCGTGAAGTTGAAATAGCGGATGGCGGACGGACTGGTTGAACTAGATTTGCTAGTCCTACTAGTCTCACTAGACTTACTAGTCCTACTAGTTATCCCAGCATCCCTGTCCCATGTAAAAAACGCCACAGGCCTCCCGAACTCGAAGTTATGTTCGATGTCGGTGTCTGTTGTCCGTAGCACCTCTATGGCCAGTTGGTTCAGCGAGTTGTAGTAACTCTTGGAAAAACGCAGGGGCCACCAGGCATCACCTCGTTTCACCTTCCGTCCCATACCGATGCTTTCGGTCTGCTGGCGGTAGGCTTCCTTCTCTGCTTGATATTCCAGTTGTAACAACAGCCGTTGTTGCTGGAGCATCTGGATGGCATTCACACTGTTTCCCATAATAGATGGACAAAATTAAAGAAAATCGGTCAAAAAACAAAAGGAAAACAGAATTATTTTACTTTTGGATGAAGGAAATACCAGCAGCAAGAAGATTTGAGGATGTGAACAAAAAGACGCATGATGAATAAATAAGGAGAACATGTCGCGAAAACATGCTCTCCTTGTTATATTATATATGGGTCTTCCTGATTTAGAAGTCCATCTTGTCCAACTCGTCAGTGAAGTCCTTAGGCTCGTGTTTCTCGGGCTGGTGATATTCCTCATTGCGCTCACGACGTTCGCCACGCTCAGGACGAGGGCGACGTTCGCCACGCTCAGGACGGTCACCACGCTCAGGACGGGGACGACGCTCGCCGCGTTCGCCACGCTCAGGACGCTCGCCGCGCTCAGGACGCTCACCGCGGTCGCGACGACGCTGCTGAGGCTCTACATAGTCGGCAGGTTTCTCGATGAGTACACGGTGTGAGAGCTTGAACTTACCCGTCTTGGGGTCAATCTCGAGCAGTTTCACCTTGATCTTGTCACCTTCCTTGATGCCAGCCTCCTCGACGGTCTCGAGGCGCTTCCAGTCAATCTCCGAGATGTGGAGCAGACCATCTTTGCCAGGCATGAACTCTACGAAG
>JAILMS010000008.1 GCA_024692385.1 Prevotella sp. | reverse complement strand
TGGTTGTCACGACTCCAGCCGATCTTCTCGCCCTTAAAAGCAAAGCGACGGATACATCGACTAATAATATCATCATCACTGTTATATACAAGCACCTTTGCATTAGTGAACAACTGCATCTTCTCCATACATTTCTCCTCTAAAGAGCGGAAATTCTCCTGATGAGCAGTACCTAAAGACGTCAACACGCCAATAGTCGGCTGGATAATATCAGCCAGCGATGCCATCTCATCGGGTTGACTGATACCAGCCTCAAAAAGACCAACATGTGTCTGTTCGTTAAGCAGCCATACCGACAGAGGAACACCAATCTGAGAGTTATAGCTCTTTGGCGAGCGCGTTACCGTCATTGAAGGTGACAACAACTGGTATAGCCACTCTTTAACCATCGTCTTACCATTAGAACCAGTAATACCGACAATGGGTATATTGAACTCATCACGATGGCGTTCTGCCAAACGTTGGAGAGCTTCTAAGGGAGAAGGAACAATCAGGTAATTGGCATCAGCATAAGGAGCCGCTGTAGAAGAGTTAGGAACTGTAGTGACCACAAAATTGCGGACACCACGACGGTAGAGGTCATCAATATACTTATGACCATCATTGCGTGCGGTCTTTAATGCAAAAAAAAGTGTTTCTTCAGGGAAACAAAGGGAGCGGCTGTCTGTTAGCAGCCAACTAATCTGAGCATCTGCAGTACCGATGCGACGTGCTCCGAGGAGCGTTGTAATTTTTTCTATTGTGTAATTCATATGGTTAAATGAGGATATTTCTTTTTAAACTCAGCGAGTTTTTTAATTGTCTGTTCATGGAATGCCTGATACTCTGGAGAGTCGGCATTAAAAGGTTTGTGCTTCAGTGCTTGTTTCAGTGGACGCCATTCGTCAAGATAGGCCTTGGCAGCAGGGGTGAAACAACAATCAACAAGGCGCTCCCAGATATATTCTACGGTCTGCGAAGAAGGGTGCAACATGTCAGCAGCATAGAAACGATAATCACGGAGTTCGTCCATCACGATCTCATAAGCGGGGAAATAGGAGGCAAAGCCATCACCACATACAGCATTGGCTGCCAAGAGAAGGGTCGCTTTTGACAACTGACTCTCATGATAGCCGTATTTACGATAACGAATGGGGCTAACCGTGAAGACAACATGAACATCTGGATTAAGCTGACGAAGCAGATCTACCGACTGCCGTAGATAATCTGCACACTGCCCAACAGAAAGTTTCTCTTCCTGAAAAAGAGCAGCTGGACGTTTCTCACAGTTATCAACAATCTCACCAGTCTCCTTAAGACGGTATACGTGGTTGGTGCCAAGAGTAAGGAAAACCACACGAGGAGAGACACCAGTCACAGCAAGACGTTGGAGGGTATGGAGAATACTAGCGGGGTTATACATAACACCATAGGGATTGACGATGACAGGGAAGGCCTCGTCACGGAAGCGTTGTCCGATGGCATCGGCAAAGCAAGAGCCCACGAAAAGAATCTCTTCGCAGGGCTCTATATTAAATGGAAATTCGTTAATTACAACCTCTGTACGAAACTCCATCACTTTACTTGATAAAAGCGGCGGTTGAGTCCAACACGCATGGTGCTTTGTCCGCCCGTCTTAATATTGTCCATCACAATGCTGAAATCTACAGGTTCTCGTACCGCCATCAGCAGGAGTGTTTCCTCGGACGGTTCGTCACCGAAGACAAATGGCTCTTTTTTGAAAGACACTGTACTCATTGCTGGTACCAACAAGTGAGCGCAGGTGGCAGCAGCATCCATTGGTAACACAAGATACTTGTTGCCCTGTCGGTCAATGTCCAACAAATTCATATACAGCAACTCCGACGTTTGGTTTGTGACGCGCAAGTAACAACTTGTATTGGGAGCAATATGCTCCTCAAGTGGCATCCCCGTAGTACAATCGATAAGTTCAAACTGTATATCATAATCGGTAGACACTGGTGCTGCTGGGTCGATCAACATACTCTCGACAGTCTTTCCTGCAGAAGATCCAACTAATGCGAGGTGATGTCCCAACTGATTAAGAAGCAGTGAGTCGTTTGATGACGAGCGATAAGCCGTAGCCGTTGCCTGCATATAGGTATTGGGGTGTGACATTTTCTCGCTATCATCAGAGAACAATTGTTTCACTACATAACTAAGGTACTGCTTAGACAGACTCTTCGCATTACCCTTAAGATCTTTAATCAAATCAGCCACCGTATTTGTACCAGAAGAAGTAAAAGAATACATCTTGGCATTTTTCTCATCGATGACAGTCACTGCACTCTCCTCCCCTATTTGCAACTTGGTCTGTGCAGACACCACTTTACGAGCCTTCAGTGGCACCATAGCCTTACCATTATACCAACGGGCTGTGCCAACGACAGAATATACCGTATACGACTGAGCAGCCATCGACAATGGCATAAGCGCCAGTAACAGAATTAAGATTCTATTTTTCATAGGTAAAGATATTAAAGTGTTCAATACCACTAGGATTCATAAATACAGGAGTCTGCTTGAAGTCGGTAGTTCGACGTACAGCATCATAAAGATATGCGTCAAGGGTACGTGTTGACAAGCCCTCGTCACCATCCTTACGAGCAGCACCATTGAAGGCTTCCACAAGTGCTTTGGTAAAGGCACCATTACCCCAGGTGGGATCCTCCTTCGACTTTGTGTCGCCAGCACTGGAAGCATAGAACAACATACCATTTTTTGAGCGGCGTAACTGTTCTACGAAGTGCTCTGCTGCGGCTGAGCGATTTCCCTCCAACAGACCTGCTGAGTAGCACGCATCGGCAAACACGACGAATTTCGAATTAATCTTCTCAGCAGCATCCTTGAAATCGGTAGCACTGAAGCACTCGTAAGTACGCTTTGTACTACCGCCATAAGGCATAAAGAAGAAGCGGTCACGCTCGTCACGGTAGCCATGGCCCGCAAAGAAGAACATACAAAGGTCATTAGGACGAGCTTCCTGCCCCATCCATTCCATAGCCTCAAAGATATCACCACGTGTGGCCTCTTGGTCGCAAAGCAGTTTCACCTCAACATCAGTAAAGGGATGACCTTTCTTGGAACGCAACACATTAGCAAAGTCGGTAGCATCCTTAACTGTCATCTTTAGAGGAAGCAGCTTTTCGTCTTTATATTCTCCAACTCCGACAACAACAGCGATAAGACGTGGCAGGTCGAGTTCTGTAATATTCTCGCGAATCAGACGAATGGCAGCAGGAATACTGTTACCCTTTTCGTTCTGGGCAAAGAGCATTACGGTACAATCACGATTGGGGACATCTACCTCAATCATGTCAGCCTGTTTAACCGCACGACTATCGGGCTGGCGCACGCCATCAACCATGACGGTTATCTTGGTAGAGTTCTCCAAGCCCTGAGCAAGCAGTTGATATTTCACCTTGATGACATCTGTATGGAACAATGACTGGTCTTCAGGATAAAGGATACGCACTACAGGAGCGCCATTAGTTTGACTCATCTCCTCCTCTATCTGTTCCTGAGTATTACCCGCTGAGGAAGATGCTAAATCGGACGTAACCGGGGAAGCAGTGGCATCTGGAGTAGCAACTGGAGTCGCCTCTGTATTAGTTGGTGGTGTTGGGACCTCAGTACCATCCTGCTTAAGCACCAATGCCTCAAGAGGGACGTCCCAATGGGTAGAGACTGTTGGCGCTACATTGCGTTGAATCTCCGATTCCTTTGGGAGTACCACTAGCGACTTTTTGCGCTGAGCTTGTTGCGCTACTTGCAATTTCAACTGGCGCAGTTTTTCCAAACGTACAACCTCTAAACTATCAGCAATCATCATAGAATCAATGGTTGCTATCATGGTTTTATTGAGAATGCCAGTGGTAGTAAGACTATCTATCAGTGCTTGATTAAGAGAATCAAGTTGTTCGGTGCGCGATAGTTTGACAAGATCCATCAATTTCACCAGACTATCAGGACGCTCAGCAGGGGGCAGAATAGTAGCAGAATAGCCTATAGGCGGATCTGCAACGGGAGCAGCTGCGGCTGGAGCGACAGAAGTTGTGGGAGCACTGGCTGGAGTCTTTGGAGCAGAAGCGACAGGAGCAACAGGAGCGGCTGCAGGATCAGCAGTTGGAGCCTTAGCAATAATCTTGGTAGGACGCTCAATTTCTGGCACAAGGGCCACATCCTTGCCATCAGACATATCACGCCAACGTTTGGCTTCAACACTATCAGCCTCTACAAGCACACCTTTCGAGTATAGCTCAGCTAGTTTACGCTGGGCAGGGACATAGCCACGCAATGCTGAAGCCCTCATATACATCAGAGCCTGATCGTAGTTAACGGGTACGCCGTCACCATTCATATAACAAGTAGCGAGTCCGTACTCCGCCTTGGCATGGCGTTGACGAACAGCACGCTTAAACCACATAGATGCCGAGCTATAGTCTTTAGAACCACCCTCACCTAAGTAGTACATTTTACCCAATTGGAACTGAGCCTCAGCAAGTCCTTTGTTGGCTGCTTGTGCATACAGTTCAAGAGCTGCATCCATCTGCCCTGCTTCATAATTGGCATTAGCTTCGTTGAGCAAATCCTGAGCAGTCTGTGCCACTGCCATGACCGTCACCAAGGTCATCAACAGTATAACATACACTCTTTTTCTCATAATCATCACCTCCTATAATTTATTCTTCCTCATTTTCACCTTCTAAGTAAATGGAATGTTTAAAAATATTCCAATGCAACTTCTTGTACATAATTCGGGCACTATCTTCATAGATAGGACGCGCCGTCTCGATGAGAGCAATACCTGCCAAAGGATATAGCAGGTTGATATTATATTTCAGATACATAAAACACAAGAACGCAGCCCAAACTAGCAATGCTGCCATCAGGAAGTAGTAGCAACTGATAATATAGCTATCAACTTTAGACCAAAGGCGTGGTACCCAATAATTTATCCACGAAGAGAAATAACAAATGATAAATGCAAGAACAATACTAAACCATATTGGTAAATCCTGTATATTACGATTTTGGATATACGACAACATAGAATAAGCCTGAACTTTCATTCCCGGCATTTTGCCTAGTGGCGTAAAGTGAGCATCCTCCTCGTCAGAGTATGTTCCAAGCATAACAATCTTATCCTTCAGCAGACTTGCATACTTCGTAACATCCTTGTAATTAATCACAGGAAAATCAGTATCACCGTAAACGATGAGTCGTTCGTTGATATCCTGCTCATGGGGCTTCTCTCCAGTGTACATACAAGCCGTTTGATAGGCTAGCGAATACATTGTGGTATCTCTGTATTTCTGCGAAAGAGTATATTCACGGATGATGCCACCCTCATGGTCTTGCAATACATTTCCATAAGCAAAGGTATAGTTCCCCATAGGAGCAAAGAACGATGTAATGAACGTATCAAAGCTATTCTTCTCCTCATCATAATCTACCAACTTGCTAGAAAATACGATAGGAGTCTTAGCCTGATCAATGGCTCCCATCAACATTGCGTTGGCCAACACATCATCGCCCTCTTTATAGAACAATAAGTCAACAGACAATACACGTGGTTTACACATGTCAATCTTATGAATAACTTGTCCAATCTCACCACGGTCGCGTAATTCTACCATATCAACCAGGACGATATCGTTATTCAACTCAATGTCTTCACTACGACTCATTTCGTAATAGACATCCGTCATATGGAAATTCTCAAAAGCCTGCTCTACGGGATTAAACATAGAGAGATTAACAGACACCAATCCGATGATTGCTGCCAGCAGTGCTGTTGTTAAACAGACTCCTACATGATCCCAATGCCAGAATTTCCAGTCTTTTTTCATTCTGCAGGACAACTATTACGCTGCAAAGATACATATTTTATATTAACTATGCAAAAAAGAATGGAACAAGTTATCAAAAGATAATAAAAAAAATGGCATGGACACAAAGCCCATGCCAATTAAAGTCTATTCCATAAAGTGTCTACTGACGATGATATTTCCGATAGGTTATCCACACCAATGCCAAGAGAATAAGTAACAGAAGGCCGTAGGCCGTATAGGCAATGGACTCCGTACGATCAATACTCTTGGGGAAGAAGCTCAGAACAACCTCATGTTTGCCAGGCTTTACCCGTAGGGCACGCAATACATAGTTCACACGTCCAAGCGGTTGTTCCACACCATCAACAGTAGCCACCCATCCTGGATAATAAATCTCCGAGAACACCACTACACCACCCTTTCCAGAATTTACCTCATAGGTCAGTTGATTGGGTTCATAGGCAGTAATAGTTACGCGACTCAAAGTATCTTGCAAAACAGATTGTCCTAACTGTTCCTCAAACTTCTTATCAGCGACAGCCTCATGGCGCAATGGTAATCGTCCCACCATGTCGAGTTCTTCATTGGCATTGTCCACATAATTCACACGGTCAACAAACCAAGCGTTACCATAGCTATATGGATTGTTCAACGGTACCGTCTGCCCGCCTTGCAACGGAAGAATGAAGTATTTGGTATTGAGCATATTGAGCACAGGATAGACGCTATCACCATTAACCTGTGTCATATCACCAGCAGCTTCACTGACCGCCTTAAACAAGCGATTCATCTCTGGTGAGATATGAGCATCGATAAGTTCCTGATAGCGACGCAATTTTGCAGCATGATAGCCACCAATACTCTTCAAATAGTAGCTCGTCTCATTCTCATTGAACGTCGAGGTCGCCAGATTCAGCACACGGTAGTCAAGCGATTTGTCCTGCAAAATATGGTCGATAGCTGTAGACTTTGGCATCGGCTCCTCGCGAACAGTCTTCGATACAAACATCTCGTCGTTCAGGTAACGCTTATTCACTGTCCACATATCAACGAGACAGATAACAAGAATAATACTAACAGCATATTCCTTCTTCAGCTTGCCATACCCCATTGACAGCAGGATACCCGTACCAGCTAAGATGATATAGAATGAGCGCCAGCAATCTTCAGTAAATACTGCCACACGCATCTCTGTCAGATTATTCAGCAATGGTGTCAACTGGTCAGCAGGCAACTGGCGCAACGCTTGCATCTCATTATAGCTGATGAAATCAGGGAAGAAGAATGTTGGCATTATGGCAAACAGCAATGCCACGCCCCCCGTCAACGCAAACGACGTGAGCAACCATTTACGCTGAGTCTTCATGAGTTCAGGCTCATCAACGAGTTTCTTTAGAGCCAACATAGCCAATAAAGGTATGGTGAATTCAGCAATAACTAGAATGGAAGCTACCGTTCGGAACTTTGCATACATCGGTACGTAGTCAAGAAAGAAATCAGTGAACGGCATGAAGTTGCGTCCCCACGAGAGAAGTATTGACAGAATAGTTACTGCTAACAATGCCCATTTCAGAGGTCCCTTGACAATGAACAATCCTAACACAAAGAGCATTAATACAAAAGCTCCGACATACACAGGTCCAGCGGTCATTGGCTGATTTCCCCAATACTGTCCCAACTGCTGGTATATGCCTACATAGTATTCATCGGCATGCTTCATAGCCGTTTTGCTCTGTGACAGGGGCACGCTGGCGCCTCCTTTGGCATTTGGTACTAGCAACGTCCACGTTTCATCGATGCCATAGCTCCACTGTGTGATATAGTCACGATCGAGACCACTGCTAGTCTGATTAGCACTATTCTTCTTTACCAGTTCACTCTTGCCACGCATAGATTCCTGACCATAGAGCCATGTATGATAGAGGTTCGAAAGGTTCAGACAGATACCAATGGCAGCACCCGCCAGACAAACAGCCGTGGCCTTTGCGAGATGTTGGTATTGTTTCTTGAGCAGTCCTTCAATGCAGAATGCAATAACCATCGCCAAGACGATAAACAGGTAATAATAAGTCATCTGCACATGATTGGCTAACACCTCAAGTGCGGTAAAGAGTGCTGTGACCAACACACCCCATAGATATTTCCCTCGGTATGCCAGCACCACACCAGCAATCATCGGTGGAAGATAGGCTAATGCCATTACTTTCCAGATGTGTCCAGCGGCAATAATAATGAAGAAGTAGCTGCTGAATGCCCATATCACGGCACCCAAAGCTGCCATATAGGCACGAAAATCGAAAGCTCGTAGTAAGATATAGAAGCCTAGCAGGTATACGAAGACATACCATACATTCTCCGGCAACCCGAGATGATAGACAGTTTCCACCTTTGACAACAGTGTCGTACTTGGATACGATGGTGACATCTGGTAAGTCGGCATACCTCCGAACAAGGCGTTCGTCCAACGAGTACGTTCCCCCGTACGTTGTTGATATTCCACAGCCTCTTGTCCTGCGCCGCGTCCTGCTGACGAGTCATGACGATATAACACGCGTCCCTCAATGTCAGCGGGAAAAAAATAGGCAAAAGAAATCACTACGAATAACAAGACGACCACCACGTCGGGCAGCCAAAGCTTCCAATTTTTCATACTTTCTCTCATTTTGCTTGCAAAGTTACGAAAAAGATTTGTAACTTTGCAAGCAAAACAACTAAAACATATGAAAATAGGAATTATCGTAGCGATGGACAAGGAGCTGCAGCAACTAAAGCAGGTCTTTAAGAACAGCGACGTTCTAGTCCAGAAGTGTGGCATCGGCAAGGTAAATGCTGCCCTTGGTGCTCAGCGAATGATTAATGAGTTCCATCCCGACTGCATCATCAGCAGCGGTTGCGCTGGTGGCAATGGTGAAGACATCAACGTTCAAGATGTCGTTATCAGTGCAGAACTATGTTACCACGATGTTTACTGTGGCAGAGCCATAGATGACACAACGGTTTACGGACAGGTGCAGGGACTCCCTGCCCGCTATCAGGCAGACCCCTATTTGTTCAACAAAGCCATCGGCATTCAGACATCAGACATCGCACTTCATCCCGGCCTTATCGTTACCGGCGACTGGTTTGTGGATTCTAAAGAGAAAATGCGTGAAATAGTCAATCACTTCCCCGAAGCCAAGGCTATTGATATGGAGTCATGTGCCATTGCACAGACCTGCTATATCAACAAAGTGCCATTCATCTCATTCCGCGTCGTCAGCGACATTCCTTTACGCGACACCGATGCCTCGCAATATCACAATTTCTGGGACACTATTGCTGAGCACTCGTTCCAAGTCACCAAGACGTTTGTAGAATCACTATAAAGTAAAAAGCCTCACCGAAATTGGCGAGGCTTTTTTACTTATTGTTTCGCGGCCTTTTTGCGCTGATCGTGATCTAGGATTACTTTGCGCATGCGCATAGACTTTGGAGTAACCTCCACGAGCTCATCCTCCTTGATATACTCCAGGCACTCTTCCAGTGACATCACCACCTTAGGAATGATGCGCGCCTTATCATCAGTACCAGAAGCACGCACATTAGTCAACTGCTTAGCCTTGCAAACGTTGATGACGAGGTCGTTATCATGAACATGCTCGCCGACCACCTGTCCCAGATAGACATCCTCACCTGGATCGATAAAGAACTTACCACGGTCTTGCAACTTATCGATAGCATAGGCAAAGGCGTTACCTGTTTCAAGAGCAATCATTGAACCATTGACACGGCGCTCAATCTCACCCTTAAACGGCTGATACTCCTTGAAACGGTGTGCCATGATGGCCTCACCCTGAGAAGCAGTGAGCACATTGGTACGCAGACCGATAATGCCACGCGAAGGGATATTAAACTCTATATTAGTACGTTCGCCCTGTGACTCCATGCTAGTCATTTCGCCTTTACGACGTGTTACCATATCAATCATCTTCGAAGCAAACTCCTCAGGAACGTTGATGGTAAGTTCCTCGATAGGTTCACACTTCACACCATCAATCTCCTTATAGATAACCTGTGGTTGGCCTACCTGCAACTCATAACCCTCACGACGCATTGTCTCAATGAGTACAGAGAGATGCAACACACCACGACCAGAAACAATCCAGCGGTCAGTAGAGTCCTCGAAGGGTTCTACACGCAGAGCGAGGTTCTTCTCCAGTTCTTTCTCCAAACGATCATTGATATGACGAGAGGTAACAAACTTACCTTCCTTACCAAAGAATGGCGAGTCGTTAATCATAAAGAGCATTGACATGGTTGGCTCATCAATGGCAATAGGAGGCAGGGGCTCTGGGTTTTCAGCATCACAGATCGTATCACCAATCTCAAATTTCTCCAGACCGACGACAGCACAGATATCTCCACACTCCACCTCTTCTATACGGCTACGTCCCATGCCATCAAAGGTTTGCAACTCCTTGATCTTGGTTTTCTCCATAGAGCCGTCACGATGAGCAATGGTCACCTGCTGACCATCTTTCAGTGTGCCACGGTGTACACGACCTACAGCGATACGGCCAGTATATGAGCTATAGTCGAGCGAGGTTATCAGCATCTGCGGAGTTCCCTCCAACTGTGCAGGAGCAGGAATCACTTCGATAATCTTGTCCAACAGATAGGTAATATCAGTAGTGGGCTTGTTATAATCCTCACCCATCCAGCCATTCTTGGCAGAACCATAGACTACAGGGAAATCAAGTTGGTCTTCAGTAGCTCCCAACGAGAACATCAAATCGAATACCATCTCATAAACCTCTTCAGGACGGCAATTAGGCTTATCAACCTTATTGACAACAACAATAGGCTTCAAACCTATTTGCAAGGCTTTCTGTAATACGAAACGAGTTTGTGGCATAGGTCCCTCAAAAGCATCAACCAACAAGAGACAGCCGTCAGCCATATTGAGTACACGTTCTACCTCACCACCGAAATCAGAGTGTCCCGGGGTGTCTATGATATTAATCTTTGTTCCTTTCCAATTGATACTCACATTCTTTGAAAGAATGGTGATGCCTCGCTCACGCTCCAAGTCGTTAGCATCCAATACCTGATTGCTGAGGTTCTGTCCCTCACGGAACAGATTGCCAGCTAACATCATCTTGTCCACAAGCGTCGTCTTGCCGTGGTCTACGTGTGCGATAATCGCAATGTTTCTGATATCCTGCATATAGTAATTTTATTTTTCGGGTGCAAAATTACAACTTTTCTACGAAATATTTGCTGGTTTTGCAAAAAAGTTGTACCTTTGCAGCCGCATTTGACGATGTAACCCATCATGATGAGGGTGGAAGGCATCTGAAAGATGTATATTATTAACAATTTAATCATCAAAAAACATGTATTTAGATCAAGCTAAGAAAGCCGAGATTTTCGGCCAGTATGGCAAGGACGCTAAGGACACTGGTTCTGTAGAGAGCCAGGTTGCACTGTTTACCTATCGTATTCAGCACCTCACCGAGCATCTGAAGAAAAACCACAAGGACTTCGGTACAGCTCGCTCACTGACCAAGATGGTAGGTCGCCGTCGTAAGCTCCTTAAGTACCTTTACAACAAGGACATCAATCGTTATCGTTCACTTATCAAGGCTCTTGGCCTGCGTAAGTAAAATCTCCCCCACCCCTTCCAAAGGTAAGGGAGTTAATAACGAACAAACTATAAAGCCCTGCAATTGCAGGGCTTTATTATTTTCTTATCTCTTCCAACGGAATCATCACGAAGTCTCGCTGATGCATCAGCGGATGCGGTATTTTTAGGTCAGGTTCATCGACCGTTAGATTATCGTAGAGCAGGATGTCAATGTCGATAGGTCTGTCGGAATAGCCACCAGACGAACTCTTTCTCGTGCGTCCCATATCTCGCTCTATCTGTTGCGTCAAAACTAACACCTCTCGGGGTGTCTTCTCAGTCTCACAACAGACGACGGCATTAACGAATGTATTCTCAGACTCAAAGCCCCACGGTTCTGTCTCAAGGAATGACGACTGGCGCACCACCGCCCCCACCCTTTCACTAATGAGGCGGATGGTTTCTTGGAGGTTCCACACCTTATCACCAAGGTTGGAGCCTAACCCTATAAAAACTTGATGTATCATACAAAAGCCCCTCCCAAAAGGGAGGGGTCAGGGGGTTAATCATCCAATATCAACATGGCGTCGCCATAGCATCCGAACTTATAACCATTCGTTACAGCCATATCGTAAGCTTTCATAACGAGGTCATAACCACCAAAAGCAGCAGTAGCCATCACCATAGTCGACTCTGGATGATAGAAGTTAGTTACCATCGAGTCCGCCAATCCAAAATCATAAGGCGGGAAGATGAACTTGTTAGTCCAGCCATTAAACTCTTTCAACATACCATCAGTACCCACAGCAGTCTCTGTAGCACGTAAAGTGCTGATACCAATGGCACAGATATGGTGTCCTACAGACTTGGCCTCATTAACCATTTGGCAAGCTTCCTGTCCTACCACCATCTGCTCAGAACTCATTTTATGCTTGGTGAGGTCTTCCACCTCGATTGGATCAAAACAGCCCAGACCACAGTGAACTGTGATAAATGAGAAATTGACGCCACGAATCTCCAAACGCTTCATCAACTCACGACTAAAATGCAGACCAGAAGCGGGAGCAGTGACAGCACCCTCATGCTTTGCGAAGATGGTCTGGAAATTCTCCATATCATCAGCTGTAGCCTCACGTTTATCTACAATATAGCGAGGAAGTGGAGCAGAACCCAACGCAAACAATTCCTGCTTGAACTCGTCGTGCGGACAATCATAGAGGAAGCGTAGCGTACGGCCACGGCTAGTGGTATTATCAATCACCTCAGCAACCATAGGGCCCTCCTCATCGAAGAACAGCTTATTACCGATACGGATTTTACGCGCCGGTTCTACCAGCACATCCCACAAGCGCAATTCTTCATTGAGTTCACGCAGCAAGAACACCTCAATCTGTGCATCGGTCTTTTCTTTGGTTCCAAAGAGACGGGCAGGAAATACTTTTGTATCATTAAACACAAAGGTATCACCCTCGTCGAAGTAGTCAATGATGTTACGGAAGGTCAGATAGTTCTCCGTATCCTTTCCGTCGGCATCCTTCTCAAACATGTCAACCGTCTGACTTTTACGGTGTACAACCATCAGGCGGCACTCATCACGACGATATACTTTCTCTTCCGTACCGTCGTCGTTTTTGAATACACGATGAGGCGGCTCCAATGCCACCAAATCCTCGGGCAATTTGAATTTAAATTGTGATAATTTCATATTATCTCGATGTTACGATATTTCGTTATTGCGTTATTTCTATTGTTTGTTGCTCCAACCACTGTGAAAAATCGTCAATGGTGATGCAATCCTCAATTCTCACCCCACCTAAGCGAGTACGGCAAAGGGCTGTCAGATAGGCACCGCTATTAAGTGCTCTGCCAATATCGCGAGTCAGCGAACGGATATAGGTTCCCTTACCACATACCACGCGAATGCTCATCTGCATCGTCTCGGCATTAAAGTCTGTCAGCTCAATCTCATCAACGTGCACTGTCTTGGCAGCTAACTCCACCTCCTTGCCTTTCCGCATTAAGTCATAGGCACGGTCACCACCTATTTTACATGCAGAATATTCGGGAGGCACCTGTTGGATATCACCGACAAAACCAGTAAGCACGCGTTCTACCAACTCACGGGTGATATGCACCGTCGGATATGTTGCATCCACCTCATGTTCCATGTCATAGCTGGGCGTTGTAGCTCCCAATTGCAGGGTAGCTGTATACTCCTTATCATGCAGCTGAAGACTCTCTATCTCCTTGGTCTTTTTACCCGTACACAATATCAGAACCCCTGTAGCCAGCGGATCAAGAGTACCGGCATGACCTATTTTTACACGTTTTACTCCCACCTTTCTTGACACACGCGTGCGCACGAAAGCCAGCGCACCAAACGACGTCATACGATAGGGCTTATTTATATATATATATTCGCCTGCTGTGAAGTTCATACTAGTTGTAAGACGATAGTAACGACACCCACAATGGCGCAATATACTCCGAAGTAAATCAGCTTGCCACGCTTCACGATATTGATCATCCACTTACATGCCAAACATCCGAAGAGGAAAGCCGACAAGAAACCGACAGCCAGTGGCAAAGCCTCGATAGAGCCCATCACATCTTCACCTTTTGTCATTTTCATTACGTCAAGCAGTGCCTCACCCAGAATAGGAGGTATCACCATCAGAAATGAGAACTGTGCCAGTTTCTCCTTCTTATTACCCAGCAACAATCCGGTAGCAATAGTGCTGCCCGAACGAGACACACCAGGTAATACGGCAACAGCCTGGGCCAAACCAATGATAAAAGCATCTTTCATAGAGATCTGCTCCTTTTGGCGTGGCTTAGCATAGTACGAGAAGATAAGCAACGAGGCAGTAATGAGCAGACAGCAACCTACCACCAGCAGTCCTGATCCAAAAATCTCCTCAACATAGTCTTTAAAGAAAACACCCACAATGCCAACGGGAATCATTGACACAATGATGTTCAGCGCATATTTTGTCTCTGCATTGAGTTTGCATTTCAATAATCCCTTCAGTATCCAGTCTATCTCGCTCCACAAAACGACAAGGGTAGACAATACAGTAGCCACATGTACGGCAACAGTAAACATCAGATTCTCTTCACCATTGTCCATACCAAACAGTGCCTGGCCAATAGCCAGATGACCACTACTGCTGACGGGAAGATATTCTGTCAGTCCTTGTATGATGCCTAAGATTAATGCCTCAAACCAACTCATGCTTTCGGCCTCCTTACCACTGCATAAATCATTGACACGAAACCTGCCAGACATACAAGTGGAGCAACTTTGATGCGGCGAGCACTGAAGATGTCGGGGTTATAGGCTGTCTCAGTTGAACCACTGCCACTCATCAGCAGGAAGCCCAACACTACTACAGCCATGCCTATAGCCAGCAGAATGTAGTTCACCTTGTCAAATGCGAAATCTCTCTTATCCATTCCTTATTCTCAATTATCTATTATCAATTCGGGTACTGCTCGTTATATCTTATAAAGTTCCTGTGCCTTCATTTTCAGGAACTTATTCACAGCGAGCCAAGCACAAAGGGCAGTAATTACAATACCAAAAACCAGCACCGAAGCACCAGTAACAGTCAGCACCTCCCATGTCACAACATCAAAGATTCCTGGCTGTGTCAGATAAAGTCCGTAGATACCTGCGCCCAATACGCAGTTAGCGAATACTGCAGCAATGACACCTACCAATATTGCCTGACGGAGGAACGGTCTACGGATAAAGCCCCATGAGGCACCGACCAGTTTCATTGTGTGAATGACGAAGCGGTTAGCATAGATGCTCAATCTCACCGTATTGCTTATTAGCGAGAACGATACAAAAGTCAGCAAAATAGCCAACACCAGCAAGATGATGCTAATACGACTCAGGTTAACATTTACCTGGTCCATCAGATCCTCCATATATGCCAAATCGCTCACGCGCTTGTCCTTCTTCAGCTCTTTGGCAATCCATTTCAGCGAATCACGGCAGGCATAGTCAGCATTCAGGCGAATCTCCAGCGTAGCTGGGAAGGGATTAAATCCTAAAAACTCTGAGGGATCACTGCCCAGCTCCTTGACTTGCTCACGCTGTGCCTGTTCCTGACTAATATAATCAATGTCATGAGAGTAAGGGCGATGATACAGTTCACGACAGAACAAGTGAGCATCGTTTACCGATACCGAGTCCTTCAACATGATAGTCACTGTCAGGTTCTCCTTCATGTGTGCCGATAAGTTACGTGCCGACAGCACAAAGAACACCACCATGCCCAACAAGAGGAGCACCATAGTAGTACTTATACATAAGGTAACAACCTGCAAACCTCTGCGGCTGCGGGTCTTCTTGCGTTTCTTACTCATATCTTTTTAGACGTAATACACCTAATTTCGTGCAAAATTACAAAATAAATATGAAACACAACTATTGTTTTAAGAAATATTTTGTAATTTTGCCATCATTATGAGCACAGTAATCTATCCATCGCCCATCTTTGGGCCTATTCATAGCCGACGTCTCGGTATTTCACTGGGTATCAACCTGCAACCCGCCGACGGTAAGGTATGCACTTTCGACTGCATCTATTGCGAGTGTGGTTTCAATAAGGACCACCGCCCTACCCTTCCAAGACCATCACGCGAACTGGTGGAACAGAAGTTAGAGGAGCAGCTACAGAAGATGGTTGCCGAAGAGCAGCTACCCGACGTGCTGACCTTTGCCGGCAATGGAGAGCCTACCAGTCACCCCGACTTTGCTGAGATTATTGATGACACCATCCACCTGCGCGACAAATATTGCCCCAATGCCAAGGTATGTGTGCTCAGCAACTCCACGATGATTCATCGTCCAGAAGTACACAATGCGCTAATGCGCGTCGATGACAACATCCTTAAACTCGACACCATAGACCCCACCTATATTAATAAGGTAGACCGCCCCACTGGTCACTACGATGTCCAGCAGATTATCAAGCACATGAAGGCATTCAACGGACATATCATCATTCAGACGATGTTTATGAGAGGAAAGACAGACGGAGAGAAGGAGTCGGTAGACAACACTGGAGAAGAGTTTGTCAGTCCTTGGTTGGAAGTCGTCAAGCAAATCAAACCACAGCAAGTGATGGTCTACACCATCGACCGCGAGACACCTGTCAAGGGATTAGAAAAAGCCAGTCGCGAACAGCTTGATGCCATCCGCGACCGCGTTATTGCTGCAGATATTCCCTGCTCTGCAAGCTACTAAGTATTTCCTTTCATCATCAAAGAGCTAGTACTCTTTTACTCTCCTTCAAAATGATAGGGCTCCACATTCGGGTTTACATCAATGTACTCGAGAGTATCAGGGAGTTCAGGCGCATTGAGTTGTTTGTTATAGTCGCCACGAGCGGCTCCCGTGCTTACCACTAGATCCTCATAACGAATCGTGGATATCACACTTTGGAAAATGCCGATACTGATGCGACAGCCTTGCGGGTATATACTATTAACGACATGGACCGTTTGAAAACCAGGATGTGTGTAAACAACCAAACGGTTGTATTTCAGGAAGGCTTTAAGAACTTCCGGATTGGTTTTTGTGGTGTCAGCAGTCAAGAAACTACGTGTGATATTATTAATCATCTCATCAATCTCGTCGGCTTTGATACTATCGTTCTCCTGCAAGCATTCATGAATATTGTCATACGTCTCCGTCAACATCATATTCTTAGAGGGAATTGTTATCAGTGCGAAAATATAAAGAACGAAAAGTACGCCAAAGAGAATAACGATTTTTCCTAAGCAACTGTGAAAAAACTGTTGCATCAGACTTTTTTTCTTGTACGAGTCGCTGTTAAACTGATCCATAATAATACTATTTTATAGGTTTGTTATCGGTTATTTATCAGATTCATAAACTCTTGACGAGTCTTGGCTTGGTCGAAGGCACCACTAAAGTCACTCGTGGTAGTGATGCTATTTTGTTTTTCTACACCACGCATCTGCATACACATATGACGTGCTTCTACGACAACCATCACGCCCAGAGGATGAAGAGTTTGTTCAATACACTCTTTGATTTGCAGTGTCATGCGCTCCTGCACCTGCAAACGATGACTGTAGATATCGACTACACGGGCTATCTTTGACAGTCCTGTAATGTAGCCATTGGGAATATAAGCCACATGCACCTTACCATAGAAAGGCAACATGTGATGTTCGCAGAGTGAGAAAAAGTCAATGTCTTTAACTATCACCATCTGCGAGTAGTCTTCTTTGAAAAGGGCGTCGCGCAATACCTGATGGGCATCCATCTCGTAACCACGCGTCAGTACCTGCATGGCTTTAGCCACACGCATCGGTGTTTTCAACAACCCCTCACGGTTAGGGTCTTCACCCAACAGGGTTAGAACCTCTTTATAGTGCTCGGCCAACGTATCGAGGCCTTCTCTAAATATTTCGTTTTCTGAATACATTAATATGCTACAGTGATTTTCCCCTTAACGATGGTTGCCTGGTCAAAACCCAGATTACGTAGGCTTACCAACATCTGATGAGCCTCTTCGTATGTGCGGTAGTTACCGACGCGACAAATCCAACGAGGAGAATAGAAATGTACATATACGGGGACATTAGGATAGTGACTCTTGATATTGTTACGTATCTGTTCTGCCTGTTGGCGATCCTTACGGGAGTTACCACCGGCAAAAGCTTGTACGCGATAGCCCGTTATCTTACGTCCATTGCGAATCATCTTCTGCGACAGACCAGTTGTATCCGATACCTCCACCACCTGTGGAGTAACAGGCTTACCAGTTGTACTAATAGCACCAGTAGAACCAGTTGCACTAGGAGTACCAGAATGACTAGCCGTGCTAGTAGTATTCGTTTTCGTGGTTGTAGCACTCTTGGTCGTCAACATGGCACTGTTTACCAGCTGGTCAATAGAATCGCTCTGATGAATAGTAACAGAACCCTGTCCTGCTACTGGTTTCTGCAGGCGTTGGGTAAAAGTCTGTGCATCGACACCCATGGGGATGCCGATACACAGTACTAATATCTGGATGAAATGTTTCATTTATTTCCAAGCGTCGATGATACCCTTGAAGTCTGCGCACTTCAGTGAAGCACCGCCGATGAGACCACCGTCGATGTCAGCCTTAGCGAACAGCTCAGGAGCGTTAGAGGCCTTGCAAGAGCCACCATACAGGATGCTGGTATCCTCAGCAACAGCCTGACCATACTTCTCAGCAACGATAGAACGGATGTAGGCGTGAATCTCCTCAGCCTGCTCAGCGGTAGCGGTCTTACCAGTACCAATAGCCCAAATTGGCTCGTAGGCAATGATTATCTTGCGGAAGTCCTCCTCAGAGAGGTTGAATACAGAACCCTCGAGCTCAGCCTTTACGACCTCGTTCTGCTTGTTAGCCTCACGCTCAGCAAGTGACTCACCGATGCAGAAGATTACCTTCAGACCGTTCTTCAGGGCCAGCAGCACCTTCTCCTTCAGAATCTCAGGAGTCTCCTTGTAGTACTCACGACGCTCTGAGTGACCCAGAATAACGTACTGAGCACCAGTGCTCTTTACCATCTCAGCGCTTACCTCACCAGT
>JAILMS010000173.1 GCA_024692385.1 Prevotella sp. | reverse complement strand
TGCGGGCACCAAAGTAACCGCGAGTGAGTTTCAGAATTCTTTTACGTTTTGCTCTTGATGCAATGTGATTGTCTGATCTTGGCATAGTTTTCTTTACTTTTAATGTTTGACAATAGGTGAATTAACGGAGACACAACAGGTCGCGAACCTGCTTCATGTTCGATACATCAACGATGGTAGAACCTACCAGGTTGCGCTTTTGCTTCTTGGTCTTCTTCGTCAGAATGTGACTGTGGTAAGCATGGTGTCTCTTGATCTTACCTGTACCGGTAAATGAGAATCTCTTCTTAGAACCGGAATTTGTCTTTACTTTTGGCATTGTTTTTTAATATTTAAATTGTTATTAATAATCGGCAGCTACGCATATACCGGGCGCGCCACCATTTTTTTCAGTTGATAATTGACAATTGACAGGTGAGAGTTAATCTTCTGTCTCAGTCAACTTCTTCAGCGCATCAGCACTAATCTTTGCATTAGCAAACAGACCACCATTTGCGGGAGTCTCTGCTTCTGCTGGCTGACTCTGACGAGCGTTCTCCTTGGCCTCAGCCTCTGCAGCCTCACGGTCGCGGGCCTGCTGGCTCTTCTTCTGAGCACCGGCCTTCTTAGGAGCCAGATAAAGGAACATCTTCTTTCCTTCCAGTGAGGGCATGCCCTCTACCTTACCATATTCCTCCAAATCGTTAGCGAAACGCAGCAGCAACACCTCACCCTGCTCCTTGAACAAGATAGAGCGGCCGCGGAAGAATACGTATGCACGTACCTTGTTGCCCTCTTCCAAGAACTCCTTGGCATGCTTCAGCTTGAACTGGTAATCGTGCTCGTCGGTCTGAGGTCCGAAACGGATTTCCTTTACCTCTACCTTCACCTGCTTGGCCTTCATTTCCTTTTGGCGCTTCTTCTGCTGGTAAAGGAACTTCGAATAGTCGATAAGACGACATACGGGAGGATTGGCATTGGGAGAAATCTCCACCAGGTCTACGCCCTGCTCACGAGCCATATCCAATGCCTGACGTGTAGGAACAACGATGCTTTCGCCGTCGCCTACAATGCGCACCTCACGAACTCGTATCTGTTCATTTACGCGGTACTGATTCTTAATGTTGTCGTTCTTCATCAACTCTTTTTTACGAAATCGGGTGCAAAGGTACTAAAAATCAAGCAAACTACAAAGAATTTTTCCATTTATTTTTACTCCCCTATTCACTTTTCTTTCCTTTTTATCCGAATAATTGTCTTTTTTACTTTTAGAACAAAAAATTGCACAAAATTTTTGTGGATGTGCAGAAAAAGCATTACCTTTGCACAAAATTTTGAAAATTGTGCAATGAACGACATACCTAGTTTCAATTCTTATATTGAAAATACCATTAAGGACAACTGGTTGCTCGATGCATTGACCGACTACAAGGGTATTACCTTGCAGTATCATGATGTAGCACGCAAAATAGAGAAGCTTCACATCATGATGGAGGCAGCGGGTATTCAGAAAGGAGACAGGATAGCCGTGTGCGGACGTAACTCTGCACACTGGGCCGTAGCATTTTTGGCCACCATCACTTATGGCGCAGTTATTGTGCCTATTCTCCATGAGTTTAATGCGGAGCAGATTCACAATATCGTCAATCACTCTGAGTCGCGTCTGCTTTTTGTAGGCGACTATGTAGCTACCATTATCGATGCAAAGGAGATGCCTCAACTGGAGGGAATCTTCAATCTGCCCGATTTCTCATTGCATACCTCTCGCAGTGAGAAGCTGACCGATGCTCGTGAGCGACTAAACGAGCTCTTTGGGCACAGATTCCCCAATGCCTATCGCAAGGACGATATCCATTGGCACAAGGATAGTGCTGAAGAGCTGTGCATGATCAACTACACCAGTGGCACCACCGGTTTCTCTAAGGGTGTTATGATTCCCTACCGTGCTGTCTGGGGGAATGTAGATTTCTGTATCAAGAATCTGGCCAACCGCATGCCAAAGTTCAGTAACATGCTGAACATCCTGCCCATGGCCCACATGTATGGCATGGCCATCGAGTTCCTGTTCCCCTTCTGTTCAGGCTACCACCTGCACTTCCTCACGCGTCTGCCCTCACCGGCCATCATCGCCGAGGCCTTCCAGCAGGTAAAGCCCGACGTAGTCGTTGCCGTACCTCTTATTATTGAAAAGATTATCCGCAAGCGCGTATTCCCCAAGATACAGAGCAATGCCATCAAGATTATGTTGCAGATGCCCGTTGTATCGAAGAAGGTGAAGGAGCGCATCTGCAGAGAAGTATATGCCGCCTTTGGTGGACGTGCCTACGAGATTATCATCGGTGGTGCACCGCTGAACCAGGAGATTGAGCAGTTCCTGAAGAGTATCGACTTCCCCTTCACTGTGGGTTACGGTACTACCGAGTGTGCTCCGCTCATTTCCTATTGCGACTACCACGAATTCATCCCTGGATCATGCGGTGTTCCCCTGCCCTGCATGGATGTTAAGATCGTATCGCCAGACCCACAGAACGTCGAAGGCGAGATTATCACTAAAGGACCCAATGTCATGTTGGGCTACTACAAGAACCAGGAGGCTACCTTTCAGGCTATCGACCGCGACGGTTGGTACCATACGGGCGACCTTGCCACGATGTCAGAAGACGGACACATCTTCATTCGTGGTCGCCTGAAGAACATGCTGCTGGGAGCCAATGGTCAGAATGTCTATCCAGAGGAGATTGAGGACAAGCTCAACTCTATGGCACTGGTCAGCGAGAGTCTGATAGTACAGCGTGGCGACCATCTCGTAGCACTCGTTCATCCCGATATGGATGAAGTCAAGAACATGAGATTCTCACAGGAAGACCTGGAGCAGGTTATGGAGCAGAACCGTCAGGAGCTCAACGCCCAGCTGCCTGTCTATAGCAAGCTGCAAGCCTTTGAGCTGCAGGAAGAAGAGTTCATGAAGACACCTAAGAAGAGTATCAAACGTTACTTATATAAATAAGGTAATATTATGGAAAACGTACCTAGTTTTAACCAACTAATACAAGATAGCATCATCAACAATTGGGATCTTGATGCTCTGACTGACTACAAGGGAGCTACCCTGCAGTTTCACGACGTGGCCCGTAAGATTGAGAAGCTACACATCTTATTTGAGAATAGCGGTGTGGTAAAGGGCGACAAGATTGCCCTTTGCGGACGCAACAGCAGCCAGTGGGCTGTGGCATTCCTTGCCACACTGACCTACGGTGCCGTTGCCGTACCCATCCTCCACGAATTTATGGCTGAGCAGATTCACAATATCGTGAACCACTCTGATGCCAAGCTGCTGTTTGTCGGCGACCATGTGGCTACACAGATAGACCCCATGCAGATGCCCCATCTGGAGGGTATCATCAACAACCCCGACTATTCACTGATGATATCACGCACTGACAAGCTGACCTATGCCCGTGAGCATCTCAACGAGCTCTACGG
The DNA here is from genome assembly GCA_024692385.1 of Prevotella sp. Taxonomy (GTDB): domain Bacteria; phylum Bacteroidota; class Bacteroidia; order Bacteroidales; family Bacteroidaceae; genus Prevotella. The sequence goes on along the minus strand of JAILMS010000173.1, from coordinate 2,374 downwards.
TAAGAAGTTCCCCAAATACTTCCGCAAGGAGCATGTCAACTACTATAAGGAGGCCAATGGTGAAGAGTTGGCTTTGATCAACTACACCAGCGGTACCACCGGTTTCTCTAAGGGTGTTATGATTCCCTATCGTGCTCTCTGGTCTAACTTCGACTTCGCAGAGCATGTGCTGGGTAAGATTATCGGTCGTGGCGACCGCATCATCAGCATCCTGCCTATGGCCCACATGTACGGCATGGCCTTCGAGTTCATCTTCGAGTTCCTCCACGGCTGTCATGTGTACTACCTGAACCGTATCCCCTCGCCTGCCATCATCGCACAGGCCTTTGCCGATATCAAGCCAAAGATTATCATCGCCGTACCATTGGTCATCGAGAAGATTATCCGCAAGAAAGTGTTCCCCAAGATTCAGAACAACCGCATGCGCCTGTTGCTCTCCATGCCCGTTATCTCCAAGAAGGTACGCGAGAAGATCTGCCAGGAAGTTATCAAGGCCTTCGGTGGCGATCTCTACGAGGTCATCATCGGCGGTGCAGCCTTCAACCAGGAGGTAGAGTCGTTCCTCAAGCGCATCGAGTTCCCCTACACAGTAGGCTATGGAGCCACCGAGTGTGCGCCCATCATCTGCTATCGCGACTGGCACACCTTCGTACAGGGCTCTTGCGGACAGGCAGCCTACCACATGGAGGTTAAGATCAACTCCACGAATCCCTCTAAGGTTCCTGGCGAGATTCTTGCTAAAGGTCTCAACACCATGCTGGGCTACTACAAGAACGACGAGGCCACTGCAGAGACACTCGACCGTGAAGGCTGGTATCATACTGGCGACCTCGGCACCATGGACTTAGACGGTAACGTCTTCATCAATGGCCGCTCTAAGAATATGCTCCTCGGCCCCAATGGTCAGAACATCTATCCAGAGGAGATTGAGGATAAGCTCAACTCCATGACGATGGTAGTAGAGAGCGTCGTCGTACAGCGCGACAACAAGCTCGTCGGACTCGTCTATCCCGACTACGACGAAGCCAAGAACATGCGCTTCAACGAGGAAGACATCAAGAACATCATGGAGCAGAACCGCTTGCAGCTCAACGAGCTCCTGCCTGCCTACGAGAAGATTGCTGAAATCGAGATTCGTACCGAAGAATTCGAAAAGACACCTAAGCGCAGCATCAAGCGCTTCCTCTATACCTAAACAATAAATCCTCGCCTTCCGCGAGGATTTATTATTTTGTCCTTTAATTTAAATGGTTTTGCAAGTTTTAGCGCGCCAATACAGCTAAAAAAAATGCAATATACCAAACGTTTGGTATATAGAATGACGTGTGGAGGGTATTGTGGGATTGAGAAAAATGCCGTAACTTTGCCAACGGAAACAAGTTCCATTGACGAGAACAATAAACAATAACATTATTAATATATAAAAGGATAAGATTATGGCAAACATTGCAAAGCAGCTGACTGAGCTCGTCGGCAACACCCCACTCTTAGAGCTCAACAAGTATTCACAGGCAAAGGGTCTGGAGACCCCAGTCATTGCCAAGGTAGAGTTCTTTAACCCAGGTGGTAGCGTGAAAGATCGCATCGCGCTGGCTATGATTGAGGATGCTGAGAAGAAGGGTATCCTGAAGCCCGGCGCCACCATCATTGAGCCCACCAGCGGTAACACAGGCGTAGGACTGGCACTGGTATCTGCCGTCAAGGGCTACCATCTTATCCTTACCATGCCCGAAACCATGAGCGTGGAGCGCAGAAACCTCGTAAAGGCCTATGGCGCCGAGGTACGCCTCACCTCTGGTAAAGACGGCATGCCAGGTGCTATCCGCGCCGCTGAGGAGTTGCGCGACTCTATTCCCGGAGCCGTAATCCTGCAGCAGTTTGAAAACGAAGCCAACCCTGCCAAGCACTATGCAACCACTGGTCCTGAGATCTGGCGCGACACTGACGGTAAGGTAGATATCTTCGTAGCCGGTGTAGGTACTGGCGGTACGGTATCTGGTGTGGCCAAGTATCTGAAGGAGCAGAATCCTAACGTACACGTTGTTGCCGTAGAGCCTAAGTCAAGCCCTGTGCTGAACGGCGGTCAGAGCGGTCCCCACAAGATTCAGGGTATCGGTGCCGGATTCATCCCCAAGACCTATAACGGCAATAATGTTGACGAGGTATTCGACGTAGAGAACGACGATGCCATCCGTACTGGTCGTGAGATTGCCCAGTCAGAAGGTCTGCTGGTAGGTATCTCTGCTGGTGCTGCCCTCTATGCAGCTATCCAGGTAGCTAAGCGTCCTGAGAACAAGGGCAAGAAGATTGTGGTACTGCTGCCTGATACTGGTGAGCGCTACCTGAGCACCGTGCTCTATGCCTTCGAGGACTA
>JAILMS010000127.1 GCA_024692385.1 Prevotella sp. | reverse complement strand
GAATTATGGCACATCCTAAAAGAAGACAATCAAACACTCGTACCGCAAAGCGTCGTACCCATGACAAGGCTGTAGCTCCCACACTGGCAGTATGCCCTAACTGTGGTGCTTACCACATCTACCACACTGTATGCCCTACCTGTGGCTACTATCGTGGCAAGATCGCTATTGTAATGGATGAAGCTGCTGAGTAATGAGTAAAATCAATGCGATAATCACCGGTATTGGTGGCTACGTGCCTGACTACGTTCTCAACAACGAGGAGCTGTCGCGCATGGTAGACACCAATGACGAGTGGATTATGACGCGCGTAGGTATTAAGGAGCGCCGCATCCTCGCCGAGGAGGGTCTGGGCACCAGCTACATGGCCCGCAAGGCTGCCAAGCAGCTGATGCAGAAGACTCAAGTAGATCCTGATACCATCGATGCTGTCATCGTTGCCACCTCGACGGCTGATTATAAGTTCCCTTCCACAGCCAGCATCGTGCTGGGTAAGCTCGGACTGAAGAATGCTTTCGCATTTGACTTCTGGGGCGCATGCTGTGGATTTCTCTATGCACTCGATGTAGCTGGCACAATGGTTCAGAGTGGCCGTTACAAGAAGGTTATCGTGATTGGCGCCGACAAGATGTCGTCGGTGACAGACTATAAGGACCGTGCTACCTGTCCGCTCTTTGGCGACGGTGCTGCCGCTGTGCTGGTAGAGGCTACAGAAGAGGAGAACATCGGCGTGATGGACTCTTATCTGCGTGCCGACGGCAAGGGCTTGCCCTTCCTGCACCTGAAGGCTGGCGGTTCGGTATGTCCTCCCAGTCACTTTACTGTAGACCACCGTCTGCACTACCTCTATCAGGAGGGTCGCACCGTATTCCGCTATGCAGTGACGAATATGAGTGACGACTGTGCGCTCATTGCCGAGCGCAACGGCCTGAACAAGGACAACATCTCATGGGTGGTGCCTCATCAGGCTAACATGCGCATCATCGAGGCCGTCGCCAAGCGCCTGGAGCTTCCTATGGAGCAGGTGATGGTGAACATCGAGCATTTTGGTAATACTTCTGCCGCAACTATTCCTCTGGCTCTTTGGGAGAACGAACAGAAACTGAAGAAGGGTGATAACATCATCATGACTGCCTTCGGTGCGGGTTTCGTTCATGGCGCAAGCTACCTGAAGTGGGCGTATGATGGAAGCGAGAAGTAAGTTGACAGTTGATAGTTGACAATTGACAGTTGATAGCCAATGCATAAGGCTGGATTCGTAAATATCGTTGGCAATCCCAATGTAGGTAAAAGTACGCTCATGAACCAATTGGTTGGTGAGCGTATTTCGATTGCTACATTCAAGGCGCAGACAACGCGCCACCGTATCATGGGTATCGTCAATACAGACGATATGCAGATCGTTTTTTCTGATACTCCAGGGGTGTTGAAACCCAACTATAAGTTGCAGGAGTCGATGCTGGCCTTCTCGGAGTCGGCGCTTCAGGATGCTGACGTGCTGCTCTACGTCACTGACGTGGTGGAGACTCCGGAGAAGAACATGGAGTTCCTGGAGAAGGTGCAGAAAATGACGATACCTGTCATTTTGCTCGTCAACAAAATTGACGAGAGCACTCAGCAACAGCTGGGTGCGATTGTTGAGAAATGGCATAGCTTGTTGCCTAACGCAGAGATTCTGCCTATCTCAGCAAAGAATAAGTTTGGTGTGGACATGCTGCTGAAGCGCATCAAGGAGCTGCTTCCAGACTCGCCACCATTCTTCGACAAAGACCAGCTGACAGACAAGCCGGCGCGCTTCTTCGTCAGCGAAATCATCCGTGAGAAGATTCTGCTCTACTACGACAAGGAGATACCTTACTCTGTAGAGGTGCGCGTGGAGCGCTTTAAGGAGACAGAAAAGAATATACATATCAATGCCATCATCTATGTGGAGCGCGACTCGCAGAAGGGCATTATCATCGGACATCAGGGCATGGCACTGAAGAAGGTATCTACCGAGGCGCGTAAGGCGCTGGAGAAATTCTTCGACAAGCCCATATTCCTGGAGACCTTTGTGAAGGTTGACAAGGACTGGAGAAGCTCAGACAAGGAGCTGAATATTTTTGGATACATGGATCCCCTAAGTTAGGGGACATAGGGGTCTGAACAGGCGCAGACTCCATAAGTAAAATAATAAAAGGGTTTGATAAACGCTTGTTCAGACCCCCATCCCCCTAACTTAGGGGGCATGTGATATGGGAAACTTAGTAGCGATAGTAGGACGCCCGAATGTGGGCAAGTCCACCTTGTTTAACAGACTGACTAACAGTCGTCGTGCCATCGTGAGCGACGAGGCTGGTACCACGCGCGACCGCCAGTATGGCAAGTGCGAGTGGAATGGTCGTGAGTTCTCAGTAGTTGATACTGGTGGTTGGGTGGTCAATAGTGACGATATCTTCGAGGAGGAGATTCGCAAGCAGGTGATTGTGGCCACTGAGGAGGCCGACCTGGTGCTGTTCTTGGTAGATATCAAGAACGGACTGACCGACCTTGACCAGGACGTGGCGCTGATCCTGCGCCGTTCTAAGTTGCCTGTAGTGCTCGTAGCCAACAAGGCGGACGACGGCAAGGACCTGTATGGCCAGTATGAGTTCTATAAGCTCGGACTGGGCGACCCGTTCTGCGTGAGTGCCGCTACGGGTAGTGGTACGGGCGACTTGCTGGACCACGTATTGACGAAGTTGAAGGCCGACGAGGCTGACGACATCGAGGACGGTACGCCACGCTTTGCCGTAGTAGGCCGCCCGAATGCGGGTAAGTCGAGCATCATCAACGCATTTATCGGTGAGGACCGTAACATCGTGACGGATATTGCCGGCACGACACGCGACTCTATCTATACGAAATATGACAAGTTCGGTTTCGACTTCTATCTGGTGGACACCGCCGGTATTCGTCGTAAGAACAAGGTAACGGAGGATCTGGAGTTCTACAGCGTGATGCGCTCCATCCGTGCCATCGAGAACAGTGATGTCTGCATCTTGATGATTGACGCCACACGAGGCATCGAGGCACAGGATATGAACATCTTCCAGCTGATACAGAAGAACAACAAGTCGCTGGTGGTTGTCGTGAACAAGTGGGACCTGGTAGAGGATAAGTCGCAGGAGGCTATCAAGACCTTCGAGAACGCTATCCGCAACCGCATGGCTCCGTTTGTAGACTTCCCCATCATCTTTGCCTCTGCCGTTACGAAGCAGCGCATCTTCAAGGTGCTGGAGACGGCTAAGCAGGTATATCTGAACCGTACCATCAAGATCGGTACATCGAAGCTGAACGAGGTGATGCTGCCTCTGATAGAGCAGACACCGCCCCCCAGCATCAAGGGAAAATACATCAAAATCAAATATGTCTCGCAGGTGCCCGACACTCAGATTCCTACCTTTGTGTTCTACGCAAACCTGCCCCAGTATGTGAAGGAGCCGTATCGCCGCTTCCTGGAGAACAAGATGCGCGAGAACTGGACTCTGACAGGTACGCCTATCAACATATTTATCCGTCAGAAGTAATGGGGAAGAGAGGGATTGTAGTTCTGATAGTGCTGATGGCCTTTATGGGCCTGATGGGCTGTCATGAGATGAGCTCAGAACAGCAGGCCGCAGAGGCTGCCATGGGCTACTACCAGCGCCTCTTGGAGAACTACCCTGACGGCTTCCTTGCAGGAAAGGCGGGCTACGACGAGTTGCCCTCTGACTATCGCAAGCAGTTGGTGAAAGCCAACGAGCAATATATGAAGGACATGCAGCAGAAACATGAGGGACTGCGCGCAGTCAGCGTGTCGCCCAGCGTAGGGCGCACGGATTCCACCCTTCACGTGGTATATGCCTTCCTCTTACTGTCGTATGGCGACTCCACACAGGAGGAGGTCGTGGTACCGATGGTACAGGTTGATGGGGAGTGGAAGATGAGGTGATAGTTGAAAGTTGAAAGTTGACAGTTGACAGTTGACAGTTCTTTGACCTGAAGGTCAAAGTGTGGCTTCGCAATGACAGTTGACAGTTCTTTGACCTGAAGGTCAAAGTGTGGCTTCGCAATGACAGTTGACAGTTGATAATTGACAGGTGACAGGTGAAAGTTGAGAAATTAAATAATTATATAATTATAAATATGATGACAGCTAACGAGATTCGTGACTCTTTCAAGAAATTCTTCGAGTCTAAGCAACACGCCATCGTGCCGTCAGCACCGATGGTTATCAAAGACGACCCCACGCTGATGTTCACCAACGCGGGAATGAACCAGTGGAAAGATATTATATTAGGTACACGCGACCCAGAGCCGCGCCGTCGTGCCGATACTCAGAAGTGTCTGCGCGTAAGCGGTAAGCACAACGACCTGGAAGAGGTAGGTCATGACACCTACCACCACACCATGTTCGAGATGCTGGGCAACTGGTCGTTTGGCGACTACTTCAAAGAGGGTGCCATCGACATGGCGTGGGAGTATCTGGTGGATGTCATCGGACTGGATCCTAAAGACCTCTATGTGACAGTGTTCGAGGGTGACCCTTCAGAGGGCCTGGAGCGCGACGACGAGGCTGAGCAGTACTGGCTGAAGCACGTGCCTGCCGACCACATCATCAACGGTAACAAGCACGACAACTTCTGGGAGATGGGTGACACGGGTCCCTGTGGTCCCTGCTCAGAGATTCACGTAGATAGCCGTACTCCTGAGGAGAAGGCTAAGAAGCCCGGTCGCGAGCTGGTGAACATGGACGACCCACAGGTCATCGAGATCTGGAACCTCGTATTCATGCAGTATAACCGCAAGGCCGACGGCTCGCTGGAGAAGCTGGCCATGAACGTCATCGATACCGGTATGGGCTTTGAGCGCCTGGTACGCATGCTTCAGGGCAAGCACTCTAACTATGATACCGACATCTTCCAGCCTATCATCAAGGCTGAGGAGCAGATGAGCGGCATGAAGTATGGTGAGAAGGAAGATACCGACGTCGCTATGCGTGTATGTGCCGACCACCTGCGTGCCGTATCATTCTCTATTGCCGACGGTCAGCTGCCAAGCAACGCCAAGGCCGGCTATGTTATCCGCCGCATCCTGCGTCGTGCCGTACGCTATGCCTACACCTTCCTCGGCCAGAAAGAGGGATTCATCTACAAGCTCGTACCTACACTGGTACACGAGATGGGTGATGCCTTCCCCGAGTTGAAGGCTCAGCAGCAGCTCATCACCAAGGTAATTAAGGAGGAGGAAGACAGCTTCCTGCGCACCCTGGAGAAGGGTATCCAGATGCTCGACAAGGCCATGGAGGAGCTGAAAGGCCAGGGCAAGAACCAGCTGGACGGCGTTCAGGCTTTCCGCCTGTTCGACACCTACGGATTCCCCCTCGACCTGACAGAGCTGATCTGTCGTGAGAACGGCTTCACCGTTGACGAGGAGCAGTTCAATGTAGAGATGCAGAAGCAGAAGGAGCGTGCGCGCAATGCCGCCGCTGTTGAGAACAGTGACTGGACGGAGTTGCAGGCTGGTGAGCAGCAGTTCGTAGGTTACGACTATACCGAATACAACTGTCACATCCTGCGCTACCGCAAGGTGACACAGAAGAAGAATGAGTTCTATGAGTTGGTACTCGACGCCACACCTTTCTATGGTGAGATGGGTGGTCAGGTAGGTGACTGCGGTGTACTCGTCAACGAAGACGAGACCATCGAGATCATCGACACCAAGCGCGAGAACAACCAGAGCGTACATATCGTGAAGCAGCTGCCTAAGAACCCTGCCGCAGAGTTCATGGCATGCGTAGATACCGACAAGCGTAACGCCTCGGCTGCTAACCATACCGCTACCCACCTGTTGGACTATGCCCTGAAGCAGATTCTGGGCGACCACGTAGAGCAGAAGGGTTCGTTTGTCAGCCCCGACACGCTGCGCTTCGACTTCTCTCACTTTGAGAAGGTCAGCGATGAGCAGCTGCGCGAGGTAGAGCGCATGGTCAACGACATGATTCGTCAGGATATCCATATCGACGAGCATCGCGACGTACCCTTCGACGAGGCCAAGAAGCTGGGTGCTATCGCCCTGTTTGGTGAGAAGTATGGTGACAAGGTGCGTGTGGTTCGCTTCGGACCCAGCTGCGAGTTCTGTGGTGGTATCCACGCCAGCTCAACCGGTCGCATCGGCTTCTTCAAGATTATCTCTGAGAGCAGCGTAGCCGCAGGTATTCGCCGTATCGAGGCCCGCACAGGTAAGGAGTGTGAGGAACTGCTGTATCAGACTGAGGATATCCTGAAAGCTGTGAAGGCATTCTTCAATAATGCCAAGGATCTGCAGGGTGTCATCAAGAAGTATATCGAGGAGCACGACAGCATGAAGAAGGAGATTGAAGGTTTCCAGGCTCAGGCTGTGGAGCGCGCTGCCAAGACACTCGTAGAGAAGGCCCGTGAGGTGAATGGCGTGAAGGTGGTAACGGCTGTATTGCCTATGTCGCCTGCTGCCGCTAAGGATCTTGCCTTCAAGATTCGTGCTGCCGTAGAGGGTTCACTGCTCTGCGTGCTGGGTACTCACGACAATAACAAGCCACAGCTCTCTATCATGATGAGTGACGACATGGTCAGCGACCACGGACTGAATGCCGGTCAGATGGTTCGCGAGGCCGCCAAGCTCATCCAGGGTGGTGGTGGCGGTCAGCCTCACTTCGCTCAGGCTGGCGGTAAGAATGTCGACGGACTCTCTGCTGCCGTAGACAAAGTCATCGAGATGGCAAGTCTCTAATAGGGAGTTAAAGATATTAAAGGAGTTAAGGAAGTTAAGGAGTTAACTTCCTTAATTTTTTTAGAAGATATCATTGATCACCTGCTCGACGATGCGAGGAAAGTGCTCCATCTCCAGCAGGTGTTCTTTTGCAGCAATGTCGTCGGCAGTATCTTCGGGCGACAGTGCCACACGGTACTGTGCGATAATCTCGCCAGAGTCGCAGACGGGAGTGACATAGTGGACGGTCATGCCCGTCTCTGTCTCGCCAGCAGCCTTCACGGCCTCATGGACGTGGTGGCCCCACATGCCTTTGCCACCATACTTAGGCAGTAGGGCGGGGTGGATATTGATAATCTTGCGGGGGAAGGCCTCTACTAAGAAATTGGGCACCAGAGGCAGGAAACCCGCCAGCACAATGAAC
>JAILMS010000120.1 GCA_024692385.1 Prevotella sp. | reverse complement strand
ACAGGTTCAGGAGATTACTCCCGCCCGCTTGTCGGAAGAGGTAACTAAGCGCGTACGCGAGATTACCAGTCATATCTACGACATCCTCCACTGCAACGGTATCATCCGTATTGACTATATCATCTCTAAGGAGGGTAAGATATCTATGCTGGAGGTAAATACCACACCAGGCATGACGCCCACCAGCTTTATTCCTCAGCAGGTTAAGGCTGCCGGTCTGTCAATGACGGATGTGCTGACGGATATTGTTGAAAATCAATTCTGATTTTCAAGTGTAGAGTTTAGAGTGTAGAGTTTGCTACCGCTATGGAGTACGATATCAAGGATTTTGACGAGATACGGCCTTATGAGGCTGGAGAGATGGAGCAGGCCTTCAATGACTTGCTGAGTGACCGCCAGTTCTCTATGGTGCTGAAAGGCTTTGCCCCTTGGCTGCCAAAGGGTATTCGTAACGGTTTCCTGAAGCTGTTGTTCACGGGTGTGAAGACACCGCTGGACTTCCAGAAGCGTTTCATGAAGCCTGTTGTCAACTGGATTATCCGCAGGCATACTGATGGCTGTACGTTTGACGATACCAATTTAGAGTGTAGAACGGAGAATGTAGAGTTTGCTACCGCGCAGCCATCAAGCGCAGAATCTACAGCAGAATCTAGGGCGGTAGCAAACTCTAAACTCTACACTCTAAACTCTAAACTAGAGAAGCGCTACACGTTCCTCAGCAACCATCGTGACATCGTGCTCGACTCCGCCTTTTTGGATGTGAAACTCGTAGCGGCAGGTTATCCTACAACGGTAGAAATCGGTATCGGTGATAATCTGCTGATATATCCGTGGATCAAGCGCCTGGTACGCATGAACAAAGCCTTTACGGTGCGCCGAGGCTTGACAGCTCATGAGATGATGCGCTCGTCGCAGTTGATGAGTCGCTACATCCACTATGCCGTTACCGAAAAGCAGGAGAATATCTGGATTGCTCAGCGCGAAGGACGTGCCAAGGACTCCAGCGACCATACACAGGATGCTGTTCTGAAGATGCTGGCTATGGGTGGCGAACTCCGTGAACTGAACATATGCCCGCTGACGATCAGCTATGAGTTTGACCCTTGCGACTATCTGAAGGCACAGGAATTCCAGCAGAAGCGTGATAACCCTGCCTTTAAGAAGTCGCGTCAGGACGACCTCGATAACATGAAGACGGGCATCTTTGGCTATAAGGGCCGTGTGCATTATCATTGTGGCACACCCATCAACCAATGGCTTGCTGAACTCGACGGACTGCCTCGTAATGAATACTTCCAGCAGTTGAGCAAGCGTATCGACCAAGAGATTCATGCGGGTTATCGCCTGTATCCTTGCAACTATATCGCGTTAGACAAGTTGGAAGGCACCACTGCTTATGCTGATCATTACACGCCGAAAGACGTGGAGCGCTTTGAGCAGTATCTGTCTGCTCAGCTGGCTAAGATCAATATCCCCAACAAGGACGAGGACTTCCTCCGTGAGCGTATGCTGACGATGTATGCTAATCCAGTGAGAAACTTCCTATGCGCTACGCTAGTGAATAGTGAATAACGAATAGTGTAGAGTGTAGAGTGTAGAGTTTAGAGTTTGCTACCGCTATGATGATGAAACGAATAATACCTGTCTGTTTATGTCTATCCTTTCTGATAGTGCTGTCGTCTTGTGAGACGGACAGCTATGAGAAGGGTGAGGGCCGCTATTCGTTATTGCAGGCCGACTTTGCCAATCTTACTGTGGATGGCGAGAAGCGTGGGGTATCATTCGTTACTGATGAGGGCGAGAGCTATCTGCTCAGCAATCCGCTGAATGCATCATGGATACAGACTGCTGACACTATCTATCGTACCTATTTATATTATAATAAGGAGGATGATGGCAGGGCACTGCTAAGGGGAATAAGTATCTTGCCGACATTGATACCCCATGACGCAAAGGACTTCAAGCGCCTGCCGCAAGACCCGCTGGGACTGGAGAGTTCGTGGCTAACCCGTGATGGTAAGTTTATCAACATGGGACTATTGCTCAAGAACGGACGTAACGACAATGGTGATGAGGGTATTCACTCTTTGGCACTGGCTCTTGATGAGGTGCGCCAAAACAGTGATCAGACACAGACGGCCTACTACCGTCTGCTGCACGACAAGGGCGAGGCTCCTGAGTATTATACCAACCGTCGTTATGTTTGTATACAGTTACCTACAGAACAACGGCCAGACAGTGTCTGTCTGACCGTTAAGACCTACGACGGTGTCGTAGTTAAAAGGTTTAAGCTGTAGCCGTTATTAATCCTCAGGAGAGAACTGGTCCTTGCCGACGCCACAGATGGGGCATACCCAATCATCGGGAATGTCTTCAAAGGCTGTTCCGGGAGCGATACCGCCATCGGGGTCTCCTACTTCGGGATCATACACGTAGCCACATGTCTCGCAGATGTACTTTTTCATAAGCTTTTTGTTTAAAGGGTTTGTATTTATTAAGAACGTTGAATGTTTAATGTTTTAGAATCTTCTCCACTTTCTCTACGATAGCCTCTGGTGCAATATTGTTCATGCAGGCGTAGTCGCCACGCAGACAGGGCTTCTGTCCGAAGATGCTACACGGACGGCAGTCGAGTGGAATCTGTACTGCATTCTCTTCGCTCTGTCCCCAGCCCATGAATCCGGCATAGGGATGTGTAGCGCCCCAGACACTGACCACAGGTGTAGCGGTAAGTGATGCCAGATGCATATTCGAAGAGTCCATAGAAACCATGACGTCGAGATGACTCATCAGTATCAGTTCCTGATGCATGGATTCTAACTGTCCTCCGACATTGACGCAGGCGCTATGCTGTTGGCACCATTCAGTAAAATACTGATTCTCCTGTTCGCCACGACCAAAGAGGAAGATGCGTACCTTGGGATATTTGTCTATGATTTGCTCTATCACCTGATGCATCAGACGGGGAGGGTAGGTCTTTCCCTCGTGGGCAGCAAAAGGTGCTATGCCAATCCATTGTTCAAAGGATTTCTTGACGCATATCCCTGCAGGCAACATGTTCAGATTGCCGCCCTCCTCTGGGAAGACGCTCTTAAACTGAATGTCAACGGGATAGCCCAGCTTGGCAAAGACGTCAAGATAGTTTTGGAATGACGTCGGCTGCTGTACCAGCTCCTTATGTGAGGCTGATGTGATGAGGCGACGTCCTTTGCGGTGTTTGTCGATATGAGCCACGCGATAGCTTCCTAAGTTGAAACGCATACGCAGATAGTTAGAGCGTAGCACGCTGTGCAAATCGGCAATGGCTGTAAACTGCTTGGCGGCCAGTCGGCGATAGAGTGCATTAAGTCCCTTAATACCTCTGTATTCGTTCTTCAGATCGGCAGCCATGAAACCTACATTGGGGGCAAGGTCTTCGAAGAAAGAACGCGCAAATGCTCTGCTCAGCACCGTGATACGAATATCAGGGTACTGATGAGCCAGCGAATAGATGACGGGCACCATCATGGCGACATCACCCATCGCAGAGAAGCGGATAACGAGTATATGCTCTTTCTTCATCCTTCTTGCCTCTTTATCTGTAGTCGCTACCTCTTACTTCTTGTAAAGAATTGGGTTGGTAGCAGGATCGTTATACATCTTCATCTGGCGGTATACCTTCATGTACTTACGGCCGGCCTCAATGTCCTCCAACAGCTGGTCGATAGCTGTTGACAGGTCTACCTGCTGCTCCAACAGCACGTCGAGTTTAGCCTGACATTTCTGCACATGCTCGGCATCGGCATCCTGACGCTCCGTCTGCTCCTTCATGTGCCAGATCTTCAGGGCGAGAATGCTCAGACGGTCGGTAGCCCATGCGGGGCTCTCTGTATTCAGGCGAGCGTCGGCCTGTGGCTTTACGTCAGCATAAATCTTGCGGAAGTAGGTATCAATCTCTTCTACCAAGTCTGTACGGTCCTGGTTAGAGCGGTCGATACGACGCTTCAGACCCAATGCTTCTGCTGGGTCGATATGCGGATCGCGGATGATGTCCTCCAGGTGCCACTGTACGGTGTCTATCCAGCACTTCAGATAGAGGCTGTACTCTATCGAGTCACGCTCGTAGGGGTTGCTGATAGGCGTATCTACGTGGTCCTTCAGATGGTAGTCACGGATGGCCTGATTAAAAATTTTATTCGCCTTTTCTGTGAATGTCATAGTGTTTGTTGTTTTGTTTATTCTGCAAAGATACAACAAATATATGAGACTACCACACAATTGGCGAAATATTTTTAAATTTCGAAGTCCAGACAGCTACGCTGTACGGTGTAGGGGCGTACCTTGCCATTGGCTACGGCAACATGTTCTGGATGAACAGCATAACCCTTCAGCGCTTCTTCGCTCTCCAACGTACTGTCGAGCATCACGTCAGCATTCGATGATGCCAGACGGCCATCAACATGTACCTTTACATCAAGGAGTCCAGGCACCTTGCCTACCAGTCCTTCCAAACCAGCCTTAATACCTGCCTTTACGGCCTTCTTCTCGTCTTCCGACAATTCTGGATTCAGTGTCCAGAGAATAATGTGCTTTACCATAACTGTTTGAAAATTAAAAAATTAGAAAATTAAAAAATTAGAAAATTAAAAAATTCAAACATTCAAAATTTAGAGATTAAGCAATGATTATCAAAATAACACTTACCATCATTTTCCTGGCCGTGATGATTGGGGTGGGGCTCTATACCCGTAAGCAGGCCAGCAGTGTCGATGGATTCGTACTTGGTGGCCGTGCCGTAGGTCCGTGGCTCACGGCCTTTGCCTATGGCACCTCCTATTTTTCGGCCGTTGTTTTCGTGGGTTATGCCGGACAGTTCGGCTGGAAATATGGTCTTTCTTCTACATGGATTGGTATCGGCAATGCCCTCATCGGTTCGCTGTTGGCTTGGATTGTCTTAGGTCGTCGCACGAAGTTGATGACCCAGCATATCGAGTCTCGCACAATGCCCGATTTCTTCGGCAGTCGTTTCTCTGATCAAGGATTGCGCATCGCAGCCTCCATCATCGCCTTCGTGTTCCTTATTCCTTAT
>JAILMS010000059.1 GCA_024692385.1 Prevotella sp. | reverse complement strand
GGTTTTCTTTGTTTTGTGCTTGCTTTTTCGTACCTTCGCAGCATGAATGAATTGAATTTACCGTCGTTTGACATCAAGATTAGGGGCACGAGGGAGAAGCCGGAGGTGTATGATTTCCTGCGACAGCGCTATGTAGCGCTGACACCTGAGGAGTGGGTGCGCCAGCACTTTGTTCACTGGCTGGTGGAAGATAAGGGCTATCCCAAGGGGCTGCTGGCCAATGAGGTGGCGCTGAAATGTGGCGACAAGACGCTGCGTTGCGACTCGATACTCTACGACAAGGAGGCAAAGCCGCAGATGATTATAGAATACAAAGCACCCACCGTATCAGTGACACAGCGGGTGTTCAGTCAGATTTCGGCATACAACCTCCTACTCCATGTGGACTATCTGGTGATTAGCAACGGCCTGCAGCACTACTGCTGCCGAATGGACTACGAGCGCCAGACGTACCACTTCCTGCAGGAAGTGCCCGACTTCTTATCTCTTTAGGCCTCTGCCTCGGGAACGATATCCTCGTCCTTCTTGACAGTCTTGCGGATAGCGCGCTTGCGAGTCTTCTTCTCCTCAGCACCTGGCGTAGCAATCTTAACACCAGCGAGTTCGGGATCGATAAGGATACGACCGCAGTATTCGCAAACGATGACCTTCTTGTGCATCTTGATATCGAGCTGACGCTGGGGCGGAATCTTGTTGAAGCAACCACCGCAGGCATCACGCTGCACATAAACGATACCCAGACCGTTGCGGGCATTCTTGCGGATACGCTTGAAAGAGGTGAGCAGACGTGGCTCAATCTTTACTTCCAGCTCCTTAACCTTAGCCTTCAGCTTCTCCTCCTCGGCACGGGTCTCTTCCATAATCTCGTCGAGCTCAGCCTTCTTCATATCGAGGGCCTGACGACGGTCTTCGATGATAGCCTGGTTCTGCTCAAGCTCAGCTTTCTTCTCTTCTACCTTGAAGTTGGCTTCCTTAATCTTCTTGTTGCAGAGCTCGATTTCCAGTGTCTGGAACTCAATCTCCTTAGACAGCGTGTCGTACTCGCGGTTGTTCTTTACGTCGTTGAGCTGAGTCTTGTAGCGCTCTACGCTTGCCTTAGCAGTCTCAATCTCACCCTTCTTCTGGGCAACGGCGCGCTGATACTCGTCGATGTCGTTCTGGATTTTCTCGATGCGGGTGGTGAGACCAGCAATCTCGTCTTCCAGGTCTTCTACTTCCAGAGGCAGCTCACCTCTGAGGGCACGCTTCTCGTCAATCTCAGAGAGCGTGGTCTGCAGCTGATAGAGGGTCTTCAGACGCTCTTCTACTGACAGGTCTGTGGGATCTTTCTTTGCCATAATTTTACTCTTTTATTATTGCGATATTTCGAAGTTTCTATGTTTCGACTATAAATAAATAATCGGGTTCGTGCAGGTTTCTGCTATCTCTGTGCGCACGCCAGGACACTCCTTCTGGATGATGTCGCGGAAGATTTCGCTGGTGAACTGTTCCGACTGATAGTGGCCAATGACGCAGATCTGGAGGCGCTGCTCATAGCCAAAATACTGGTGGTAGTGCATCTCGCCCGTAATGAAGGCATCAGCGCCAAAATGAATGGCATCGGGCAAGAGGAAGTCGCCAGCACCACCACAGAGCGCTACCTTGCTGATGGGGCGTCGCAATAGTTCGTTACACTGTGCGCACTCCACGTCAAACTGCTTCTTCACCATCAGAACGAAGTCGTCGGCAGCCATAGGCTGTGGCAAGAAGCCAACAACACCGCTACCAGCCTCGATATCACCAACCTGCTTCTGCGCAAAGAACTGACACTGCTGTAGTCCCAGTCGCTCGGCAATCTTCCAGTTGACACCATTCTGGGCATTATCCATATTGGTGTGCATAGAGATGATGACGATGTCGTTCTTCAGGGCCTTGATGACGCAGCGCTGCACATAGTCGGCACCGCTAATCTGCTTCAGTCCACGAAACAGCAACGGATGGTGGCTGACGATGAGGTTACAACCCTTACGGAGAGCCTCATCGACAATCTGTTCGTTGACGTCCAGACACAATAATGCCCCTGAAACATCCGCCTCTGTCAGTCCCAGTTGCAGGCCAGCATTATCCCAGCTTTCCTGCAAGGGCAGGGGCGCGAACTGTTCAAGGGCGTCAAGCACTTGTCGTATTTTCACGCTTCTATCTACGTTTTGAAAGTGCAAAGGTACAAAAAAAGTGACGGATTTCACAGACAACCCGCCACTTTTAACTTTTTTTGATTGTTTCAGTCTTTTCTTTGATTAGTTTTTTATTCTTCTATATGGATGTATCAAGTAAACCATTTCTCATTGTCTTTCTCGTGGCAGTAGCTGGTACCGTCGAAGCAGTGGGTACATACCTGGTCCTTAGGCAGACCGATAGACTCGATAAGGTCTTCGATGGTGGCAAACTTCAAAGAGGTCAGTCCCAGACGGCGTCCAATCTCCTGAACCATGCGCTCATACTCAGGAGTGCCTGTAGTGGCATACTCGGTGAGTTTCTTCTTGTCGTCGCCCTCGAAGTCACGGATGATACGACGGGTAATCAGCTCCAAGTCGCTCTTCGACGAGGTAAAGCCGATGAACGGACAGCCATAGACCAGTGGCGGACAAGAGATGCGGACGTGGACCTCCTTGGCGCCATTGTCGAAGAAGGTGCGCACATTGTCGCGCAGCTGTGTGCCACGAACGATAGAGTCGTCGCAGAAGACAACGCGCTGATCTTTCAATATAGCGGGGTTAGGAATCAGCTTCATCTTAGCCACCAGGTCACGACGGTTCTGGTTACCTGGGGTAAAGGAGCGGGGCCAAGTGGGAGTGTACTTCAGCACGGCACGCTTATAGGGAATCTTCTTACCCTCAGAGTAGCCCAATGCCATACCTACACCAGAATCGGGAATACCGCATACCAAGTCGGCGTCAACCGAGTCTTTCTCACCCATCAGACGGCCATTCTTCTCACGAACAAACTCGGTATTGATGCCATGATAGTCGCTGGTGGGGAAACCATAGTAAACCCACAGGAAAGAGCATATCTGGCAGCGTGTCAGGGGTTTCTGCAACACCTCGATGCCATCGGCCTTCAGCTTGACAATCTCGCCAGGACCTACATCGCGCAACACCTTGTAGTCGAGGTTGGGGAAACTGGTGGTCTCGCTGGTAACGGCATACGACTGGATGAACTCGTCGGTGCCTACGGGCGACAGGCGGTGAATCTCCTTCTTACCAATAACGATAGGGGTACGTCCGAGGAAGTCGCGAGCGGCAATGATGCCGTCTTCTGTAAGAATCAGTATCGAGCAAGAGCCCTCAATCTTCTGATATACCTTATTAATACCCTCCACAAAAGTGTTTCCCATATTGATGAGCAGGGCAACAAGCTCTGTCTGGTTGATATTATTGGCAGACATCTCGCTGAAATGCATGCGCTGCTTGAGCAGTTCGTCGGCAATCTCGCGCAGGTTGTTGATTTTGGCAACAGTGACTACCGCATAGCGTCCCAAGTGGGAGTTGACGATGATGGGCTGCGGGTCTGTGTCGCTGATGACACCTATACCCTGACGTCCCTTAAACGAGTCGAGTTCGTCCTCAAAGCGTGAACGGAAATACTGGCGCTCTAACGAGTGAATGCTGCGGTGGAAGCCGCTTTCTTCGTCGAATGTCACCATTCCGGCGCGTTTGGTACCTAAGTGCGAGTTGTAGTCGGTCCCGTAAAACAAGTCGTTTACGCAGTCCTTTGTAGAGATTGTGCCAAAGAAGCCACCCATAATGTTTTTTACCTTTTGTGTGTCAATAATACCTTTATGGGCTGCAAAATTACAAAAAAATCGGCAACTGCCAATAAGAGTTACCGAATTTTTTTCGAAAAAATATTTAAACTATGCGTCTCGTCACGCATCAGCAGTTTCTAAAGAGGAACATTACGGCTCCCAACAGTAACAAGGCTCCCCACAGGCGCCACTGGGCAGCCATCGGCACAAAGGCTCGCTGCAAGGCGTGGCGATAGAAGGGCCAGCGCGACTGGAAGGGCGTAGCGCCATTGGCCAGCAGATATTCGCGCAGAGAGTCGTGCTGCTCACGGTCTTGCTGATAGCACTTCAGTGCTCGCAAGAGGGCGTAATAGCCTTTCCACGCAACAACAGCCAGTACGATGATAAGATAAGAGATTATCATAGACGGATATAGTTATCATTCAACGGATTCATGACGGTGAGCACGATGCGTCCCTGCTGTACAGCGTCTATCAGCATACGGCCTACGGCAAGCTGGTCTTCATCGCTAAGGGGATTGGCGGGCTCATCAATCACCAGGAGTTGCTTGTCTGACTGCACGGCACGACGCACCAACTCAACATAGTCGGTGGGCACCTTGTCATAACCCTCAGGTACCGACAGGCGCTGGGGCACATAAGCCATATAGCGACGGAAATAGGGGGCGGAATCTGGCGACAGCACCTCACCGTCAATACAGATATGACCACCATTAATAGGCAACAGGCCCACAACAGCCCTGAGCAGAGTGGTCTTTCCCCTACCCTGTATTCCCACAATCTGTCCGTCGTCAATGGTCACTGACAGTCCTTTGACGAGTTCTCCAATGGTTACGTTGTGCAGTTCTAACATCATAATCGACGGCAAAGGTACAAAATAATTGAGAATTGAGAATTCTTTTTAAATAAAAAGTGTGGCGTTGCATTGAGAATTGAGATTTTTTTATAATTTTGCACCATGAAAAATACAAAACGACGCATGCTGGCTGAATGGGAGCACCAGAGCATGGTGCAACTGACATGGCCACACGAAGGTACCGACTGGGCACCTATCCTCGACGAAATAACTGCTGTCTATGAGAATATGGCTCGCGAAATCCGTAAGCGTGAGCCCCTACTCGTCGTAGACACCATTCCTCATAACGACACTTGGGCAAGAGATCATGGGTTTATTACCGTAGAAAGCTCTACACTCGACACTCTACACTCCCAACTTCTCCTCCTCGACTTCAAGTTCAACGGCTGGGGCGAGAAATTTGAGGCCAAGCTCGACAACGCCATTAACAAGCACCTCTACGAACAAGGACTGGTAAAGGGTATCTACGAAGACCATCTGGACTTTGTATTGGAAGGTGGCTCTATAGAAAGCGACGGCAAGGGTACCGTGTTTACTACGGAGTGTTGTCTGATGGCTCCTCACCGCAACCAACCTCTGACAAAGGAAGAGATTGAGGAGCGACTGAAGGAATGGCTGGGTGCTGAGCGCATTGTATGGCTGCAGCATGGCTCACTGATAGGCGACGATACCGACGGACATATCGACACACTGGTAAGAATATGTCCTGACGATACCTTATTATATACAGGAGGCGACAAAGACCACCCTGACCTTACAGAAATGGAGAAGGAGCTTCAGGAACTGCGGACTATAGATGGTAAGCCCTACCGACTCCTGAAACTCCCTCTGCCCCGTCCTATCTATGACGATGATGACCGTCTGCCTGCAACGTATGCCAACTACCTGATTGTCAACGGTGCCGTACTCGTACCCACCTACAATCAGCCCGACCTGGACCAAGAGGCGATGGACATCATTCAGCAGGCATTCCCTGATCGCGACATCGTGGGCATAGACTGTTGTGCCGTCATCAAACAGCACGGTTCACTGCACTGCTGTACGATGCAGTACTATTGATTCTAATACTTGGCACCAAGCCAGATGAGATAGGATTCTGCAGGGAACTGCGTCTGGAACCTGCCGTCCATATAGAGCGACTCCGGATACAGCTGTATCATACACTTGTCGACATTGCCATTAGCATCCTTCATCATATACTGTGCCACGCTGTTAGAAACCGTTTCGGTGGTTCTGAAATAGATTTTTACCTGATGTGTCTCACCCTCATAGTTTATAGGGAACGAGACAGTGTTTGGATAAACATACATCACCAGTGGTGAGTGATAATAATAGTTGTATACCATCGGTACATGGATGTTGACGTTGCCCACTTTGCAAACGGAATCTTTCAGCGCCTTCTGAGTTTCAGGCATTCTCTTGACCAAATACTCTACGGGGACATTCAATAGATCCAACGTACTGTCTCTATTAATCCTCCATGTAGCAGGAATAGAGTCATACTTCAGATTACTTTCCGTAGCACTATCAGCCAGCGCATACAGTTTACCCTGGTAAGAACCAAAAGAGGCCGTAATCTCTGTGTTCACCTCTTTTACCCAGTCTTCCCACTTCTTGTTCAAGTCATCACTGTCATCACTCTTCAAGCACGATGACAGGCTCGCAGTCATCAACAATACTGCCAAGATTCCAAATACCTTAAAAAGCTTCATTTTTGTTTTGTGTGTTAATAAATTGCATGCAAAGGTAACAATAAAAATGGTAGCGACAAAAAAATAAACAAGAATTGACACTCATTTTTTTAATTTTCACTTTTCATTTTTCATTTTATTTTGTACCTTTGCAGTGTATTTTAAAACAAAGATAATGAAGATTGGCATTATTCAACAGCACAACGGAGAGGACGCAAAAGCCAACGTGCTCAATCTGGCAACGAAGATTCGCAAGTTGGCTAAGGAAGGATCAGAGCTCATCGTTCTTCAAGAGTTGCATAACTCACTGTATTTCTGCAAGCAGGAAGACGTCAACCTCTTTGATTTAGCAGAGCCTATTCCTGGTCCGTCAACCACCTTCTTTGGCGACCTCGCCAAGGAGTTGGGCGTAGTTATCGTGACCTCACTTTTTGAGCGTCGCGCTACAGGACTGTACCATAATACTGCTGTCGTCTTGGAGAAGGACGGCACCATCGCAGGAAAGTACCGCAAGATGCACATCCCCGACGACCCAGGCTACTACGAGAAGTTCTACTTCACACCTGGCGACCTCGGCTTCCAACCCATCCAGACCAGTGTGGGAAAACTGGGTGTGCTGGTATGCTGGGATCAGTGGTATCCAGAAGCCGCCCGACTGATGGCTTTGGCTGGTGCTGAGCTACTCATCTACCCCACTGCTATCGGCTACGACCCCAACGACACGAAAGACGAGCAGGAGCGACAGCGCATAGCATGGCAGACAGTACAGAGAGGACATGCTGTTGCCAACGGACTCCCCGTCGTCACCGTAAATCGCTGCGGCGAAGAGGAAGGTGTACCCTTCTGGGGAACATCATTTGTGGCTGGCCCACAAGGCGAACTGCTCTACGAGGCACCTATCCATCAAGAGGTAGAAACCATTGTGGAGGTAGACATGCAGCGCTCTGAACAGGTGCGTCGCTGGTGGCCCTTCCTGCGTGACAGAAGAATAGACGCTTACGAAAATATCACGAAACGCTATATTTTAGAATAAATGGCAAACAATTTAAGATTTCAGGTAGTAGAAGAGGCGTTTAAGAAACACGCCCTCGACGTGAAGGCACCCAGCGAACGTCCTTCAGAGTATTTCGGCAAATATGTATTTAATAAGGAGAAGATGTACCGCTATCTGCCGAAGAACATCTATGACAAGATGATTGACGTGATGGACAATGGGGCCAGTCTGGACCGTTCTATTGCTGATGCAGTGGCAGACGGCATGAAGAAATGGGCACTCGAAATGGGTGTAACCCACTATACACACTGGTTTCAACCACTGACCGAAGGTACTGCCGAGAAACACGATGCTTTCGTAGAGCACGACGGCAAGGGTGGCATGATAGAGAAGTTTTCTGGTAAGCTGCTGGTTCAGCAGGAACCAGATGCCAGTTCATTCCCTAACGGCGGTATCCGTAACACCTTTGAGGCGCGCGGCTACTCTGCCTGGGATCCCACATCGCCAGTATTCATCATTGACGACACGCTGTGTATCCCCACCATCTTTATTGCATACACGGGCGAGGCACTTGACTACAAGGCTCCCCTACTCCGTGCACTGCATGCTGTGGGCAAGGCTGCCAAGGATGTTTGCCAGTATTTCTATGACGACGTCACCAAAGTACAGGTAAACCTTGGTTGGGAGCAGGAATACTTCCTCGTAGATGAGGGACTCTACTCTGCCCGCCCTGACCTGTTGATGACCGGTCGCACGCTGATGGGCCACGAGAGTGCTAAAAACCAGCAGATGGATGACCACTATTTTGGTACCATCCCCGATCGTGTGGTAGCCTTTATGAAGGATCTTGAGATACAATCGCTGGAGTTGGCTATCCCTGTAAAGACACGCCACAACGAGGTAGCACCCAACCAGTTCGAGCTGGCTCCCATCTTCGAGGAGTGCAATCTTGCTGTAGACCATAATATGTTGCTGATGTCGCTGATGAAGAAGGTGGCTCGCAAGCATGGTTTCCGCGTACTGCTCCACGAAAAGCCCTTCGATGGCATCAATGGTAGTGGTAAGCATAACAACTGGAGTCTTAGTGCTGACAATGGCGTATTGCTCCACGCCCCAGGCAAGACACCTGAGGAGAACCTGCGCTTCGTAACCTTCATTGTGGAGACACTGATGGCTGTTTACAAGCACAACGGACTGCTGAAAGCTTCTATCATGAGCGCTACGAACGCTCACCGTCTGGGCGGTAACGAGGCTCCTCCCGCTATCATCTCTTCATTCTTGGGTACCCAGCTCACGGAACTGCTGACCCATATTGAGGAGTCGGAGACGAATGAGTTGTTCAACCTGAAAGGTAAGCAGGGCATGGAGATTGACATTCCTCAGATTCCCGACCTGATTGTTGACAATACAGACCGTAACAGAACATCACCTTTTGCCTTTACTGGTAACCGTTTTGAGTTCCGTGCACCAGGTTCGAGCGTCAACTGTGCCAGCGCTATGATTGCACTGAATGCTGCAATGGCCGAGGCACTGACCTCATTCAAAGAGCGTGTGGACGAAAAGATTGCTCAAGGAAAGGACAAAATCCAGGCTATCCTTGAGGTACTGAAGGACGATGTAAAGACCTGTAAGCCTATCCGCTTCGATGGAAACGGCTACTCAGAGGAATGGGTGAAAGAAGCTGCCAAGCGTGGACTCGACGTCGAGAAGTCATGCCCTGTTATTTTTGAGCATTACCTGGATGAGAGCAGCATCAAGATGTTTGAGAGCACCAAGGTAATGAACAAAAAAGAGCTGGAAGCACGCAACGAGGTAAAATGGGAGATGTACGTGAAGACCGTACAGATTGAGGCTCGTGTCTTGGGCGACCTCGCCATGAACCACATCATCCCTGTAGCCACTCACTATCAAAGTCAGCTCATCAAGAATGTGCAGGGCATGAAGGACGTCTTCTCTCAGGAACGTGCCGAGCGTCTCTCAAGTCGTAATATGAAGCTCATCGAAGAGATTGCTGAGCGCACGGAGAAGATTGAACAGTTGGCAGAAGACCTGACAGAGGCTCGTCGCGTGGCCAACCGCATCGAGGATATCCACCAGCGTGCTATCGCCTACCACGATACGGTTTGTCCTCATATGGAAGCCATCCGCAAGCAAATTGACAAACTTGAGCTGATCGTAGAAGACGGACTCTGGACACTGCCCAAATACCGCGAACTACTCTTCATCCGATAAGAACAAAGAAAAACGGCAGTGCCATCAAGCACCGCCGTTTTTTTCTTATCGTTTCGTTCAAGATTAAATCTTAGACTCCAGAACTGCCTTCCAACGAGCGTAAGCAGCCAGATACTCATCGCGATGAGCTGCGTCGGGCTCAATAACCTGCAGCTTATCTAGTGTAGCAAAGGCCTCGTTGTTGTCCTTATAGATACCAGCACCAATACCAGCACCCTTAGCAGCACCTACGCTACCATCGGTATCGTAGAGTTCAATGGTGGCACCACTGACACCAGCCAGTGTATCACGGAACAGTGGGCTGAGGAACATATTAGCCTTACCTGCATGAATCTTACGGATATCCATACCCATCTGCTGCATAATCTCCATACCATAGCAGAATGAGAAGACGATACCCTCCTGTGCAGCACGTACCAAATGAGCCTGGTTGTGCTTGTTGAAGTTCAGACCATTGATAGAGCAACCAATCTCCTTGTTCTGCAGCACACGCTCAGCACCATTACCAAATGGAACAATCGTCACACCCTCACTGCCAATGGGCACTGTAGCTGCGAGATCATTCATCTGTGCATAGCCCACCTCAGGCGTAATGTTGCGATGTGTCCAAGCATTCAGGATACCTGTACCATTGATACAGAGCAATACACCCAGACGAGTCTGGTCAGAAGTATGGTTCACGTGAGCAAATGTGTTCACACGGCTCTTGGGATCATAGTTGACATCACCCAGCACACCATAGACAACACCTGAAGTACCACCTGTAGCAGCAATCTCACCAGGATTCATTACGTTGAGAGACAAAGCGTTGTTTGGCTGGTCACCACCACGATATGTAATAGGTGTACCGGCCTTCAAGCCCAACTCAGCAGCAGCCTCAGCACATACCTCACTCTGAACGCTGAAAGTAGGAACAATGTCAGCAATGAGCGACTCATCAAAACCATAATACTTCATCAGGAAGTCAGCAACCTGGTTGTTCTTGAAATCCCAGAACATACCCTCTGACAAACCGCTAACGGTGGTATTGGCAACACCAGAAAGACGCATAGCGATATAATCGCCAGGAAGCATTATCTTATATATCTTCTCATAGGTTTCTGGCTCATTCTCCTTCACCCAAGCCAGCTTAGCAGCAGTGAAGTTACCAGGAGAATTAAGCAAATGACTCAGACACTGGTCAGCACCCAGCTCCTTAAATGCCTTCTCTCCATAAGGTACGGCACGTGAGTCACACCAAATGATAGAGGGGCGCAGAGCCTTGAGGTTCTTGTCTACACATACCAAACCATGCATCTGGTATGAAATACCGATTGCCTTTACGTCGTCAGCTGTTGCACCTGCATCAGCCATAATCTTTTTCAGTGCCAGTTTAGCATTATCCCACCACATTTGAGGATCCTGCTCAGCCCAACCGGTCTTGATAGCCATAATTGGCGCCTCCTTCTCAGGATAGAACGCTGTAGCTACACATTTTCCACTGTCTGCATTCACAAGAGATGCCTTGACAGACGAACTGCCGACATCAAAACCTAATAGATATCTATTTGCCATTGTTGATAATAAATAATATGTTATCTAATCCTATATGTGCGTTTTCGCACTACAAAATTCTGCAAATAATCTTTAAAAACCAATTTTTTTACAGTTTTTCAATATTTTTTTATTATTATTTGACTACAATTAAAATTTTTTCTATACCTTTGCAGAATAGAAAAACAACAATTAGCTAAGGTTTGTTTGATTTATGAAAAAGAAAATACTAATACTTGATGACAAAGAGACCATCGCTAAGGTGCTCTCAATCTATCTTATGAGTGACTACGATGTGCAGTGGTTGCCCGATGGTTTACAAGGTGTAAAATGGCTTCAGGCAGGCAACACGCCCGACCTTATCATCTCTGACATTCGTATGCCAGGTATGCGTGGTGACGATTTTTTGGAGTGGATTAAGCAGAACGAGCTATTCCGCCATATCCCCGTCATCATGTTGTCAAGCGAAGACTCCACCAGTGAGCGCATCCGTCTGCTGGAGATTGGCGCTGTAGACTATATCGTCAAGCCTTTCAATCCTATGGAACTGAAGATTCGCGTCAAGAAAATACTTCCCAATTAAAAGAACAACCCATTTTAGTATAACATGATAGGTGTTGTATACTTAGGAAACAATCTTAAGACACAAGAGCGTCTGAAATACATACCAGGACAGCTGGTCAGAATGACCAGTGCCTATAAGGAAGCTGCCCAGATATGTACACCTCACGTCTCTAACGAGCACTTCTTGGTGTTCTTTGAGCGTAGCGTTCGCAATGAAGACATTACTGCCATCACCTATCTGCGAAAGAAATGTCGCAGCGTATATATCGTCCTCATTACGGACAGTATGACAGAAGAAGAGCGCAATATTTATATAAAATGTGGTATCAATGACACCATCCATAAAGAAGCTTCTGTTACGGAGTTGAATAAGAAGATTCAATTCATCTCTGACCGTGAGAATATCTTATTCTCCAACGAGGCACCATGGCGCGGTATTCTGAAATTCAAGATACCTATTTGGAAGAGGCTCTTCGACATCGTTGTCGCTACATTGGCTATCATTGTCCTCTCCCCCATCTTTATCATTACAGCTATCGCTATCAAGATGGAGAGTAAGGGACCTGTATTGTTCAAATCAAAGCGTGTAGGAACGAACTACACTATTTTCGACTTCCTGAAATTCCGCAGCATGTATGTGGATGCTGAGCACCAACTGAAGGAGCTAAGCAAGGATCGCAACCAGTATAAGGAGCAAGAGACTAGCGAACCCAAATCTACCATCACAGCGCCGTTGGGCGATCAGGCAGAAATTGCCATGATGGATATGGGAATGGAGTCGGAAATGATGATTAGCGACGAGGAAATCATGCTAGTAGGTGACGATTTCGTTGTGGCCGAGAGTGACTTCAACAAACAGAAAGAGGAAGAGATTAACAATGCTTTCGTTAAGATTGAAGACGACCCCCGTATCACCAAAGTCGGCAAATTTATCCGAAAATTCAGTATTGATGAGTTGCCACAACTCTTTAATATTCTCAAAGGCGACATGTCTATTGTTGGAAATCGCCCATTACCACTCTATGAAGCTGAGAAACTGACAGCAGATTCTAGCATCGACCGCTTTATGGCTCCTGCCGGACTTACTGGTCTTTGGCAGGTAGAAGAGCGTGGTCGTGGTGGAACTATGTCAGCTGAGGAGCGCAAGCAGTTGGATATCATCTATGGACAAACCTATAATTTCCTGATGGACATGAAGATTATTCTAAAGACCTTCACGGCTTTCAAGCAAAAAGGAAATGTTTAACGATTGGACTATTGCCTATGAACGGTGTAAAGCATCTTATCCTTACGACTATATGTATTGCTGTGACTGCTACGGGCCACGCACAATATAATAATAGCGGTATTAGCGCAGGCTTTTTTGATTCTAGCGACAATACCACTATCAATTTCTCGACATTCCACCTGCCACCATTGGCAGTACTATATGAGAATGCCAAACAGAATCCGACAATACTATCGCTAAACAAAGCACAAGAGATTGCGCAGGCAGAAGTGGCCAAACAGAAGCGCCACATCTTCTCTTATGTACAAGGACATGCTAGCTACAGTTATGGCAAGACAGATATGTGGGGTAATAATAATAGTACACAGAGTTACACAACTATCTACCAATTTCAAGGCAGTGAGCAAAGTTACTGGAATGTTGGTGTAAATGTCAGCGTTCCTTTGGAGGACATTCTAGACCTTACCGCCTCTGTGAAACGTAAGAAGCTTGAGGTTGACCAAGCCCGTATTGCTAAAGACGTGGCTTTTGACGAACTCAAGAAAAACATTGCTTCACTATATATCAAGATTACCAATAACCTCGTAACACTGAAGACCATCAGTGAGGGTGCTGCTATCTATCAGGGTGCTGGTGCCTTGAACCAGGAGGATTTCCATCAGGGTAATATGACCATTGAAGCTTTTGCAGGAACCAAGTTGAATGAGGTCAATGTCGTAAGCCAGTATCAAAGCATGCAAACGACCATCACAACAGATATCATCACCTTGGAATTACTGTCGCACACACCTATTCTGACCAATACCACAACAGATATCACACTTGATGACGAGCAATTATCAGAGAAAGCTATTCGTAAGCAGAATCGTGAGGTTGCTAAGAACATCAAGAAAGCTGCTGCAGAAGAAGACGAAAGATATCGCAAGCTGGAGAAAGCTGAGAAGAAAGCACTCCGTAAGGCAGCAAGACAGAAGAAATAAAGAACCTATAACACGCACTATATATGGATTTGTTTAGATATTTTGTCCGTTTTCTATATAAGATACGCTGGTATTTAGTTATCTTGCCGATGATAGCGCTTGTCGTTGCGTGGTTTATGACACGTAACATGGAGCGCATCTATGACACGAATACCACCATCTATACTGGTATGATTACCGGTTATAATATTGAAGGCGGAACAGGATCAGCAGGCGGTAACTCGCAAACCAACATTACCAACCTGATGCTGATTATTACCACCGACAACACAATCCATGAGGTATCACTGCGTTTGTTTGCCCGTTGTATGATGTATGGTAATCCTAATAAGGACAATAACTACATCTCTGCAGAACATTTCCGTCAGTTGAACGCCACTGTTCCTGCTGACGTCAAAGCTCTTATCAATCACAATAACGAATCTGCGACCTATGCCAATTTGAAAGCCTACGAGAAGCCATCTCAGGACAACTTCCTCTTCGGCTTGATGAACTACCATCCTTATTTTGGCATCAATAGCATTACGAGCCGTTTGAAGGTACTCCAGCTTCAGAAGAGTGATATTATTGACATTGGTTATTCAGCCAACGATGCTGGTATCGCCTATAACACCCTTGACATTCTGAATGATGTCTTTGCGCGCCAGTATCAGCAGTTGCGCTATGGCGAAACCAACAATGTTATCAAGTTCTTCGAAAAAGAAGTTGCTCGTCTGTATCGTATTCTGACCAGTGCTGAAGACGACCTTATCCGCTATAATGTATCCAAACGCATTATCAACTACGGTGAGCAGACCAAACAGGTTGCCGCTTTGGAGGCTCAGCAACAGAATTTCCGCAACGACCAATTGATGAACTATACCACTTCCAAGGCGCTGCTCGACTATTTGGAACGCCAGTTAGGTAACCGTGCACAGGTTGTTCGTTCAAACAAGGAATTTACCAGTCAGGTGCGTGACATATCACGAATTCAATCACGTATCTCCAACCTTCGACTGATGAGCAGTGAAGGTGGCAGTAATAATAATGAGTCTCAGGAGGAATTGGCAAAAGCTCAACGTGACTTGAAGCGTGCCACAGGCCGTGTAACTCAGTTGACAAAAGATATTGAGGCTGCTACGTTCAGCACAGAGACTGGTGTTAAGGCACAAGACATGTTGGGACGCTGGCTAGAGCAGCTCCTTCTTTTGGAGAAGACGAAAGCTGAGATGACTGCGACCGACATTATGAAGAATGAGCTTGACAGACAATACCTGTTCTATGCTCCTATTGGTGCTACACTCGATCGTAAGTCACGTCATATTGGATTCATTGAAGGAAACTATATGGAAATGCTGCGCGCCTTGAACTCGGCCCGTATGCGTCAACGCAACCTGCAGATGTCAACAGCAACACTGCGTGTGCTCAATCCCCCAATGTTCCCTCTAAATGCACAGCCGACTAACCGTTTGATGGTATTGTTGGGAGCTTTCATGCTTACCTTCATATTTACCACGCTATACTTCCTGATTATCGAGATGCTTGACCGCACCTTGCGTGACCGCATGCGTTCAGAACGCATCACAAAGATTCCCGTTATGGGATGTTTCCCCAAGGAGAGCAATTTGCGTTATCGCCGCTTCAACAAGACAATCGCCGATATGGCTATGAAGCAGTTAAGTAAGGCCTTGTTGCCCAACTTTAAGGAAGGTCAGCAGAATGTACTCAACCTTCTTTCCACAGACTCAGGAAATGGTAAGAGTTACATTGCTCAAGAATTGGAAAACTACTGGATTTCAATAGGATTGCAGGTTCGTCGCTTAACTTACGATGAAGACTTCTTGGCTGAAGACAGCAAATTTATTCTTGCTAAGGACATCAAAGATCTTTGTCCCGACATTCTTCCTGACGAGATTGCCATTATCGAGTATCCGCACTTAGATGACTACTCCATCTCCCCTGCTCTATTGAATATGGGAACCGTTAATATCATGGTGACTCGAGCTAACCGTACCTGGAAGGACGTCGATCAGAAAGCCCTCAATGAGGTACAAGCGATGTTAGATGAAGAGCATAAGAATACGCTCTATATGTATCTGACAGAGGCCACCCGTTATGCTGTCGAAGAATTCGTCGGTCAGCTTCCTCCTTACACGAAGTTCAACAACTTCGTATACCGTATGTCTCAATTAGGATTGACTGCTACAGAAAACGAACACGCCCTATAATGAACAAACTATCGTTCAGCACATATGCAAAAGAAAATGGAGGAAGAGTGTCACTACTCTTTCTCCTGTTTTTGCTTGCGCTCTACGAGTTTATCTTTGCGGGCTTTAATACGTTTGCCATCATTTGTGTGATGCCCATACTAGTGTTCATCACACTATTACTCTTTGAATACCGTATGTTGGCCTTCTGGTCACTCATCGTCATCAACTATCTGCTTCAGGCAAAATGGCTCAGTCTGCCAATACCTACTTCCGTACCCAATGAGTTATTGCAACTCGTATTATTGGCCTTTGCATTGATTGACACCCACGGCAGCCGTTTTGAGCGTTCACTCAATCTAATGTTCTTGGCAGTAGCGATGTGGTGCGGTTTCTGTACCCTGGAGATACTTAACGACACTTGCGGCATCGGTATTGATGTTGCAGCATGGTATACGGTAGCTCGTATGATTGCCTACCAACTCATGTATATTACAGTGGTCTTCTGCATTTATGTTAACTCACCAAAAGTATTGGTACGTTACCTATATGTATGGGGAGCGCTGGCATTATTTGCCGTTTTTTGGGTATGGAAGCAACAGTATATCGGATTCACGGAATCAGAAAACACCTTTCTACAAGGCCGTGGTCACTCTACCCATGTCTTGGCAGGTGGTACACTCATTCGTTATTTCTCCATCTATAGTGATGCTGCCAACTTCGGTATCGGTATTGCCTCTACAGCGGTAGCCTTTATTATCTTTGGTATAACAAGCAAAGTACGCAAATACAAGATATTCTTCCTGGTAGTAGGCATCGGCTGCGCATGGGCTATGTTTATTTCTGGTACACGTACCGCTATGGCTTGCTTCATGGCAGGACTGATGATGTATATCTTCCTATCAAAATCTTTTAAGATTGCCATTCCTTTCACCGTTATCTTTGCACTCTTTGTATTTATATTGGCTTTCACGACCATTGGTAATGGTAACCAGCAGATTCGACGTATGCGTACGGCCTTCGACAAGGAGGATGCCTCTGCTGCGCAACGAACGGTCAACCAAGAGGCAATGAAAAAGTATATGGCTGAAGCACCATGGGGTATTGGAATGGGAGTTGGCTATGGCAACGCACCAGCTAACAATAAATATAGTTATATGGCAACGGTACCTCCCGATTCCGAGTTTGTATTCATCTGGATACATACGGGTGTTATCGGTATTACGGTATTCCTATTCTGTATGGTACTTATGCTCTTTGGCGGTTGTCGCATTGTATTCTTTGTGCTCAAAAGCCCTTCTTTAAGAGGCATTGGAGCGGGATGCTGCTGTGCTTTCGCCTCCCAGTTGTTAGGTGGATATGGTAACCAGGTACTTTTACAGTTCCCCAACTGTTTGGTATTCTTTGGCGGTTTAGCCATTGTCTATGTTCTACCATTTATTGAAAACGATTGGATTGCTCATGAAGAAGAGCAACTCGTTATAGAGGCAGAAAACAAGCGTCTAAAACTGGAGAAAAAGAAAGCAGCCAGAGTATAACTTAAAGCGTGATTGACACATGACAGAAGAAATCATCATATCTATCATTACCATCAACTACAACGGGTTGAAAGAGACCTGCGAACTGATGGACACATTACCTTTAGACGATAAGTCGATAGAGGTAATTGTGGTAGATAATGCCTCCCGACAAGACGAGGCTACTGTCATCCAACAGCGCTATCCACAAGTGAAAGTCATTCGAAGCAACGAGAATCTGGGCTTCGCGGGTGGTAACAATCTTGGTATTGAGGCATCAAGAGGAAAATATCTCTATTTCATCAATAATGATACGCTGCTATACCTTCAGGATGAGCTTGTCAAAAAGCCGAAATACGGTATGCAGGGAGATCTCCGACACCTTGTCGAGCGATTGGAATTGAATCCGAATATTGGCATAGTCTGTCCAAAGATTCGTTTTACGTGGGGAGACTTACTTATCCAGTATGCAGGTTACACGCCACTTTCACGCATCACCTTGCGCAACCACGCTATTGGTTTTAACGAGTCTGACTATGGACAGTACGATACACCCCACCCGACGCCCTATGCCCATGGCGCTGCTATGATGGTGAGACGTGAGGCTATCGAAAAAGCTGGAATAATGCCAACCTGTTTCTTCCTCTATTATGAGGAACTCGACTGGTCTATGATGATTCGACGTGCGGGCTATGAAATCTGGTACGAGCCAACTAGCACTATCTATCACAAAGAGAGTCAGACGACAGGGCAGGCCAGTCCTTTGCGTACCTATTATATTACGCGTAACCGACTACTGTTTGTTCAGCGTAACAGCCAACTGCCTTGGCGCTATTTATCCTACCTGTACCTTATATTCATAGCAGGTACGAAGGATATCATAAACTATCTATCAAAACGACGCCCTGACTTAGCGAAAGCGACCATACAGGGACTCTGGCATTTCATAATACATTGAAGATATGGATTCTTGGACTATTATATATTATTGCGATTTGGCCTTTTTTATCTTCGTCTGTCTGACGGTGGTATATATGGGCATTTTTGCAATGGCCTCCATGTTTAGCCAGCACCATGAGACGCCCAAAAGCCGGATTGAGAACCGTTTTATCATTCTCATTCCTGCTTATAAAAACGGAGCTATTGCCGAGCAGACAGTACGTTCTATCCTTGGGCAGACCTATCCTCAGCGCTTGTTCGACGTGACGGTAATTGCAGACCAGCTTGACGAGATGAGCAATTTCCGTCTGGCCCAACAACCCATTACCTTACTGACTCCAAATTTCTCCAGGAGTTCTCGTGCCAAGTCATTGCAACTGGCCATTAATAACCTACCACAATTCAAACTCTACGACATCGCCGTTGTGCTTAACCCCGGCAATATTGTAGAACCAGAATTTCTCTATCAGCTGAACGATGCTTACGAAGCTGCTGGAACCAAGGCTATTCAGTGTCACATGCTCTCACAGAACCGCGATACCGTATCAGCACGTCTTAGCGCCATCTTCGAGGAGATTAACAACTCTATCTTCCGTCGTGGACATGTAACGTTAGGACTCTCTGCTGCTGCATCTAACTCTGCTATGGCCTTTGATTTCAACTGGTTTAAGGCCAATATCATGACCACCAAGACCTCATGGGATGATAAAGAATTAGAGTCTCGTCTTATACGCCAACATATCTTCGTTGATTACTTTGACGACATCATGGTATTCTCTCAGAAAACCCGTAATGCCGAGGACTTCAACCGTCAGCGCGGTCGTTGGCTATTATCTCACCTATCCACCATCCTACGAAATATACGATTCTTGCCAGGTGCTATTATCCAGCGCCAATACGACTTGGTAGACAAGATTCTCCAGTGGATGCTGCTACCTCGTATTCTGATGATGGGTATCATCATCGCAATGGGTATCATCATGCCTGTCATCTATTTCACGCTAGCCATCAAATGGTGGGCGCTCTTCGCCATTGTGTTGTTTATCTTCGCACTGGCTACTCCCAACTATCTGGTTGATGACAAGTGGGACCGTACCTTCTTCTCCATACCAGTGCTTCTCTTAGCATCTCTATTGGCAAAGACCCCCGTTGGTAAGAAACTTAAAGATATATCAAACAAGAAACTATAACCCTATAACTTATATAATATGAGTACGTTTTGGCTAATTATCCATGTCATTGAAATATTACTCTGGTTGCTGTTGGCAGCATCTGGTGCATACATTCTGTTTTTCGCACTGGTATCCATGCTATGGAAGAAACCCGTTTCGCCTCTCTCTGCCTATTTGGAGGGACAGATTCGTTCAATGCGTGAGCCACGTCAATATACATTCCTTGTGCTCTATCCAGCCTACAATGAAGACCGTGTTATCATCAACTCCGTACACACCTTCTTAGGTCAGTATTATCCGTACAAAGGTTTTCATGTAGCTGTCATTAGTGACCACATGCAGCCAGAGACGAACGAGCAACTGGCACAGTTGCCCATCACCCTACTGCAGCCTGTCTTTGAAAAGAGTAGCAAGGCAAAAGCTATGCAGTATGCATTGCAGCAAATCAAGGGCGACTACGACTATGTGGTAATTCTCGATGCCGACAACGTTGTAGAGTCAGACTTCCTTGCAAAACTCAACGAAGTATGTAATAAAGGTTACGACGCTATTCAGTGTCACCGTTGCGCTAAGAACTCCAACAACAATATTGCGGTACTCGATGGTGTCAGCGAGGAAATCAATAACACCATTTTCCGTAAGGCCCACAACCGTATCGGACTCTCATCGGCCCTTATCGGATCGGGTATGTGTTTCCGCTTCAAGTGGTTTAAGGAAAATGTTTACAAACTGTCTACCGCTGGTGAAGACCGAGAGTTAGAGGCACTCTTATTGCGCCAGAAGATTCATATCCACTATGAGCCGGATATCCATGTCTATGACGAGAAGGTCTCCAACAAAGACAACTTCCAGAAGCAGCGCCTGCGCTGGATGACCGCCCAAATACAGAGTCTGTTCTCGCTGTTGCCTTACGTTCCCAAAGCGTTGTTAGATGGCAATATCGACTATATTGACAAGACTTTCCAGCAAGCATTGATTCCACGTTCTATGTTGATTGTGCTGACCTTCATGCTGGCATTATTTGTCACGATACTCTCGCTCGATTGGTGTTTGAAGTGGTGGCTGCTATTCCTCTTCATCTGTCTGTCGCTCTACGTGTCTACCCCTAAGCAGTTGCGAAGCCATTCTGTTTTCGGCAAGATACTATCAATTCCGGCATTAGTATGGAAAATGATTTTAAACATTCTAAAGATAGACCGCAAGAATACGGAGTTCATCCATACGACGCACGATCAAGAGGAAAAATAAAGCTTAATAGTAAACGATTTTTGGATTTTGGATAACAGATATTTTTAAAGAATGGGAGGACGAGTACATAAGAGTATTTTAAATGCAGAAGTGAACTTATTGTTCTACTTCCTATCACTCTTTTTAACCTTTTTCTCGCGCAAGATCTTCCTCGATAATCTTGGAGCCGAGTTCATGGGACTTACGGGGACCCTGAACAATATCCTTGGTTACCTAAACCTCTCCGAACTGGGAATCTCTGCCTGTATCGGCTACTTTCTTTTCAAGCCACTGCAATCTGACAACCGTCAAGAGATACAGAACATACTTTCCCTTCTGGGCTATCTCTACCGCTGGATAGGTGGCATTATTCTGGCAGGAGCAATCTTCGTTAGTCTTTTCTTCCCACTCATTTTCCGAGAGGCCACGCTCAATCTTCCTATTATCTACTTTGCATTCTATTCATTTCTGGGTTCCTCGCTGATTGGCTATTTCATTAATTATCGCCAAATACTACTCTCTGCTGATCAGAAAAACTATTTGGTAGCTATCTACTACCAGTCAGCGCGCCTCGTTAAACTCGCCTTACAGATTTATCTTGCCTATACCTATAAGAATCTCTTCGTATGGGTAGCCATCGAGTTTCTGTTTGCTGTTATCGGCTGCATCATCCTTAACTGGAAGATTAACAAAGAATATCCTTGGCTTAAGGTCGATGTCCGTCAAGGACGCCTACTGCTCAAGGAGTATCCGGAGATTATTACAAAGACCAAACAGGTTTTCATCCATAAGATTAAAGACTTTGTCCTCGTCAAGAGCGACGAACTCTTCATCTTCCTCTTCGTCTCCCTGAAGATGGTTGCGTTCTACGGCAACTACATGATTATCATCTCCAAGCTCATTGCGATGTTCTCATCCATCACAGGTAGCGTAGGAGCAAGTGTAGGTAATCTCGTTGCTGAAGGCAACAAGCAGCATATGTTAAAGGTATTCTGGGAATATACCACTATTCAGCATACCATTGCCGCTATTCTGACTTTCTCGCTCTACACACTGTTAGAGCCATTCATCTGTCATTGGCTTGGTGCTGAATACGTTATGGACCACCGTATTCTCGTGCTACTCGTGCTCTATATCTATATCACTAATTCACGAAACAGTGTCGACAGCTTCAATTATGCCCACGGACTCTATGCCGATGTATGGTCTGCATGGGCCGAACTGGGAATCAATATCACCATCACTATAGTCTGTGGTATTCAGTGGGGCATCATTGGTATCCTGCTAGGTAAGTTGACCAGTCTGTTAGCCATTGTCGTACTATGGAAACCCTACTATCTTTTCACTGCAGGTTTCAAAGAGCCGGTACGCAACTATTGGAGTGGCGTATTACGCAACTATGCCATCTCAGCATTCTCTATTGGTACGAGTGTATGGCTTATCCGTTTCATTCCCTTCTCTCCCTATGCCAGTCTGTGGCTATGGGTAGCCTATGCTGCACTTAGCATGTTAGTATTCCTTGTCATTGATGTGTCGGCTACGCTCATCTTTGCCAAGGGAGCCAAAGACAGTTTCTACCGAATCAAAAACATTAGAAAGCGATGAAGTATTCAATCATTACAGTAAACTATAATAACAAAGATGGTCTGAAAAAGACTATTGAGAGTGTTATCCATCAAAGTTACCGTGACTTTGAGTACATCATTATCGACGGAGGTTCAACAGATGGTAGTGCTGAACTACTGAAAGAGTATTCTGATAAGATTACCTATTGGGTATCAGAACCCGACAAGGGAATATATAATGGTATGAACAAGGGTATTGCCAAAGCTACAGGCGACTATCTGAACTTCATGAATTCTGGCGACTGTTTCTATGCTGACGATGTACTACAGCATGTTGCAGATTACAATTATAATGCCGATTTCATTGTAGGTCGTGACTATCACTACAGTGAGCATCTTCAACAAGGCCATGCCTCCATACAGCCTCCTCGCACCACGATGATGCACTTCTTTATGGCAACGCTTGACCATCAGAGCAGCTTTATTCGTCGTGAACTCTTTAATGGCTCTCCCTATGACGAAAGCCACCGTCTGGTCAGCGACTGGATATTCTATGTCGAGAAGATTGTTGGTGAGAATCGTCAGGTGCAGTTCATTCCCGATATCATTTGTCGTAGAGAAGAAGGTGGACTCTCTGAACAGCAGCGTGAGCGTAACCGCAATGAGATAGATGCCTACCTGCGCCAGTTGTTGGCGCCAGGCATTTATGCCGACTATGCCACCCTCTCCCAACTCGATAAGACATCACTATACCGACTATTTTCCATCCTCGACGACAGCAAGAAGCGTCGCTGGCTGGTACGTTGCATCAAACTAATCAATAAAGTACTTAAATGATAAGGACAATGATAAAAAAACTATTTCTGATAACACTGTTATGTTGCATGTCCCACATCATACAGGCAGCAGAAAAAGATACAATAAAAGTAGGTGAACTATGGTATGAAGTTAATAAAAGCCAGGAAACTGTCAAGGCCACGGTTCTCAAGTATAAGGATGGTAGTGTGTACAGCGGAGATATTACCATACCATCATCTATCCCATACAAAGGTGACAACATCCCCGTAACTTCCATCAGCCATGGAGCATTCTATGGTTGTAATAATCTGAGGTCTATTAAGTTGCCTACCAGTATTGATAAGATTGAGAAGGATGCTTTCAAGGAATGCACGGGTTTGTATGCCGCAGAATACTACACATTAGAGCATGTATTCTCCATCACATATGGTAACGAGAACTCTAATCCGTTGTCATACTCCAGAATGTTGCTCATTAACAATCAAGAGGTTAAGAGCATCAACATAGACTGCGATGTAAATGACTACACATTTTGTAAAGCCACATGGCTGCAATCTGTCACCCTTACCAACAACGTTACATCCATTGGTGAGCGTGCTTTCTATGGTTGCGTAGGTCTGTCTGGAATAACGATTCCCAATAGTGTTATAAATATCAAAAGGTTAGCTTTCAGAGGCTGCTTATTCGAAGAAATTGTATTACCTGAAAACTGTCAACTCGGAACAGACGTTTTTCAGGAGTGTAGGCAACTGACCACCGTCATACTTCCCAAGAATCTTAAAGAAATTCCCGAAGCCACCTTTGACAAGTGCATTAACTTAGTAGACATCACACTGCCTACAAGTGTAGAAACCATTAAGAAGTTTGCTTTCCGCAATTGCGAAAAACTTACAAAGCTCCCGATATCAGAGAATGTGGAGAACATCGAAGAACAAGCATTTCAGGGATGTGCTGGTCTTGAGAGCATCGTGCTGCCTGCCAGTACACAATATATCTTCGACGATGCCTTTAGTGGCTGTAATAAGCTAAAAGACGTATACTGTTGGGCTACTGCCCACCCCATAGCCACAGACAAAGCCTTTGGAAATCAGCAGTCATCTCTCGCACTGCATGTTCCTGAAGGTGCAGTTGCCGACTACGAACAAGCCGACATGTGGAAATCATTTAACAACATAGATGCCATCAGTGATGCCAGCATCACCTTCTATGTCAATGATACAAAATATTATGAGATAAAACAGCAAGGAGGTACTGATGTCAACTACAGCGAACTGACAGAGCCTGTTGATGGCATCTTCTCCGGATGGGACAAGAGTCTACCCACATTCATGCCCAATAGCGATCTTGCTATCTACGGTTACCTTACGCTGGAATATAAGGATAATGACAAGATACATTACTACCTTCGACCTGCCGAGCAGCTTAATGGCAAGGGACTCAAGAAGCGCGCCGAACTGATAAAGGTGATTAAAGAAAATGCAGATGCTGACACAGAAATCGTTATTCCATCAGAAATCAATTATCTTGGAGTCACTTATCCTGTTACCACCATTAACAACGATGCTTTCATGTCTCTGACCAACCTGCAGAAAGTAACGCTCCCTAATTCCGTTACGACTATCGGAGAGTCTGTATTCAAAGGTTGTACGTCACTTGCTGAAGTAACGCTACCCAGCACCATTGCGACCATTTCAAAGGCTATGTTCGACGGCTGTAGCAGTCTGTTAACCCTCCACTCGTCTAAGATCACGACCATCATGCAACAGGCATTCCGCTACTGTATCAGTTTGAGCGAGGTGCCCTCAGCAAGCAGTTTGACAAGTATCGGTAACGAAGCTTTCAAGGGCTGTAGCTCGTTGACCAGTGTCACTTTGCCTGCAAACTGCGATATAGGTACAGATATCTTCCAGGGATGTAATCAGTTGAAGACTGTTACATTACCAAGCACACTGACAACCATTCCTGATGCTATCTTTGACGGTTGCTACAAACTGCAAAACATCACGCTACCCCAAAATGTGACAAGCATTGGTAAATATGCTTTCCGCAACTGCGAGCTATTAACCATCTTGCCCACCACCGATAAGTTGACAACTATTGGCAATCAGGCCTTTAGAGGATGTCGCGGACTAACCGTCATCAATCTGCCAGAGAGCATAGAGAGCATTGGAAACGAGGCATTCAGAGATTGCAACAAACTGACAGAAGTTTACTGTCTGCCATCAAACATGCCCGAAGCTGCTGAAGATGCCTTTGACACATTGGTGCAAAGCCTCGCCCTACACGTTGCTGTAGATGCCAGTGATGAACTCCTCCGAGACTACAAGACAACAGCACCTTGGAACAGTTTCAAGCGGATA
The DNA here is from genome assembly GCA_024692385.1 of Prevotella sp. Classification (GTDB taxonomy): domain Bacteria; phylum Bacteroidota; class Bacteroidia; order Bacteroidales; family Bacteroidaceae; genus Prevotella. Next base: position 17,325 of record JAILMS010000059.1, on the reverse strand, counting down.
GATGCCACACGAGAAGCCAGTATCATCACTTTCTATCTTAACGACTCAGAACACTTTAAGATCACGCAAAAGGGCGGTACCTTAGTTGACGCGACCAATCTCCATGAACCCACCTACGGTTCGTTCTCTGGCTGGGACAAGGAAATTCCCGTCTTCATGCCCAACAACGACTTAGATATTTACGGTTATCTTGCCAACGAACTGGTATATTACGGCATCAAGTATTTGCTGCATCCCAGCGAGAAGTTAAACGGAAAGAATCTTCCTCGTCGTGCTGAGATGATTAAGATTGAGAAAACACTCTCTGAGAGCGACATCCAGATAGACATTGCCGACAATATCAGTTTCAACAGCGAGCAATATCCTGTTATCGCCATTACCGACAGTGCTTTCAACGGACAGACCATTATCCAGACCATCAACATCCCTGCCAGCATTTCCACCATCGGAAAGGCTGCGTTCAAAGGATGTACCAGTCTGACTACCATCCAGTTGCCCGATGCCATTACCACCATCAGTACCTCATTATTTGATGGATGTACTGCGCTGACAACATTCACTCTACCAGCTAATGTCACCGCCATTGGTGACTACGCTTTCCGCAACTGCCGTTCACTCAGTACATTGCCCACCAGCACTACACTGAAAACAATTGGCCAGGGTGCTTTCCAGAACTGTATAGCACTCACCACACTGGTAATGGACAAGATGACCTCGCTACAAGCTATCCACAAAGAAGCCTTTACGGGTTGTCAGAAGGTATTCTCTCTGACGCTTCCCGCCAGTCTCACGGTGTTGGAGCAGGGTGCTTTCTCTAACTGTCCAAAGCTGCAGGATGTCTTCTGTCTGGCTGAGAATGTTCCAACCACTGATCCCACAGCCTTTGGTGGTACGCAAGATAATATAAACCTATTTGTTCCCGAAAACAGTCTCGCTGGTTATCAGGCTCAGGAGCCATGGAAGAGCTTTGCCACCATACAAAAGAACGGTGTATTCACACTGACGTTCTATGTTGACGATAAAATATGGTATCAAACCAAGCAAATGGGTGGCACCATCATTGACCAATCACGTTTCAGTACCCCCAGCAAGGGCATCTTCTCTGGCTGGGACAAGGATGTTCCCATCATTATGCCAGGTCGCAATACTGACATCTTCGGTTACGTTTCTTACCAGAAGGAGATTGGCGATTTTGAATACCAGCTATATCCTGCTGAGAAGCTCAACGGAAAGAATCTTGAGAAGCGCGCTATTGTTCTGAGAGTCGTTAAGAAACTCACGCAGAACATTACCACCCTGCAGGTTCCGGAGGAAGTCAGCTTAGAAGATGTTACCTACCCTGTTGTCCAGATTGCTGAGAGAGTCTTCGAAGGTAGCATCTACCTGGAGCGTATCATTCTTCCTACCAGCATCACTTCCATCGGTAATGGAGTATTCAGGAACTGTAGCAGTTTGAAAGCTGTCAGCAACTTCCCCACTACACTGGAGACCTTGAGTGATAACCTCTTCGAAGGTTGTAGGTCAATGACACAGTTCCAAATTTCAGAAAATGTCAAGAACATCGGTAAGCAGGCCTTCAACGGATGCGTCAGCCTGAAGGACATCCAGCTGCCTGCAGGTCTTAAGACGCTGGGCATGCAGGCCTTCGCCAATAGCGCCATCGAACAGATTGTGCTGCCAGCCTCACTGACCACGCTGGGTGATGAGGTCTTTAAGCAGTGCCGTCAACTACGTCAGGCCACCTTTGCAGAAGGCTTTGTTCAGCCTCTGTCCAGACTCTTCTTCTGGGATTGTCAAGCACTGGAGAAGGTTACCCTGCAAGGTACCATGATTGATATCATGGAGGGAGCCTTCCAAGGTTGTACCTCCCTCACATCCTTCGCCATTCCTGAGGGCATTATCAACCTCAATTCAAGAGTATTTAAAGACTGCTCTAATCTGACCAGCATCACCCTTCCTGCTTCACTTGAGATAGTAGGTAGCGAATGCTTCAGCGGTTGTCTTGCCATTACTCAACTCACTGCCAACAGCACACAGGCACCCTCGGCTAATGTGGATGCCTTCGAACAAGAGGTATATAACTATGCCCAGCTCTATGTGCCCAGCATCGAGCCCTATCAAGAGGAAGAGCCTTGGAAGTTCTTCCGTAACATGACGGTCAGTCAGGAGTACACCCTCACCTACATCGTCGACGGAGAACAGTACAAGCAGCTGAGCCTGCTCGTAGGTAGCGCTATCATCCCTGAAGAGGATCCCGTCAAGGAGGGTCACCGCTTCTCTGGCTGGCTACAGTTGCCAACCGTCATGCCTGCCAAGAATGTCAGCGTCTGTGGTAATTTCCAGTACCAGATACGTTTCTATGAGAACGAGGTCAAAGAGTCTAACCGTCTGCTGAATGACGAGCTCTACACCTATTATTATGGTGACGAGGTCACGCTTCCTGCTGAGGAACTCAAGCGTGTCAACCACTGGTATGTCATCACCGGACTTACTGAGGACCCCATGGGCGAGGAAGACGCCGAAGTGTTCCAGAGCACGATGCCTGCCAACGACCTGAATCTTGTCGTTACCTACCACAAGTCTGAAGATGAGTTAGTTCTCAATGATATCACCTATAAGATTTTTGTTCTCAAGAAATATGCAGAGGTAGTCACTGCCGTTAAGACATTAGAGACGGTTGTTATCCCTGATAACGTCAGCTATGAAGGTGAGGATCTTCCCGTGCTGCATATCCAGGCCAATGCCTTCAGGGATTGCCTCATGTTGAGAGAAGTAACCCTGCCAACTCATCTGCTTACCATTGGTAATCAGGCTTTCTACAACTGTAGCGTACTGACTAGCGCACCTCTGCCCTCAGAGTTGCAAAGCATCGGTCTTCAGGCCTTTGCGCGTACCTCATTATCAGAAGCCACGCTGCCCGCCAGCATTACGCAGATGAACAAGGAGGTATTCCTATGGTGTTCTAAGCTGAAGTCGGTAAATTACCAGGCCTCACTCGACACCATACCCAACCGCACGTTCCAGAACTGTGTATCGCTCACCAGTATCACCCTTCCTGAACAGGTAACAGCTATTGACGAGTTTGCCTTTGAGGGTTGTAGCAGTCTGAAGGATGTCGTATTCTCCGACCACTTCACCACTATTGGCGAAGGTGCCTTCAAAGACTGTAGCGCCATCACTGAGCTGACGCTCCCTGCCAGTGTTGAAACCATTGGCGACAAGGCATTTATCAATGTTCTGCGCGAGGGTGACGTTATCACGTTGTTGGGCACTACATTACCCGACGCTGTGAAGACCACTTTCGATGATATTGCTTACGAGCAGGCTCTGCTACGCACTCAGTTAGAAACACTCACCGGCAACTGTTGGCCTTACTTCCAGCATGTCAGACTGTACGACCCCAGTGGCATACAGAGCATCCAAGCCGACCAGTTGTCTTCTGATGCTCCCATCTACGATCTCAACGGTCGTCTGGTAGCTCCTACAGGCTCCACCATCCGCCTGCCTAAGGGCATCTACATCCAGCGAGGCAAGCGAATACTGGTAAAGTAAGCCATTAGTTGCTCTCAGCGAGTTGCGCCAGTGTTCTTACTTCTTGTAGAGGATACCAACAATGATGAGCAGATAGCCAGCAAGGCATAAGATGGGGGCCACGACGATACGACGAGGCGAGAAGATGTCTGGATTGAATGACTCTTCTGTACTGCCTGCCCCCGACATCAGGAAGTAACCTGCAACGATTAGTGCGCATGCAGCGATAAGGATATGACGACTCCTCAAGACAGAGAAGCATTTATTGATTGAAGGATGCATATTGATTGAGGTATTGATGAAACTTATCGGTTCTGTTGAATTGGTCGGCAACTAACAAGGTCTGGCGCATAGTCTTTAGCCAGATATAGCGTGTATAGGCTGAAGCATTACGACGCGAAGGAGTGATAGTATCAATCCATGTAATCCACTCCGCTGAGCGTCGTAGCAGGTTGCTGACAATGGCATCGCCCAGCTTGGGCTGACTGGTCAGGTAGTAGCAGCGTGCCATAGAGAGCGCTGCATCAGTATAGGGCAGATTCTCTTGTGGCATTTCTTGCTGCCATTTCTTGCAGACGTTCAGCGCCCGCTGGGTATCGCCCTGCTGGAGCAATGAGTCGATGAGTACACCCATAATAAACTGGTGGGTATTGGCCATGTGTTTCACATCCTCATCGACATAGATACCAGGAGTATTAAGACCGCCATAACGGAAGCGATGCATGATGTTATCGTAGAGCCGTTCCACATCTACCTGTTGTTCAGTAGCTTTTGGTGAGATGCGATAGGCAAGACCTTCAAGCACCAGATGGTCGTGCAGGAATGAGAGGTTGTTGCCCATACTGATGGCCACATAGAAAGGACGGCTCCATACGGCATTCGACAGCATCTCCAGCACCATCAACTCATTTTTCAGCAGATACTTCTTATCCTTTAGCGAGATTACCATGGTTCCCTCTGGTGACGTAATAGTAAGGCTATCGGTGTTGATGGGAAGATATTCCATCTTCCCTTCCCGATAGTCTTCGTGACTCCAGCTGATTGGCAAGGCGGGAGAATCGTAGGCAGGGTGTTTCATCTGGTCAATGTACCAGTCTGTCTGCAAGTATTCCAGGTTGCAGTCGCGCGTATCTCTGCGCACACCTTCCACCTCTTGATTATACCACAAGGGAAACGTGTCGTTATCGCCGTTGGTAAAGATAACAGGATTGCCTTCATCCTGCATGGTCATCAGGTAGTTCTGTCCGAAGTCGCGACAGGTATAGCGTCCTGAGCGGTCGTGGTCATCCCACGTCTGAGAAACCATCTGCAGGGGAACGAGAAGAGCAAGAGGAGCCAGCTTTCTGAGGTAGGCAGCCCCCAACCCTATCCAGATGGAAAAGGCATAGAATGAGCCAACATAGACATAGTCACGTTCTCGTGGCGGCATGGGTGTCTGGTTGAGATAGACCACGATGGCCAAGCCCGTCATCACAAACAGTAGCATAACGATCCATAGCTGTCGACATCCCTCACGGCCCTGTCGCCATTGCCAGAAGATGCCCAGCAAGCCCAATAGTAGTGGCAGACCATAGAAAACGTTGCGTCCTTTGTTCTCAGCCAAGTCGGATGGCAGTTGCGAGGTATCGCAGCCCAGCAGCCAGTCGTCAATCCATCGGATACCCGTTATCCAGTTGCCGTGCTCTACCTCACCCTGCCCCTGGATATTGTTCTGCCGTCCCACGAAGTTCCAGAGGAAATAGCGCCAGTACATGAAGTTCGCCTGATAAGTCAGGAAGAAGCGCAGATTCTCCGCTTTCGTTGGTATGCCCTCATGCGTCTCCATTTCTCCCATCCAGTCCTCATATGCCTGAGCATGGGCCATAGAGTAGATACGTGGGTAGAGCGGTTTCTGACCATACTGTTCACGGCTCAGATACTTGCCCAGTGTGGAAAGCGTCTTGGGCTCATTCTCACACATCGGTGGACAGGCGTTGGCACGGACAAGGATGACACCATAGCTACTGAAGCCCACCAGAAACATCAGCAGACAGGATACTGACGACTTCAGTAATCTGCGACGCTCTCTGACAAGGCGTGAGAGAAGTTTATCTTTGCGAAACCAGACGACAAAGGCCATAGCCGGTAAGCAGAGCAGACAGAGCAGATGGACACCAATAGACAGACCGGTGATATAGGCTATCAAAATTATCCATCGGTCACTGCGAGGCTGGTCGGCCTCATTCTCCCATTTCAGAATAAGCCAGAACATCAGTGCTGTAAGGAACGACGAGAAAGCATAAACCTCCGCCTCAACAGCCGAGAACCAGAAGGAGTCGCTGAAGGTATAGGTCAGCGCTCCTACCACACCGCATGTCTCAATGGTGATAACCTTATTCAGTGAATAGCGAATAATGCCAAGTGGAGCGTTAGCTGCCACCTTTCCTATCATCAGTTTCTGAGCAAGGTGCGTGATGGTAAGGAATAGGAAGAAGATGCAGCCCGCACTCAAGAGTGCCGACAGCAGGTTGACCATCAATGCTATCTGCGAAGGATCGCTGGCAAACTGAGAGAAGAGGTTGGCTACCAGCATAAAGAAGGGTGCGCCAGGCGGATGACCTATTTCCAATTTATAGCCACACGCAATGAATTCAGGACAGTCCCACAAGCTTGCCGTAGGCTCTACGGTGAGACCATACAACACAGCGGCGATGACAAACACAAGCCATGCCATGAGGGTGTTGATTTTAGAGAATGTTGTTGGTTGCATAACACTTTGCTTTGAAGTTTTCGGCAAAGGTAGCAACAAACAAGAAAAGGCTGTTAAAAACTGCCTGACAATTCACTGACATTTACTGTCAGACAATTATCCAGAATTCTATCTATTTGATTTCCAGACGATACGCTTTACTGCGATCAGATTCTATTTTGAGATTAGAATGTTGCTCTACAACTGGTTTCAGTCGGCGAATGAGCGTATACAGCGTCTCGCTGGCATCAGGTTTCTTAGGCCAGAGGGCATCACATATCTCCGTCTTTGTCAGTGAGTGAGAGGGTGAGTGGAAAAACATCTCCATCAGCTGGTGCTGCATGGGAGTAAGTGGTACCTTATTGCCATTGGCAGCATAGAAACAACTGTCTACTGCTGAATAGGTCAGCCCGCCAAAAACATCATGGACCTGTCCCATTAATTCGCGACGACGATACCACACAAACATAGCCCATAATCCTGTCAACACCCACAACACAGTAGCAGGGCGCTGGTCAGACAGGCGGAAGATGGTAGCCTCAGAACAGTGTGCATAGGCCTGCAACTGCTGGCCACGGGTTTCCACCGTCAGCGTTGCCTTACCTCGCAACTCAGCAATCTGCAAGTGACTATTGAATGTACGAATGGTATCTTGACTAATCACATCGCTCTCCTGCTCTTCCAAGGCAAGTGCCAAGGCTCTTTCCATATCTTCGTTGACCATTCTATCCGTAGAACGATAACTGCCCAAGCTCGTTAGACAAGAGGTAACAATCAGGGCAAAAAGCACGATGACAGCATATTGTTGTTTGAAGACCATCTTTCTTTTTGTTAAGGACAATGTTTCATTATGTAATGCAAAAGTACAAAGAAATTCAGAACTCCCAAAGAATAATAAAGAATTTTAACAACACGTTCTCCATTATTTTCCCTAATTAATCTCAAAAATCAATGCAAAGAGCCTCGTTTTACATTATTTTTCGTACTTTTGTAGAGCTATTTAAATGATTATAGAGAAAAGATAAAACCATTGATTAGATGGCATGGAAACGGAAATATCGCTGTAAGAGCTGTGGCTATGAGGCTGAGGTGTATGAGGGGCGCGGACTGTTCCGCCAACAGATTACCCCCATGCTCTGCCCCGACTGCAAGACCATTCAGAATATTGTAGTGGGTGGCATCATTGCAGACGTGGCACCTTCCTATAGAAGCGAGGTTGGCCGCCTGTGTCTTCAATGTGGCAGTGACAACATCCGTGTATGGGATATGAAGACCTGTCCCAAGTGTGAGGGTGAAATGGTAGATACTGGAGAAAAGGAGTTTTGGACATAAGTAGATTTGAGATACAATGACTATTGATACAACAATGACGTTGACTTACGTATTCCATAGTTGTTTCGTACTGGAAACAGATAAATCCATCCTGATTTTCGACTATTGGCTCGATCCGTATGATGTTGTCTCTTCATTTCTGAAGAAGAGCAAACCCATCTATGTTTTCTCCAGTCATTTCCACGAAGACCACTTCAATAGCGCTATCTTCAAATGGAAGGAACAACACGAGGATATAACCTATGTTCTTTCCAAGGACATCTACAAGCATCGTAGAGCCAATAAAGAGGATGCTAACGTATGGTTAGCAAAGGGTGGCACATGGTCAGATGGAACAGTATCTGTATGGGCATTAGGCAGCACAGACTGTGGCGTCTCTTGGATTGTTGAGACTGGGGGTAAACGATTCTTCCATGCTGGAAACTTGAATAACTGGTATGCGAGATTCCTGCAGGATGTCAAACCTGGCGAGACCATCTATAGTGAAGAGTTCGATGAAGAAATTGATCCGATAGCCCATGAAAAGCAGTATTTGGGCGAGTTAAAAGACATCAGTAAGATAACCAATAGCTTTGATGTGGTGATGTTCCCTGTAGATGGACGCATCGGCAACGGCTATACCCTTGGCGGCCGCCAGTTCATCGAGCGATTCAATGTCGGTCTCTTTGTTCCCATGCATTTTGTTGCCAGCGGTTTCGAATCCTCATGGCGAATGAAGGAATTCACAGATGAGAAAGGTATTCCCCTTTGGACAATCTCAAGAGAGGGGGAAACGATACATTTATAAGTATAATCAAAAACTATTAACCTATTAACATAACTGGGCGCAAATGCCGATGTAGAGGGCATTTGAGCCATGTTAATAGTTTGGAAACATTTAACCTACTATTAACCGACATACAAAATAGACTCCCAAAATGTAGAATAGAAGTATGGTACATGTATGTTAATAGTTTGAGCAACTATTAACATGGCCTGAGCCCTTTATTTATCGAGGATTGAGGGGTGTTATGTTAATAGGTTAATAGTTTTGCAAGTTTTTGCGCGCCAGTACAGCTAATACGGAGCTGGCTTAGCGTGTCCCACGCACAGGACAGCCTATCCCAGAACTGGCTTAGCTGTTCTTTTGAGGGTATCAGCTATACTATTACCGTCGGCAAGGTGTAGCATACCGACAGGTAGAGTTGGGTTATCAGCAGATAGAACAGGATGAATGCAGCGCCCTGTCGGATGCCGTCGAGCAGGGCTTCATAGACATCTGTGAGGTTGTTGAAGTGGCCTGCCATGATGCCATAGAAAGCACTCAGCGAGATAATGATGAAGCAGAGCATGGGCAACAGGGCACGCGAGAATGGCGACGGCCAGAGGGTGCCCATAGCGGAGAGCATGACGGCATGGGGGACGGCCGTAAGTAGCAGTATCAGGACAAGGGCTACAACGGCGAGTAGCAGCGTCATGGTGAGGGCGCGACGCTCACGGAACGTGGCTTTATAGCTGAGGGCACCACAACGACGGAATACACCGTATGCCATAATGACGAGCAACAGACACAGTAGCACGGGGGTGGCCAGCTGATGGCTGAAATGGCCGAAGAACCAGCGCAGTCCCTCGCTGGAGAGCAGCGAGCGGATGCCGCTTTCAGGGAAGGCAGCACTGAGCAGCCACGACACGAGCATGAGCAGCAGCTGTGTCAGGAACAGCGTTATGGCAATATGTGGCAAAAACCTTTTCAAAAATACAAAAATTGAAAAATTAAAAAATTAAAAAATGAGAAATTAAGAAATTACTCCATATCGGGCTCGAGGTTATCGATGTCGAGGATGCGTAACTCGAGGGCACGAACTACCAGACGGGTTGCGTTGACGCTCTCGCCACCAGGGAAGAGCTTGCGAACCAGTTCCATCTGTCGTTTCTCCAGACTCTTCACGCCAAAGGGCATGCCACGCAGACCCGTAATCTGCTCCTTGGTGAAGCCAAGCGCCAGGTGGCGCAGGAAGCGCTCGTCGTATTCATCAATCTCATAGTTGATAAGTGCCTCCTGGCGTGCCAGCTGTGAGGATACGGCATGCTTGAAGCGGTCGACAATTTTCTGGAGGATGGGCTCGTTGAATACCAGCTGCTTGCCCTCCATCACGGCCATTACGTCGCGACGTGTGAGCAGCTCACCGCTCTTCAGGATGATGCCGTCGGCACCAGCGTCGAGCACATCGACCCACAGTTTCTCGTTGAGTATCTCGCCAGTGAAGATGAGTATCTTCACCTGAGGATAGAGTTCTTTAGTCTGACGGCAAATCTCGACGCCCACGGTGGTAGAGCCGCCCAGTCCGAGGTCGAGCAACACCAGGTCGGGCTGCTGTTGCTTAATCAGCTTCCAATAGCTACTCTCGTTGGCTGCGGTGCCAATGACTTCAGCTTCAGGAATCTCGTTGCGCACGATGCCTTCTGTGCCTTTCAGTTCGAGGGGTACATCCTCGACGATAATCAGTTTAAACTTTTCCATTGTGTCGGGGTAATGTTATGTTGACTAAATTATTTTCATTATCTATGACGATACCACAACCACGACGGGCTGTAGCCTCTCCATGATCGCGTACTATCTGACGAGCCAGATAAGAGTTGAAAATCGAAAGTTGAGAGTTGAAAGTGACGTAATAGACCACATACTTCTCATCTTTAACCTCGGCAGTAACCTGAGAGGCGTCAACCTTCAGCAGCTCGAAGAGATAGTGCAGCAGGTTGTCGTCGCCCAAGACGGTCTGTCCGTAGAGCTCTACAGGATGCAGATGCAGCTTGATGCGCTCCACCTGTGAGATGGCCTGCTGGATAAGAATGCCATAGAGGTCACGATAGTAGGCTGCCACCTCTGCCAGCGACTGCATATCACCAGCATCAACCAGCTGGCGGATGCGTGAGGGGTAGTACATCGTCTCATGCTTCAGCGTAGAGAGGCAGTTGTCAAGCACGCTGTTAGCAACATGCAGATTGGCATTCTCCAGTTCAGCACGACGCAACTCGTCGTCAGCCATCTCGATGCTGGTCTGCTGCTGGCGCTCCTGACGGAAGCGCTGGTAGAGACGATGACGATAGTAGAGCATATAGTAGGCTGGAACGATGAGTACCAGCAATACCAGTAGCAGATAGACGGCGATGCGCTTGTTCTGCTGCGACTGCTGCATGGTGCGGACATAGTCTGACAGCGTGGTATCAGCGCTAAGCTCCTTGAAGAGCTGTGTATACACCTTGTTATTATAGGCGTAGAGCGACCACTCGTGAAGGGCCAATGCTGCTACGGCACTCTCGTTACGGATGTCGAGGATAATCTGGTAGTTGGTTTCCACATCCTCGTGCAACCACTGGATATCTATCGGTGTGGCCTCATCGCCTAATCTCTTGAGCAGGAGTTTGCCCTTAGGGTGCTGCTTGAGATAGTGGGCATTGAGATAGGCACGACAAGAGTCGGCAAACTCCAATGTACGGGCATAGGTGCCATTGATATTGGAGAAATAGGCTGAGTCGGCATAGATGTGGGCAAGTTCTATGGGTGATGGGTGGTGGGTATTAGGTGATGGGGCAGCCCATGTACCTAAAGCAAACATCCAGCAGCCAACACCTATTACCAAACATCTAACGATACCCTTAGGCAGGCGGAAGAAGAAGCGTGAGCCCCTACCCTCCTGACTCTCAGCCTGCAAGGAGCAGACAGAGAACAGCTGGCTCGTCTTACGATACTTCTCGATGATGCCCTTACAGTTCATCAGTCCGAAGCCATGACCTTGTTGTACCTTATGTTCAAAGACGTGGGCCAACTGGTCGACATCCATACCACAGCCAGTATCAGCTACAGACACCTCGACATAGCCTTCGCCCTCAGCAGCGGAGATGTCAACATGTCCGCCATCAGGTGTAAACTTGCGGGCATTGTCAGCCAGCGTGTTGAGCATGAAAAGCGTCAGCACACGGTCGGCCTTAACGGTAGTCTCAGTAGGAAGGACATTCAGCGTAACGCCCTTCATCTGGAAACTCCTCTTGCTGCGAGCCACAATATCAAACAATGACTGCAGGGGGAAACTCTCCACATTCATGCTCAGCTCACCCTGACGCAGCTGTATCCACTCTGTCAGCATCTCATTCTGCTGGTTGATATTGTCAGTGAGCTCACGGATATAGTCCAAACGCTCTGTATTATCAGTCTGTTCAGAAACCTTCTCTACCTCATGGCGGATGCGGTCGATGAGTGGCAGAATACCCATTGCCATGGATATCTTGGCACGTTGCTCCAAATGGCGGCGCTCATTACGCTCAACGCGCAGACGAGCCTCAGCCACCTCCTCCGTCTTCTGTTCCAACAGGTCGTCAAACTGGGTGTCTTCCTTGCGTTGACGATTCATACGGTTGAAGAGCCACAACAGGAACAGCAACAGCAAGATGGCTATCACCACAGCCAGAATCATCCAGTTGAGCTGGCGGGCCTCTCTGTCAAGGATGCCAGCACGAGCCTCCAACTCGCGGTCCTGGCGAGTCTGTTCCTGCAAGTCGATATAGATATTGCGGTTGTAGTCGCTCTGTCGCTTGTCATCAATAGCGGAATAAGCCACAGAGAGCTGTTCACGAATACTAGCCACCAGGTCTGGAGCCTGGTTGATGCGCTTATCAGCCAATGCCTTATTCAGATTGTCAAGGGCCTGATGGTCGTCACCCATTGCATGGTAACAAGAAGCCAACGTACGATAGGCACCCGCTATCTGATAGACATCGCCATAGGCTTCAAACAGTCGCAAGGCCTCTTCAGCCTGTGCCATATTACCCGTATGGTCGGCCAATGCCTCCAGTGCCTGCGCCTTGAAATAAGGATAGTGACGACGCTCAGCAAGGTTCAGACAGCGCGTCAGACACTCTATCTCGTCGGCACGAATCTGCTCAGCACTGCCATCAGTCAGGATGCCACCAGCACCCACATTATACAGATAGTTCAGATACTGGGCAGTATCACGACGCGTAGCCTCCGTATCCATCTCCTCGATAGCCTCTATCGACTGGCGCTCAAGGCCTACATAATAGTAATAGGTGGAGTTGACGACAGCCATCTCCGACTCTGCATAGATGAGGCGCTGCTGCAAACGCTCCGACAGCTCGCTACGCTCTTCACGAATGCGATTGAGATGGCTCTGCGCCTGTTCACGATGTTCATAGAAAGCACGATTGTTGCTACGACGCTGACAAAGGCGCATCTGCTGTACTTCAGCAATCAGCAACTCAACCTGGTTATCAGTCAGCGACAACGCCTCATTCAACTGCTGCTCAGCTTTGTCATAATCCATGCGTACCAAAGAGACGAAAGCCAGATTATTGAGAGCCTCGGCTCGCCCGTCGTCAAACGACGACAGCTCATAGGCACGCTGAGCATAATACTCCGTAGAGTCGATGTCGCGATAATGAAAGGCATAAGAGATTGAATTCAGCTTGTCCACCGCTGCCTTATCGGACGGGGAACAAGCTGATAATATTACAAGGACTGCGGCACTAAGCGCGAGCCTTAGCCACATAACCAAGTGCCTCCTTGCACTTGTCGGTTACATACTGCCAGTCGCCAGCCTTCACCTTATCTGAGGGGAACAGCTTAGAGCCCATACCCACACAGAAGACGCCAGCCTTAAACCAGCCCTTAAGGTTCTCCTCTTCAGGAGCAACGCCACCTGTCACCATAATCTTAGACCAAGGCATAGGAGCCTTCAAGCCCTTAACCATATTAGGACCAACAACGTCGCCGGGGAATACCTTTGTCAGGTCGCAACCTAACTCCTGAGCCTTACCAATCTCGCTAACAGTCATACAGCCTGGGCAGTAAGGAATGAGGCGACGATTGCAAACGGGAGCAATGTCAGGATTCAGCAGCGGACCTACTACGAAGCAGGCACCCAACTGAATATACATGGCTGCGGTAGGAGCATCAACGATAGAGCCAATACCCAGAGCCAATTCAGGACATTCCTTATCAGCCCACTTTACCAGCTCACCAAAAATCTCCTGAGCAAAGTCGCCACGATTGGTAAACTCAAAAGCACGAACGCCACCCTCATAGCAGGCCTTTACCACGTTCTTGCAAACTTCCAAGTCCTTGTGATAGAAGACGGGTACCATACCTGTGTCGCCAATCTTCTTCAGGACAGCTATCTTATCAAATTTTGCCATAAATCAAAATTCTCAATTTCTCATTATTTCAATTTCTCAATATGCTTTAGCGCTGAACGCGACCGTTGGCACTACCACCAGCCAAGGCTTCTACCTCTTCAACAGATACCTGATTGAAGTCACCATTGATAGTGTGCTTCAGTGCAGAAGCAGCTACGGCAAACTCCAGTGCCTCGCCCTGAGTCTTCTTGGTGAGCAGGCCGTGAATCAGACCACCAGAGAAGGAATCGCCACCACCTACACGGTCGATGATAGGATTAATCTCGTAACGCTTAGACTGATAGAACTCCTTGCCATCGTAGATCAGCGCCTTCCAACCGTTGAAAGTAGCACTATAGCTCTCACGGAGTGTAGAGACAACATACTTGAAGCCGAACTCCTGCATCATCTGCTTGAAGATACCCTCGTAACCAGCAGCATCAGTCTGACCACCCTCTACATCAGCATCGGGCTTGAAGCCAAGACAGAGCTCAGCATCCTCCTCGTTACCAATACATACATCGACAGATTTCATCAGTGGACGCATGATAGAGATAGCCTTCTCTGAGGTCCACAGCTTCTTGCGGAAATTCAGGTCGACAGAAACTGTTACGCCGTGACGCTTAGCAGCCTCACAGGCCAGACGAGTCAGCTCAGCAGCCTTGTCGCTGATAGCTGGGGTAATACCACTCCAGTGGAACCAAGCGGCGCCCTCCATAATGGCATCAAAATCGAAATCTGTGGGATCAGCCTCAGCAATAGCACTGTGAGCACGGTCGTAGATAACCTTTGAAGGACGCATAGAAGCACCCGTCTCAGCATAGTACAAACCTACACGATCACCACCACGGGAAATATACTCTGTATTCACACCATAACGACGCAGGGCGTTAACGGCTATCTGACCTATCTCGTGCTTAGGCAGCTTGCTGACAAAGTAAGCCTCATGACCATAGTTAGCCACACTGACAGCGACATTAGCCTCACCACCACCAGGGATGATACGGAAAGACTCACTCTGAATGAAACGGTCGTTGCCCATGGGCGACAGGCGAAGCATGATCTCGCCTAATGTTACAATTTTTGCCATTTATTGTTTGAATTATCTGATAAAAATGTTGTGTCAAAAGTGTTTGCAAAGTTACGACTAATTTTTTAGAATGGCAAAGAAAACAGAAAAAATATTCAAGAAAACTGCCGTAAACGTTTCTATTAAGAAAATTCTCCAAATAATCATTGGCGTATCATTTTTTTTCATTACCTTTGCAGAGAATATGGATACTACGAAGATTAGAATCAAAGACATTGCGGAACGCGCTGGTGTCAGCGTAGGAACCGTAGACCGAGTGCTCCACGAGCGCCCGAATGTGTCGCCTAAAGCTTTGGCCAAAGTCAAGAAAGCTCTGGAAGAGATGGACTATAAGCCCAACCGCTATGCTTCGGCATTGGCCTACAACAAGTCGTATACCTTCTTTATGGTGCTCCCCAAGCACGAGTCAGAAGCCTACTGGGAAGAGATAGAAACGGGTGCTACAGAGGCTACCGAACGCTTCCGCGACTTCCGCATATCTAAGAAGGTGATGTACTACAACCGTTTCGACACCAGCACTTTCGCTCAAGCCATGATTGAGGTATTAAGACAACAGCCTGACGGTGTTGTCGTGGTACCCTCGAAGCTGGATATTACCCGCAAATATACCGACATCATGCATGCTCAGGAGATTCCCTTCGTATTGCTTGACTCCTATATGCCCGACCTGCGCCCCTTGGCATTCTTTGGACAAGACTCCTTCGCCAGCGGCTACTATGCAGCACGCATGATGATGCTGTTTACGCCCAACGAGAAGGAAATCATGCTGATGAAACAGATGCGCAACGGCAACGTAGCCTCTAAGCAGCAGGAGAACCGTGAGACGGGATTTCGCCACTACATGTACGACCACTTCCCCAATGTCAAGATTCATGAGGTAAACCTCTCGCTCGACGAGAAGCGTGAGAGCTACGACACCATTCTGGAAAGATTCTTCGAGCAGCATCCATTAGTACACCACTGCATCACCTTCAACTCTAAAGCCCATCTGGTAGGCGAATACCTGCTACGCAGCAATCTTCGCAACATCCAGATTATGGGTTACGATATGGTTCATAAGAATGCAGAGTGTGTGCGCCAAGGCAGCATCTCGTGCCTCATCGCCCAGCATGCTTATATGCAGGGCTATGCATGTATCGATACCCTCTTCAACGCTATCATCCTGAAGAAGAAGGTTGACTCTGTCAACTACATGCCTATCGAGCTGCTCACCAAGGAAAATATAGACTTCTACAGAAGAAAGAATATCGGATAAATTACTACGCTGACAATACTTGATGGAACAAGCTACATTCTTGAAGATAAATCCCGCCGACTCGGTGGTAGTCTGTCTCGTCCCCAAGAAGGCAGGCGACATCATTGATGTTGACGGCCTGCAAATAAGAGTCAGTCAAGACACGCCTGCAGGTCATAAGATACTCATCAAGGATGTGAAACAAGGCGACGACATCATCAAGTATGGCTATCCAATCGGGCATGCTCTTCAGGATATGAAAGCCGGTGACTGGGTGAATGAGAACAACCTGAAGACCAACCTCAGCGGTACATTGGAATATGCCTATCATCCCGTTAACCAACCACTCACCATCAAAGACGAGAAGCGTACCTTCAAGGGCTACGTTCGTAAGAACGGTGACGTCGGTGTGCGCAACGAGATATGGATTGTACCAACAGTAGGCTGCGTCAATGGTGTTGCTGAGCGCTTGGCTGAGCAGCTGCGTAAGGAAACGCAAGAAGAAGGCATCGATGCCATCTGGACGTGGCACCACAACTACGGCTGTTCACAACTCTCTGACGACCATGAGAATACGCGAAAAGTACTGCGTGACATCTGTCTGCACCCCAATGCCGGTGGCGTATTGGTGCTGAGCTTAGGCTGTGAGAACAATCAGCCCGAGGACTTCATGGCGATGCTGGGCGATTATGACAAGTCGCGCATCAAACTGCTGGTAACCCAGCGCGTAGAGGGTGACGAGATAGAAGCCGGCATGGAGATACTGCGTGACCTCTATGACCAAGCCAAACAAGACAAGCGCGAAGACGTCAGCGTATCGAAACTGAGCGTGGGTCTGAAATGTGGTGGTAGCGACGGATTCAGTGGCATCACCGCCAACCCACTGGTAGGAGAATTCTCCGACTGGCTGGTAGCACAGGGTGGCACCAGCATCCTGACAGAGGTACCAGAAATGTTTGGTGCAGAGACAATTCTTATGAACCGCTGTGAAACAGCAGCGCTCTTTGAGAAGACAGTCTCGATGATAAATAACTTTAAGAACTATTTCCTATCACACGGTGAACCCGTTGGCGAGAACCCCAGTCCAGGCAACAAGGCTGGCGGCATCTCTACACTGGAAGACAAGGCACTGGGCTGTACTCAGAAGTGTGGCAAGGCACCCGTCAGCGGCGTGATGGAATATGGCGACCGCTTAGAGCATAGCGGACTGAATCTGCTGTCGGCTCCAGGCAACGACCTCGT